>DASWKO010000263.1:0-8711 GCA_036396595.1 Nitriliruptorales bacterium | reverse complement strand
GGCGAGGGCGCCGGGGAGGGCGACTGCGAGGTCGGGGTCGACTGCGAGGGCGTCGGGCAGGAGCAGCCGGCCGCCCAGACAGACGTCACCGCCCCGCAACCGACGCCTGCGGACGTCGACCGGTCTGCGTACCTCGGGTGTGTCAACGGGTCTGGTGGCCCGCGCCAGACCGAGGACCCGCAGTCGCCTCCGTGCCGATCCGAGGTGTTCCAGGGTGACAACGGTGGGGCGACCTGGCAGGGCGTGACGGCTGAGGAGATCCGCGTCGCGCTGCCCGTTCCCGACATCGAGAACGACGACCAGCGACGGGCGCAGGACGCGATCGCGCTGTTCGTCGAGCACGTCAACCAGCACTACATGCTCTTCGGGCGCCGGTTCGTGGTCGTCGAGGTCGAGTTCGCGGCGAGCTCGCTCGGGGACCCGGCGGCCCAGCGGGCAGTGGCGCAGGACGTTGCCGCGCAGGACGTGTTCGCCTCGCTGCCGCTGCGCAAGCTGGGCCAGTACCAGGAGGAGCTGGCCGAGCGTGGCATCGTCTCGCTGCTCGGCGACCGCGGGATCGGCCGCTACCCGGCGAGCACCCTTGACCGGCTGCACCCCTACGTCTGGGCCGTCCACCCCTCGTTGGACGAGACCCACACGGCCGTCGGCGAGCTGTTGTGCCAGGCGTTGGCGGGGCGACCGGCGCGCCACGGCGGGGTGGACGTCGCCGGCCGCGCGCGCCACTTCGGGCTGATCGAGGAGTTCGACCCCGACGGTGGGCAGAGCTACCCGGCCGATCGGCTGGCGAGCGCGCTCAGCGCCTGCGGGGCGGCCCACGGTGTGTACCGAAGCGACGACGTCCGCGCCGGCGAGCAGCTCGACGTGCTCCTGCGGCGGATGCAGCAGGACGGCGTCACGACCATCGTGTGCTCGTGCGAGCGGCTCACCGACGTGCCGCTCAAGGCCGCCGAGGCGATCGGCTTCCGCCCCGAGTGGTTCCTCCCCGGCATCACAGACAAGGACGTGGACAACTCCAGCGGGGCGCAACCGAACAACGAGGTTCGCGAGCAGATGAAGCACGTCTTCGGCGTCGACGCCAACCTGCGCCGCCCCGAGCGGGCACGGCTGACCGGCCAGCGCCTCGAGGAGCAGTTCTGGTTCCACGCCGCCCGCGAGGTCGATCCCTCGTTCGAGCCTTCGGCCGCCCAGTACGACGACTACTACGACTACTACGCGAGCCTGCTGGTGCTCGCGTCGGGCGTGCAGTGGGCGGGTCCGGACCTGACGCCCCAGACGCTCGCTGACGCTCTCGTCGGGTTGGACTACCCCAACCCCGGGGTCGGCGAGGCGCCCTGGTACCAGCCCAGCGTCGGCTTCGGACCGGCCGATCACGGCTTCAACTCCGACTTCGCGCTGATGTGGTGGCGTGATCCCGACGACGCGGCTTGGGAGGCGCGGACCGACTTCGGCGACATGTGCTACGTGGGGGGCGGTACCCGCTTCCGCGCCGGGGCGGTGCCCGCCGACGTGGACGAGTTGTTCTTCGATCCCGAGGCGGGTTGCCGATGATCGCGCGCACGCCTCGCCCGGCCGGGAAGGTTGAAGCAACCTTGCCGGATGCGGCATCAACGGTTCAACCTTCGCGGGGGCGCGGCCGGCGTGGGCGGGGCGTGCCGGCGCTGTACGGGGTGCTGTCGCTGGTGCTGGTCGCCGGGGCGCTGACGTTCGCGCTGAGTTCGCCACCGCCTTCCACGCCGCCGCTGGCCGAGGTCGCCCCGGCACCGCAGGAGCAGGTCGAGGTCGAGCGCGTCGAGCAGAGCTCGCAGTTCGGCGCGGGCCAGGGCGGTGAGGCCGACTGCGTCGCGGGTGACGTCGGCTGTGAGGGCGCTTCGGTGGGGACGGCCGCCGGCACGAGCGCCCCGCCGGAGCCGACTGCGGACCCCGACGCCTCGCACGCCACGTCCCGACCCTGCTATGGGGTCGCGGGCGCACGCACCCAGACCTCCGACCCGCAGTCGCCGGCCTGCCTGCCGACCGTGTTCGAGGGCGACAACAGTGGGGTGACGTGGACGGGCGTGACCCGCGACGCCGTGCGCATCGCGGTGCCGTGGCCGCCGCTGGAGCCCGAGTGGATCACCAACGAGGGCGACACGGATGTCAACGCCCGCCGGGCGCTCCAGGCGTTCGTGCGTCACTTCGAGCAGTACTACGAGCTCTACGGGAGGTCGCTCGAGCTGGTGCCGGTACCCCGCCCTCAGGCAGGCGGTCCCGAGGTGGAGCGCGCCTACGCGGTCGAGATCGCCGAGACCGTCGCCCCGTTCGCGGTCCTCCACTACATCAGCGGGTCCGAGCCGTTCTACCGCGAGCTGGCGGCGCGGGGCGTGGTCGCGATCGACATCGGCAGCGCCCCCATGATGACGACCACCTACGCCGCGCTGCACCCGCACGTCTGGGGGCTGTACCCGGCGGTCGAGCAGGCGCTGGAAGCCACGGGGAGGCTGGTGTGTGGGGCGCTCGCGGGCCACCCCGCCAGCCACGGCGGCCCGGACGTCTCCGGCACCCCACGGCGCTTCGGCGTCGTGGTGCAGCGCTGGCCGGGGCGCACCACCGAGGCAAGGGCGCTGCTGGCGCGTCTCGAGGCCTGCGGCGCCGACCACCTCGTGTACGACGTCGACCGTGACGCCGACGTCGACCTGCTGATCCAGCGCCTCCAGGCCGACGAAGTGACCACCGTCACCTGCGTCTGCGTCCAGAGCGTGGGGTGGCTCGCGAAGGCCGCGGACGAGGCTGGTTACGAGCCCGAGCTGTTGACCCACGGGCTGGGCGACCACGCCTCGCCCTCCCGTGCGCACAAGATCACGTCGCGAGCGCAACGTGGTCACGTGTTCGGGCTGGAGCCCGGGCTGCGGCAGGTGTCGCAGAGCGTGGGCGGCCGGACCTCCCTCGAGGAGCAGTACTGGTACCAGGCGGCGACCGAGCAGGACCCCGATCTCCGCTTCGACCGGTCGTCGCTGGCACGCATCGAGAGCGCGTACGCGTACTACGCGCAGCTCCTCGTCCTGTCGTCGGGGATCCAGGCCGCCGGTCCCGAGCTCACGCCCGAGGCGTTCGGGACCGGACTCGAGCGCCAGGCGTTCCCCAGCCGCGGCGCCGGCCAGGCGCCGTGGTGGCAACCGTCGGTCGGCTTCGGACCGGGCGACCACACGTTCAACTCCGACTTCGCACTGACCTGGTGGCAGCTCTCGTCGGAGGCCGAGGAGCAGGCCCGGAGGTACCCCGGTAGCTACTGCTACGTGGGCGACGGGCAGCGGTTCGGGGCGGACACGCTACCGCCGGGCGCCGACACGATGTTCTTCGACCCGGAGGCAGGATGCCGATGAAGGCTGAACCGTTGCAGCGGGATGCCGGACGGTTGGTGCAACCTCCGGGGCGCGGGCGGGGCGTGCCGCTGGTGTTCGGCGTCGTGTCGGTCGTGCTGGTGGCGTTCGCGCTGACGTTCGCGCTGTCCTCGCCGCCGCCCTCGACGCCGCCGCTGGCCGAGGTCGCCCCGGCCCCGCAGGAGCAGGTCGAGGTCGAACGGGTCGAGCAGTCGTCGCGGTTCGGCGAGGGCGCAGGAGGCGAGGGCGACTGCGCCCCGGGCGACGAGGGGTGCGAGGCGGTGGGGTCCGGACCCGACAGCGAGCCGTCCGTCGCCCCGTCCGTCGGCGCTGGGGAGCCGGGTTCGGCCGCGCAGTTCTGGCCGTGCGTCAACGGGCCCGGGGGTGCCCGTCAGACGCAGGACCCCCAGTCGGCACCGTGCATCGGCGAGCGCTTCGTGGGTGACAACGGCGGTGCCACCTCCGCGGGCGTGACCGGCGAAGCCATCCGCATCGCCGTCCCGGCCCCGATCGGAGGCTGCTTCCGGCAGGTCCCCAACCAGTGCGGCGAGGACATGCGTGTCGTCAGCGCGTTCGCGGCGCACGTCGAGAAGCACTACGAGCTGTACGGGCGGCGGTTGGATCTCGTCGAGGTGCCCGTGGGCGGCTCCAGCGACCGCGACGCACCCGAGTCGCAGCGGGCGTTCGCCGGCGAGGTCGCCGCGATCGAGCCCTTCGCGGTCCTGCAGTACCGCAGCGGCGCGGAGCCCTTCTACCGGGCCGTTGCCGGTCACGCCATTGTCGCGTTCGACCCCGCGATGGGCCCCGTCGACGAACGAGGCGTCTACCAGGCGCTCCACCCGTACGTGTGGGGCGTGCACCCGGGAACCGAGGAAGCACTGGACGCGACCGGCGCGCTCATCTGCCGCGCGCTCGTGGGTCGCCCCGCGCAGCACGGCGGGCCGGACGTGTCAGGTCAGGTGCGGCGGTTCGGGATCGTCCAGGACACGTTGTCGGGCCGTCGGGTCGAGGTCGGGACCCTCGTCGCCACCATGGATGCGTGCGGCGCGCCCTACGTCGTGCGCGAGATCGGGGCCGACCCGGGCACGGCCGATCGCGAGGCGTTGTTGCGGCGGTTTCAGGACGACGGTGTCACGACGGTGCTGTGCGCGTGCGGCCAGAACCCGACCAAGACCCGGTTCTTCGGCGACAGCGCACAGGCGATCGGCTACCAGCCCGAGTGGCTGCTGGCCGGGTTCGGCACCCCATCGCGTGGTGACCAGTTCGACGACATGGATCGCGAGCAGCGAGGGCACGTGTTCGGGCTCGTGCCAGCGTTACGTCAACCTCCGGACCTGAACCCCGGTCCATCCACCGACTACCCGACCGACGACCAGTACTGGTTCACGGTCCTGAAGGAGGAGGACCGCGACTTCCCCTTCTACACCAGCGACCTCGAGCGGCTGACCGAGGCCTACGACTGGTACGCGCAGTTCCTGATCCTGGCCGCGGGGATCCAGTGGGCGGGTCCCGACCTCACCCCGCAGACGTTCGCCGGCGCGCTGACAGGGCTGGCCTTCCCCAACCCCGGCGTCGGCCAGCCGCGGTGGTACCAGCCGGCCGTCGGGTTCGGTCCGGTTGACCACACGTTCACGTCCGACTTCGGCTTGGCGTGGTGGCGCAACCCGCCTGTCGAGGAGGAGCAGGCGGGACTCGCGGCCGGCCAGCTCTGCTACGTGGGCGACGGCGCACGGTTCACCGCCGCCGCCGTCGCGGCCGATGCTGACGATCTGCTGTTCGATCCCGAGGCGGGCTGCCGGTGAGCGACCGTCGGCGTGGAGACGCCGGCGACCCGGGATGTGAGGGCAGCGCCGAGGTGCCCGACGCCGTCACCGCCCAGCAGCCACCGCCACGGGCGTGACCGCGACCGAGATCCGGGTCGCGTGGCCGACCTCCGTCTGCGGCGACCGGCCGTGCCGCCGCGAGGGTCGGGAGGAGTACGCGATCCTCGCACACTTCAACCAGCGGTACGAGCTGCGGTTCACCGCCGCGACCATCCCCGCCGATGCGGACGGACGCGTCTTCAACCCGGAGGCTGGTTGTCGCTGACGGGGGCCTGACTCCGTCGCGCGGGTCCGAGCAACCGGTCCAGCACCGCTGGCTCGCCCGGCCACGCATCGGTGATCGCCTCGACCGGGGTCCGCGTGGCGGCGAAGCGGAGCAGCAGCACCACCGCGACCACGTCGTCCAGGGGACCGATCACCGGGAGGAACTCGGGGATGAGGTCGATCGGCGACACTACCCAGGCGATCGCGACCGCGACCGCGACCTTCGCACTCCGAGGGACCCGGGGGTCGCGCCGCAGCCGGCGCAGCATCGTCACGCAGTTCGGCAGGAACCCCACGGCTTCCTTCAGCAGCCCCGGAGGCAGCCGCCCCGCCAGGGCGGCCATGACGCCCCAGAGCGCGATCAGGACGCCGACCGCGATCAGCCCGACCTCGAGCACCTCGTCCCCACCGTGATGTACCAGATGCGCCTAACAGTATCTCGGGACCATCGACATCGCCACCGTGCAGATGCTGGCCTGCGACGCGACCGCGCACACCACCGTCACCTGCCAAGCCTGTTGCCGGCCGGTGCACATCGCCGAGGACCACGACCTGTCCCGGCGGGACACCAGTACGCCCGCAGACCGCCAGGCAACCACCTCCACCCGGTTCGTGAACCCCTCGATCCTCGCTACTCCGTCGCGTCGCCGGTGGCCTCGTCCGTCGGCTCCTCGGTGGGGTCGCTGCCGTCGACCTCCATGCCCTCGCCGTCACCGCCGCCGTCCTCGGGCGGCACGACGCCCAGGCCACCGTCGGGGGACTCGGTCTGCTCGGCGCCGGGCCCGAAGATCAGCACGTCCTCTGGGTAGGGACCGAGCGTGCGCTCCGGCGAGATGCCGTGGCTGCCGTAGTGGTCGACCACGAACGCCTCGGCCACGACCCGGTCCCAGGTGTCGCAGTCCAGGGCGGCGCCCCAGGCCCGCAGCGCGATCGGCTTGCCCGAGGTGAACGCGCCCTCGAAGGCGGCGGCGAAGATGCCCGCACCGGTCCGCGGATTGCCGAACCCGTTGGCATTCAGCAGCTCCGCGAGGTCGGTGATCTCGTCGACGCTGCCGCTCGGCGCGACATCGGGGTCCCACCAGAGGACCACGGCGCCGTGCTCCATGGCGTGGGTCGACCCGCGCTCGTCCATGCCGTTGCGGTAGACGCCGGGTGAGGACGGCCGCTCGAAGTGTGGGCCGCTCGCGGTCGGTCGCAGCGTGTAGAGCGCGTCGGCGGGGGGTGCCTCGGCCGGGGCGAAGTGGGTGGCGGTGCCGCTGAGGTCGACCGGCATCGGCTCGCACCCCGCGGCCTCGCGGGCATCGGAGGCGGCGGCGGGGTCCACGACCTGCGGGGTCTCGATGTCGCCCGGACCACCAGAGAACGCCAGCCACAGCACCCACGTGACGAACGCCGTGATGACCAGACCCACGACGATCGACGTGAGCCGGCGGCGGCTCGCACGGGCGGCCTCGTCAGCCTCCTTGCGGCGTCGTTCGGCGCGTGCCTGCTCACGGCGCTCGGCACTGGTCAGGCGTTCGTCGGCCACGCCGTGCTCCTGGGGTTCGATGGCGGGTGCGGTCGCGGATGATACCCCCGGCGTTTCCCGGGTCGGTCACCCGGGGCGCCCGATGCGGAGCAGGCCGTGCTGCCGCCAGCCGCTCTCGTCGCTGCGGGCCGGCTCGGGCTGCCAGCTCGTGGCCCAGCCGGAGGTGTGCGCCGCGATGCGCGCAGCAGCCAGAAGCACGCCTGCCTCCAGGTCGTGCCCCGCGGAGGCGCTCTCCAGCACCAGCCCCTCGCTGGTGGTGCGCAGCCGGACCGGTGCCGGGGCTGCCTCCGCGGCGTGGGTGACGGCCGTCGCGGCCAGCCCCTCCAGTACCTCGACCGGCGCGGGTCGGACCGTCGGACCGTCGGCCAGGCCGGCGAGCACCGCGCGTGGCCCTGCGACGCGGAACAGATCCAGGTCCGAGTCCCGGACCAGGTCGGCCGCCGTCCCGTCACCCAGCACGCCCGCGCCCCGCACGAGCACGAACGGGGTCCCGTCGGCCTTGCAACGCACCAGGTCGGCTGCGCCTGCGAGCTCGTCCGCCACGGCCGCCTCGGTCACCTCCAGGGTGTGACCGAACCGGTCTGCGCCCCCACGCTCGTCGCGGACCACGGCCACGCCCGAGGCGCCGATGGCCACATCGGTCTGACCCAGCCGCCACGGCCGCCCGAACGTGTCCGTGACGATGACGCCGAGCCGCGCGCCGGTCGCTGCCTCCAGCGCGACACGTAGCGCGTGGGCGGAGCCGTCCGGGTCCTCTGGGAGCAGGGCGAGCCAGCCGTCGGGGAGGTTGCTGGCGTCCACGCCGGCGTTGGCGCAGACCAGGCCGTGCCTGGTCTCGAGCACCAGCACCCACGGTGCGTCCGCGACCACCCGCACGGCCTGGTCGGCGGCGACCTGGCGCCGCACGGTGTGGACGTCGTCACCCGGGGGCGCGGCGAGGACCGCACCCTCGGCCTTGCTCACGACCTTCTGGGCGACGCACAGCACGTCGCCGTCGGTGAGCGCCACGCCCTGGGCCTCGCAGGCCTTCAGGACCAGCTCGGCCAGGTCGTCGCCCTCGACGACCTCGACGTCGCACGGCAGCGCGACGACCTCCAGCCGCGTCACCGCAGCTCCGACGCGAGATCGAGCACGGTCCGCGCCAGCCGCACCGCCACGTCGACGTCGTCCATCATCGTGTCGGTCGCCCGGCACACCAGCCCGAGCTCCTCGACCGCCGGGACGAGCCGCGCATCACGCTGGTCCACGATCCAACCGTCCAGCCAGTCGGCGTAGTGGCGTGCGACCCCCAGCGCCGAGGTCTCGGCTCCGATGGCCGGCAGCAGCCTGTCCGCCATTCCCCGCACGACCCGCCCGCCGACGATCGGGGACACGCCCACGACGGGAGCTTCGGTCGCGCGCAGCGCCGACGTGATCCCCGGCACCTGGAGGATGGTCCCGATCGACACCACCGGGTTGCTGGGGCAGACCAGCACCGCGTCGGCGCCGGCGATGACCTCGAGCACCCCGGGCGCGGGGGTGGCGACGTCGGCACCGGCCAGGCGCACCTTGGCGACCTCGGGGGCCGCGTGCTCGCCGACCCAGTACTCCTGGAAGTGCAGGTCGCGGCCGTCGGTGGTCTCGATCCGCGTCTCGACCGGATCGTCGGTGGCGGGCAGCAGCGTGATCTCGAGCTCGAAGGCGGCCGAGACCTCGGCGGTCACCTGCGACAGCGACGCACCCTCATGGAGGCGCCTGGTG
>DASWKO010000262.1:0-10456 GCA_036396595.1 Nitriliruptorales bacterium | reverse complement strand
GTCGCCGTCAACACCCCCAACGCCACATGATCCGACAGCCGCTGATCCGTCTGCGGCTTCACCCACCCCGCCCGCGGCATACGTCCTCCCGGTCGTCAACCGGAAGAATAACACAGATGTGGTTCTAACTTAACGGTATTGGGGCTAGGTGGCGTGCGTCCCCCGGCGTCGGGACCTCGACGGGAATCAGACCTCGACGGTGGCGGCCCAGCAGACCGGCGGGCAGCCCTCGCCGTTGGGCTCGCTGCGCTCGAAGCCGGTCTCGCCGCGGGTCGCGACAAGGAGCTCACCGGCTTCGTCGCGGACCTCCAGCGACACCTCGTGGACCCCCGACAGGTCGCCCTCGAGCCCGAGCTGCCCGAGCCGCTGGATCTGATCCGACTCGGGATCGACGTAGAGCTGGCCCACGCGCGCACCGACGGGCGCGCCGTCCCCCGCAGGTGGCACGACGACGTCCGCGCGTGTGCAGGAGTCGTCGACGCACACCTCCACGTCGTACGTGACGCCGGCCCGCAGATCCACGTCGGTGAGCTGGAACGTCAGAGCGTTCTCGCACCCGATCAGGGTGCACGCCCGCGGTTGCCCGTCGGGCAGACCGCGCAGCCGGTCGCACCCGCTTGCGCCCACCGCGAGCACGACGAGCACGGCGGTGAGCACGGTGCTCCGCATCGCGACCTCCTGGTCGGTCGGCGTGTGGGACGTCGCGCCCCCGTCCGCGGTTGCACGCCAGGATCGCACACGCACGTGCCGTGCGGCGTCCCCCCTGGCCTCGCAACGGGCCGCTCCGGTCAAGGTGTCCGCGGCCGGCGGGCTGACGTGGTTGGCCGGGTCAGCGCACGACGGTCTGGTCCCGGTGGGGGCCGACCGAGACCAGGTCCACCGGCACGCCGACGTGGTGCTCGACCGCCTCGACGTAGCCCCGCGCAGGAGCGGGCAGATCCTCGTAACGGCGGATGCCGGTGAGGTCGTCGTCCCAGCCCCCGGCCTGCTCGTAGACCGGCTCCACCCGGTGCAGGTCCCCGACCGGGAAGGTGTCCAGATCCCGGCCGTCGATCCGGTAGCCGACGCAGACCTGCAACGGCCCGGTGCCGGACAGTTGATCGAGGTTGGTCAACGCCAGCGCCGTCGCACCCTGGATGGTGGCGCCGTACCGCGTGGCGAACGCATCGAAGTGACCCAGCCGGCGGGGTCGGCCCGTGGCCGCGCCGAACTCGCCCCACCGCTCGCGCAACGGGTCAGCGACCTCGGGGCCGAACTCGGTGACGAACGGCCCGGCCCCGACACAGCTCGCGTAGGCCTTGACGACGCCGACCACCTGATCGAGCTGGAGCTCGGGTGCGCCACCACCGAGTGACGCGTAGGCGGCCAGGCAGTTGCTGGAGGTCGTGTAGGGGTAGATGCCGTAGATCAGGTCGCGCATGGCACCGAGCTGCGCCTCGAACAGTACCTGGCGGTCCTCGCGGGCGGCCTCCCGGAGCAGCCGGCCGGTGTCGACGACACGGCCCCGCAACGGCTCGCGGAACTCACGGATCCACTCGTGGACCTCGTCGACCAGCACGCCGGGGCCGTCGTACAGCGTGCGGGCGCGCAGGTCGGCCCAGCCGGCGATCAGCTCCAGCCGCTCAGCCAGGTGCTTGTCATCGAACAGCTCGCCGACCAGCAGGGTCTTCTTCATCGCCCGGTCGCCGTACGCCGGGGCGATGCCGCGGCGGGTCGAGCCGTACTGGCGGGCCCCCAGCCGTTCCTCCTCGGCGATGTCGAACCAGCGGTGGAAATCGAACACGACCGCGGCACGCTCGGACACCAGCACCCGTGACGTGTCCACCCCGGCCCGCTCGAGCTCGTCCAGCTCGCCGGCGAACGCCTCGAGGTTGACCACGCAACCCGGGCCCAGCAGGTTGGTGGTCTGCGGCTGGAACACCCCCGACGGGACCAGGTGCAGCTTGAACGTGCCCTGGTCGGTCACGATGGTGTGGCCGGCGTTGTTGCCGCCCTGGAACCGCACCACCAGATCGGCGCCGGCGGCCAGGCGATCGACCACCTTGCCCTTGCCCTCGTCGCCCCAGTTCAGACCCACGACCGCCGTCAGCATCGCGCACCCCTGCTCCGTCGGATGCCAACCGGCTGGTTGGCGCCCCAGTCTGCCAGGTACGGGCCGCGAGCACATGCCGGGCCCGTGAGTAGGGTGGTCGCCGTGGTGAACCGCCTCGCACTGTTCGACCTGGACCGCACCCTGACCGACCGGGACGCGTTCTTCCGCGGCTGGGCCGTGGACTTCGCCGCGACCCACGGGCTGCCGGACCAGGCCGTCGGGTTTCTGGCCGAGCTGGATGCCGACGGCTATGGCGACAAGCACGTCATGATCCGAGCGATCAACCGCCGCTTCGGGCTGGACCTCGACGTCGGCGCGACGGTCAGCCGCTTCTACGCCGACCTGACCTCCCGACACCGGATCAGCCGGTTGGTGCGCGAGGCTCTGCGGGTGCTCCGTCGAGCCGAGTGGCGGATCGGCATCGTGACCAACGGCTCCCCCAACCAGCTCGACAAGATCCGGGCAGCGGGGCTCGACGAACTCGTGGACACGGCGGTCGTGTCCGAGGTCGAGGGGGCGCGCAAGCCCGACCCGAAGCTGTTCGAGATCGCCGCGGAACGCGCCGGTCGCCCACTGGCTGGCGGGTGGATGGTCGGCGACAACCCGGAGGCCGACATCCTCGGCGGCGCCGGCGTCGGGCTGACGACGGCGTGGCTCGCGCTCGGACGCGACTGGCCCACCGCCGACGGCCAGCCCGACCACGTCGTCGTGAACGTCCCCCACGCGGTCGCGCTGATGCTGTCCAGCGACGACGGGCTCGTGCCCCTGGAACGCCGGGCCGTCCGTGGCCTGATCACCGACGGCCGCGGCCGCGCCCTGCTGCTCGAGGTCGAGGATCCGGCCAAGCCCGAGCGGGGGAGGTTCCTCGTGATGCCGGGCGGCGGCATCGAGCCCGGCGAGGACGACGTCGCAGCGCTACGCCGCGAGGTCCTCGAGGAGACCGGGATCGACGAGGTCGACGTGGGTCCGATGGTGCTCGAGCACACGCTGAACGGATCGCACATCGGCTACCCCGTCATCCAGCACCAGCGCATCTTCCACGTCCGTGTCGACCCGCTTCGACCGCGACGGCCGGTCGTCGAGGATGTCGAGAACGACACCCACGTGTCGCTGCGCTGGTGGACGCTGACCGAGCTGCGGGCCCGCCAGGAGCTGCTACGACATCCCCAGCACCCGATCCTGTTCGAGATCCTCGCGGCCGAGATGGACTGATGGACTGATGCACATCGAACGCGCCCCGCACCGGGTGCAGGCTCCCGATGGCCGGCCGATGTGCCCGAGGGCCGCCGATGTGGAATGATCGGTGCGGGGACCGACGCAGGTTCAGGCGTGGCCGCGTTCGCGTCCCGGGCGACTGACGTGACACGGAGCACGGCATGACGGGTGGGACCTGGATGCACGGTGGCCAGGCGTTGGCCCGCCAGCTACGGGCCGAGGGCGTCGACACCGTCTTCACGTTGACGGGCGGCCACATCTCGGCGCTGTACGACGGCTGCGTGGACGAGGGCATCCGGGTGGTGGACGTGCGCCACGAGCAGGCGGCGGCCCACGCGGCCGACGCCTACGCACGCCTCACGTTGCGTCCCGGCGTGGCCGCCGTGACCGCGGGTCCCGGCCTCACCGACGCCATCACCGGCGCCGCCAACGCGTACTACGCCAACTCCCCCATGGTCCTGCTCGCGGGGCGCAACCCGCTCGGGCTCGAAGGCATGGGGGCGCTCCAGGACGCCCCGCAGGTGGAGTTGCTGCGTCCCGTCACCAAGTGGGCCGGCACCGTCGGCGAGTCGCGGCGCCTGCGCGAGGTGTTCGACGTCGCCGTCCGGCACGCCCTGACGCCGCGGATGGGGCCGGTCCTGATCGACCTGCCGATGGACGTGCTGATGGGCGGCGCCGACGAGAACGCCTACGTCATCCCGGACCGCAACCGCTTCACGCACCTGGCCGGACCCGATCCCGACGTCGTCGTCCAGACCGCCAAGCTCCTGGCCGAGGCCTCGCGCCCGGTCGTGCTGTCGGGATCGGGCACGTACTGGGCGCGCGCCTGGGACCCGCTGCACACGTTCGTCGAGACCGCAGGCGCACCCTTGTACGTCAACGGGATGTCGCGCGGGATCGTGCCGTCCGACCATCCCAACCTGTTCGCGCTGACGCGCAGGCACGCCCTGCGCCACGCCGACCTGATCATCGCGCTGGGCATCGACTTCGACTTCCGGCTCGGGTTCGGTCAGGGCGAGGGCTACGCCGACGACGTCCGCGTCGTGCACGTGGACCCCCAGCCCGACCGCATCGGCCACAACCGGTCGGTCGCCCTGGGTGCGGTCTCCGACATCGGCCGCTTCCTCGACGCGCTGGTGGAGCACGCCGGCACGTTCGGGCAGACGGCTCCCACGAGCTGGCTCACGACGTTGCGCGAGGAGGAGGCGGGCCGGACCGCGGCCCGCGACGAGGCGGCCTCCAGCGATGCGTCGCCGATCCACCCGCTGCGCTTCGCCCGCGAGGTCGCCGCGGCCCTGGACCCTGACGGGGTCGTGATCGGGGACGGCGGGGACATCGTCGCCCTGACCGCCGGCTTCGTGCGCACGGACGTGCCCGGCCACTGGATGGATCCGGGACCGTTCGGCTGCCTGGGTGTCGGGGCGCCGTTCGCCCTGGCGGCGCGGCTCCTGCGGCCCGATCGCCAGGTCACGGTGGTGTTCGGCGACGGGTCGTTCGGGTTCAACGGGTTCGAGTACGACTCCGCGGTCCGCAACGGGCTGCCGTTCCTCGGGATCATCGGCAACGACGGTGCGTGGGGCGAGATGAAGGCGTTCCACGAGCGGGCCTACGGCGCCGAGGGGATGGTCGCCCAGGACCTGTCCCAGGAGACCCGCTACGAACAGGTCGTCGAGGCGCTGGGCGGCCACGGCGAGCGGGTCGAGCGGGTCGAGGATCTGCGGCCGGCGATCGAGCGCGGCCACGCCGCCGTGGCAGAGGGTGTGCCGGCCCTGGTCAACGTGATCCTCGACCGGACCTTCCGGCGCACGTCGAGCACCGCCTACGGGAGCTGAGCGGCTCCGTCGGCGGCCCACCGCTCGACCGCGCCGTGGTCGTGGGAGCGTCGGAGGTGACCGGGACTGAAGAGTTGGGTACACGACAGCGCACCCAACGCTTCAACGTCGCCAGCCGCCGCTCGCCTGCGACGCCGGGGGCGGCGGTTGTCCACAGTGGGGCGGAACGGTTTCGTCGGGGCGGCACGTTGCCTCGGTAGGGTCGCCGCATGGGGAAGAACAACCGTCAACGCCGCGCCGCCAAGGCGCGGGCCCGGGCCCGGCGACAGCCGCGACCCGGCCCTGCGCGCACCACCACGGGCACAACCACGGGCACAACCACGGGCGGCACCGCGGGCACCACCACAGGGGCCGCCGCTGGCGCCGCGGCTGGCGCCACCAGGGGCGCTGCCCGAGGTCCGAGCTGGCCGCCTCCGCGCCCGCCCGCCGAACGCTTCGTCGCCGCGGCCGCCGCGCAACGAGGCGGCAACCAGGACGCCGTGCGCCGGATCATCGCCTCGCTGACCGACGACCCTCCGCCCGTGGTGGCGTTGGCCGTGGCCGACGTCCTGGAGCAGCACGTCGCCCGTCTCTGGCAGCACGGGTGGCAGCCCGCCGACCTGCATCGTGTCGTGACACGCCACCTCGGATCGCGCGAGGCGGTGCTGGCCCGGTGGGTGATGGCGCAGCAGGCCACCCAGTACGCCGACCTGGGCGCACGGGTCGCACCCCGCTGGATGGCTCAGCTCGACGAGGTCGAGGCGACCCGCGACTGGGACCAGCGCCGGCCCTACCTGCTCCAGCTCGGAGGCCAGTGGTCCGATGTCATCGGCGTGGCAGTGCGGCTGTCGGGGCTGCTCGGTGGCCTGCCTGTCCTCCCACGGCTGGTGGACCCTCCGGATGCGTGGGACCGGCAGGCCGAGGGGCCGAGGGGCTCGCTGCCAGCGAACGTGCTCGCGAAGGTGCGCGCCCTGCTCGCCAAGGCCGAGGCGACCACCTTCGAGGCCGAGGCCGAGGCGTTCACGGCCAAGGCGCAGGAGCTGATGGCGCGCCACCGCATCGACCGTGCCCTGCTCGCGTCGAGCGACCGCGCCGCCGAGGAGGAACCGGGCGGCCGCCGCATCGGGATCGAGGACCCCTACGCCGAGGCGAAGGTGCTGCTGCTGCACAGCATCGCCGAGGCGAACGGCTGCCGCGCGGTGTGGTCGAAGGACCTCGGGTTCGCGACGGCGTTCGGCTTCGACGACGAGCTCGATGCCGTCGACGAGCTGTTCACCTCGTTGCTGGTGCAGGCAACGGCGGCGCTGCAGCGCGAGGGCCCCAGGCGCGATCACAGCGGACGCAGCCGCACGACGCGCTTCCGCCGCTCGTTCCTGGTCGCGTTCGCGGTCCGGATCGGCCACCGGCTGCAAGCCACGGTGGACGCGACGGTCGCGGCCGCAGACACGTCGCACGCGCTCGTGCCGATCCTGGCCGCCCGCGAGGACGCGACCCGCGCAGCCGCCGAGGCGACGTTCCCCGAGCTGAGCTCGGTCGCACCGACCGCGAGCGACCGCGAAGGCTGGTACGCGGGCACGACCTTCGCCGACAGGGCGGACCTGTCGTTCGGAGCGCCGTCCGAGGAAGCAGCCCCTGATGACCGCCTTCGCGCAGGCGACCGAGCCTGAAGCGCTGGGTACACGACCGCGCACCCAACTCTTCAATTCCGCTCGTTGCCGCTGGCGCTCGCACTTGCACCGCACCGCGGTCGGTAGATCCCGCAGTCGCTGCGCCATCGGATCGTTGACGCGTCGCATGACCCCGTCCTGGTTGGATCACCATGGGATCCACCATGGCACCCCCAGGGGCTCGCTACCTCACCCGGCCGAGTGGTCCTGTTCGGTGGACCTGGATGAGATGCCACGCCGCGCGTAGGCGACGGCCGCTTCCAGGGACACGCGCCCGCCGTCCTCCCAAGCGGCTCGGAAGCCCTCGTCCCCCAGTGCGGAGCGGGCCTGGTCGAGCACCCGCGCGAGCACATCCTCGTAGGGGCCGGGTCGGGCGAAGTCCCTCCGCCCGGACTCCGCGTCGGCCGCCGCCAGGAGCCGGACGCCTCGTTCGTGGTCCTGGCTCGCCAACGTGACTTCCGCCAGCGCCTCGAGCACCCATACGGTCCCGAGCGGGTCGCGACGGTCGACGAAGACGTCCAGCGCGTCGTGGAGCAGCTCGGCCGCTCGCGCGACGTCGCCCTCGAGCAGAGCCAGTCGCCCGGCGACCCGCCGCGAGTTGGCCTCGGACCAGCGGAACCCGCCTCGATCGCTCATCTCCTGCGACTGCTCGACCGCCGACCGAGCGGTCGAGACATCGCCGCACAAGGCCGCTGCTTCCGCCTCGAGCCACAGGCAGATGGCAGCCGCGGCGAGGTTCCCCGCGGCCCGCATGCGGTCCGCCGTGTCAGCCAGCAGGACAACCGCCGCCGCCAGCTCGCCACGCATCAACAGGACACCACCCTCCATCGCCTCCGCGAACAGCCCCGCCTGGCTGCCGATGCGGTGCGCGACGTCCCGGATCTCGTCCACCTGCCTCGTGGCGCTCTCGACGTCCCCGCGGAGGGCAGCGACGTACGCCCGCGCACTCGCGGCGAACACGACGAAACTCTCGTTCCCGATGCTCGCGTTGACGTCGACCGCGCGGTCGAGCAGCTCGGCAGCTTCCACCAGACGCCCGTGCTCGAAGCTGGCCGCCCCCCGGAAGAAGCACCCCACGCCGACTGCGTACGCGTCGCCGGCCTCGGTGGCGGCGGTCAGCGTCCGGTCGAACCAGGGATCGGCGGCGTCGAGGCTCGACAGCTCCGCCCGGGCGACGGCCCCGTAGAACCAGGCGAGGCGTCGGAGGAGCGGGTCGTCGAGGTCGTCGGCGATGGCCAGTGCCTCGTCGAGGTGGTCGAGTCCGGACTCGCCGACGAAGAGGCTCGCCCATCCCAGGTACAGCAGACACGCCTGGAGGGACCGCTCGTCGCCGAGCCTCCGGCTGATGTCCACACCCTCGCGCGCGAGGGCCTGGGCCAGGCGGTTCTCCCCCGCCATCACGCTCACGAGGGCCGCCGCGGACAGTGCCCGGGCGCGAACCGCGTCGTCGCCCGTCGCAGCCTCCAGAGCGGCGAGCATCCGCAGCCGGATCTCCGCGTAGATGCTGCGCAGGATCCAGTACACGAGCAGCGATCCGCTGATGCGAAGCTGCTGGTCGGGCTGGCGCGACGTCAGTGCCCAGTCCATCGCAGCCCGCAGGTTCGGCAGTTCGTCGTCGAGCCGAGCCAGCCACGTCGCGGCCTCGTGGCTTCGGAGGTGGTCGCCTGCTGCCTCGGCCAGGCGGACGTAGTGACCGAGGTGACGATCGCGGACCGTCGCTGCCTCGCCCACATCGGTGAGCTTCTGACGGGCGTACACCCGCAGCGTCTCGAGTAGGCGATAGCGCGCACGCCCGCTCGAGTGCTCCACCTGGACCAGGGAGCGGTCGACGAGCAGCGACAGCATGTCGAGCACGTCCGGCGGGTCGATCGGGTCACCGGCGCAGACGACGGTGACTTCCTCGAGGTCGAAGCTGCCCGCGAACACCGACAGGCGTGCGAGCAGCGTGCGTTCGGGCGGGGCGAGGAGGTGGTAGCTCCAGTCGACCGACGCCTCGAGCGTGCGCTGGCGCGGCATCGCCGTGCGTGAACCGCCAGTCAGGAGATGGAAGCGGTCCGCGAGTCCCTCGAGGATCTGGACGGGCGTCATCAGGCGGGTCCGCGCAGCAGCGAGCTCGATCGCCAGCGGGATGCCGTCAAGCCTGCGGCAGATCGCGGCGATCGCGGCCGCGTCCGCATCGATGTACGCGCCGCCGAGCTGCACCAGTGACGCTCGGTCGAGGAAGAGCTGCGCCGCCTCCGAGGCGGCCACCGACGAGATGGTCTGGTCGGCGTCCGGAGGCACCGACAGCGACGGCACGCGGTAGGTGGCCTCACCGATGACCCCGAGCGGCTCCCGGCTGGTCGCGAGCACGACCAACCGGGGACAGCCGGCCAGCAACCCGCTCGTGAGGTCCGCACAGGCGTCGACGAGGTGCTCGCAGTTGTCGAGGACCAGGAGCCGGTCGTCGCCGCCGACCTCGCGGACGATGACCTCCAGCACCTCGCGCGACGCTGACTCGCGTACGCCGAGGGCGGTCGCCACGGTGCTACCGAGCAGTGCCGGCTCGGCCAGCGGCGCCAGATCGACCCAGCACACGCCGTGCTCGAAGCTGTCCGCGACGTCGCGGGCCACCTCGGAGGCGAGCCGCGTCTTGCCCGACCCGCCCGCTCCGGTGAGCGTCACCATGCGGTACCGGCTCAACAGTTCGCGGACCTGCTCGCGCTCCGTCTCCCGACCGATGAGCGTCGTCAGCGGGACCGTGACGTGTGCCGCCGCGGGCTGGGGGTCAGCGTCACGCAGCGGGAGCCCAGGTTCCGGCAAGTCCGGGTGACGGATGGCGTGGACGTGCTCGGGGCGGTCGAAGCCACGCAGCGCGTGCTCGCCCAGGTCGTCCAACTGCGTTCCGTCGGGAAGCCGATCGCCGACGATGTCGCGGGTGGCCTGGGAGAGCAGGACCTGGCCGCCGTGCCCGAGGTCCCGCAGGCGCGCACACCGGTTGATCGTCGCGCCCTCGTAGAAGCGACCCTCCCTCAGGTCGATCTCGCCGGTGTGGACCCCGACGCGGACGCGGATGTCAGCGCCATCCGGCCACGGCTCGGACACGAGGGCGCACTGCGTGTCGACAGCGAAGGCCGCTGCGTCCGAGGCGCGCTCGAACGCGACCACGAAGCTGTCGCCCTCCCCTTGCTCCAGCGGAATGGCGCCACCGTGTCGGCCCGCCGCATCCACGACGATGCGATCGAGCCGGCGCCGTGCCGCGCGCATCGCCTCTTCGGCGCGCTCCCACAGGCCGACCGATCCCTCGACATCACCGAGCACGAGCGTCACGGTCCCGTGCGGCAGCGATGTCGCCGTGCTCCCCTCGACAGGCACCACATCCCCCGGGTCGGCTCCAGACGACCGCGACGTGAACGGCAGCGGCCATCTGCTCCACATCTTGCCATGCGCGCCCGGGCGGGACGAGCGCAAGCCGATCTCGGCCAGACCTTCAGCGTTGCGCGCGAGTTCGCCTTCCAGGGTGACCAGGGCGTCCCACCATCGCGGGGGCCCGGCGTGCCCTACGTTGCGGACTCGCAGACCACCTACGCTGGCCTCACCGACGCCTTCGACATCCCCCGTCCGCCGAACGGCAGAGGGTGGATCCCGTGGATCCCACAGAGGGTCGCGCACCGGCAGCGTCGAAATCCTGT
>DASWKO010000261.1:0-19685 GCA_036396595.1 Nitriliruptorales bacterium | reverse complement strand
CGGGACTCGAGCAGGTCCTGCAGGGTGGGCGCTACCGGCGCCTGTCGGTCTACCGGCCTCTGATCGCGGTCGGCAAGCAGGAGGTCGGCTACCTCCCGGGCGACCTCGACGAGAAGCTGGCCCCGTGGATGGCTGCCGTGTACGACAACCTCTACGCACTGTTCAGCCGCGAGGGCGGGCAGTACGGGGGCGGGCACCGCTCGGCGCAGGCCTCGATCCAGGGGCTGGTGGACCGTGGCCAGCTCGAGATGGCGGCCATCACGTACCTGCGTGGTCGCTCGATCCAGGACGAGCTGGTCGTCGTCGACGAGGCCCAGAACCTCGAGCTGTCCACCCTGAAGGTGATCCTCACGCGCATCGGCGAGGGTTCGAAGGTGGTGTTCTGCGGCGACCTGGGGCAGGTCGACAACCCCTACATCTCGCCCTATGGCGGGATGGCAGCGCTGATCGAGCGCATGAAGGGCGAGCCGCTGTTCGGGCACGTGCTGCTCGAGAAGGGCCAGCGCAGCCCGCTGGCCGAGTTGGCCGCCCTCACCCTGCCCTGATTCCCTCCTTTCCTGACCCCTGATTGTCTGGCCCCCGGAGCCCGCGTGCTCTCGCCCGTGCTCTGCACGGCGTGATCGAGCCGATCCATGCCTACCTGTACTTCGCTCCCGAGGTGCAGGCAGCGTGGGAGGCGGTTGGCCTCGAGCCGCGCGGGCAGGGCTACGTCGTCTGCCGTGCAGCCCCGATGGGGGCGGTCGGACCGCAGGTCGCCGCCGCGACGTTCTTCAACTTCAACCCGGTCCTGTTCCAGATGGCCCTGCCGGCCGCGTGGGACCACCTCACCCCGCAACAGGCGCTCGAGGCACGCGCCCAGGGCATCGAGGCCGCGTTCGTCGGCCGGCTCGGCGTGCCGACCGAGGGGTGCGAGCAGGCCGCCGACCTCGCGCGTGAGGCGGTGGACGGCACCAGCTTCCACGGTCGGCCGCTGGCCGCGGCCAACGCGGGGGTGCCGGGGCCAGGCACCCCGTTCGGCGACCTGTTCCAGGCTCTGGCGGCGCTGCGGGAGCACCGCGGGGACGGTCACGTCGCGCTGCTCACCACCAGCGGGCTGCACCCGGTCGACGTGCTGGCGGTGTACGCCGCGTGGCAGGGCGCCGTCTCCCGCCGGTTCCTGCAGGCCAGCCGCCTCTGGGACGACGAGGCGTGGGCTGCAGCGGAGGACCGGGTGCGGGCCAAGGGGTGGATGGACGCCGACGGCGGCCTCACCGACGCCGGCGCGGCGTGGCGCGACGACATCGAGGCGCGAACCGACGACCTGGCCGCCGCTCCGTACGCGCACCTGGGCGAGGAGCGGTCGTTGCGGCTGTTCGACCTGCTGCTGCCGATCTGCGAGGCCATGAACGAGGCCGGTGCCTACAAGCGCGCGATCACCGTCCCCGGCCGCCCTGCCTGACCTGCCCCGACCACCCCCGATGTGGTGAGCGTCGCGTAGGCTCCCCCGACACGGCGACGGGCAGAAGGTGCAGGACGTGGAGCGGGATCGACACCCTGTGGGCGGGGCCGCTCCGGGCCGGCCGGCCGTGAGCGTCATCGCGGCCGTGCTCGATGAGCGCGATCACATCGACGACGTGCTGGCATCGCTACAGGCGCAGGACTACGACGGGCCGATTGAGGTCGTGGTCGCGGACGGCGGCTCCACCGACGGCACGCTGGACGCGTTGGAGCGCTGGACCGACAAGTGGCCGGCCGTGCGGGTGATCCACAACGAGCGGTGCGTGCAGTCGCACGGGCTCAACGATGCGGCACGGGTCGCGACGGGCACCGTGCTGGTCCGGGCGGACGGGCACACCACCTATGCGACGGACTATGTGGCGCGGTCGGTGCAGGCCCTGCTCGGCAGCGAGGCAGTCGCGGTCGGCGGCAACCAGACACCGGTCGGGCTGACGCCGACCGGTCGCGCGATCGCGGACGTCATGCGCTCACCTGCTGGCGTCGGTCCCGGTGCGTTCCACCACGCCCGTGAGGTCCGGGAGGCCGACACGGTCTACCTCGGTGCGTTCCGGCGGGACGACTTCCTGGCGATCGGCGGCTACCGACACCTACCCAGCGGAACCACCGAGGACGCCGACCTGTTCTACCGCCTGCGGCGAGCCGGCGGTCTGGTCCTGCTCGACCCGTCGATCCGCTCGGTGTACCGCACCCGCGACCGCATCTCGGACCTGTGGTTCCAGAGCGTGCGCTACGGCCTCGGCAAGGCCGAGTTCCTCTGGGTCGAGTCACGCTTCCCGTCGTGGCGGCCGCTGGCCCCCCTCGTCCTCGTCCTGGGCCTGGTCGCCGGTGGCGTCCTGGCCAGCCGTGGCCGGTCGTCACCGCTGGCGGTCACCACCGGCGGGTGGCTCGGGGTCATCGGCTCGGTGGTGCACCGGTCGTCGGGCACGTCCGCCCACCGCCGTCGGGTCGCGGTCGTCACCACCGTCATGCAGCTCGGCTACGGCGTCGGGCTGCTGTGGGGGCTCATGCGGGGACCCGCGGGGCTCGAGCACCTGGACCGCACGGCCTGACGCACGCATCGGCACGGCGTGTCCCGCCGGGTCAGCCGCCCGGCAACCCCGCCCCGCCCGTGGGCGCGACCGACCACCTTATCCCGGCGACTACGCTCGGGCGGCGCCACCAGCGAGAAGAGCCGCGTTGCACCCACCGAGCCTCGACGGGTCGCGGTGGCTGCCTGCACGGGTGCCTCCACTCCGTGAGGCCGACCACCGCGCGCTCCGCCTGGACGTGCTCGAACCCGTCCGCTGCACCGTGTGCGGCGTGGTCGGACGGGCCGAGGGCTGGGAGGACAACCTGCGGGAGTCCGGCCGGTGTGTGGCCTGTGGTGCGACCAACCGTCAGCGGCAGCTTGCGCACGTCGCCGTGGCGGTCACGGCCGTACGGCTCGGGCTGCACGCCTGGTCGCTGCGGGACGTGGTCCAGGCCGCACCGGACCTGGACGTCTACAACACCGAGGCGTCAGGACCGATCCACGAGGTGCTCGTCGGCCTGGCGGGGTACCGGGCCAGTGAGTTCATCGACCCCTCCTTGCCGGCTGGCGCCATGGTCGAGGGGGTGGAGCACCAGGATCTGGTCCAGCTCGGGCACGGCGACGCGCGCTTCGACCTCGTGCTGTCGTCCGATGTCCTGGAGCACGTACCCGAGCCCTATGAGGCGCACGCGCACATCCGGCGGGTCCTGCGGCCCGGCGGCCACCATGTGTTCACGGTGCCGTTCCACCCGACGTGGCTGCGCGACGAGCTGCGGGCGGAGCGCCGACCCGACGGCACGGTGGTGCACCTGCGCCCGCCGCTCTACCACCACGATCCGCTGCGTCCCGAGGGTGCGCTGGTGTACCGGATCTTCGCGATCGAGATGCTCGTGCGGCTGGCCGAGCTGGGCTTGCACACCCACGCCTACGACCTGCACGAGCCCGACTTCGGCATCATCGGGCGCGGCTCGTTCGTGTTCGACGCGATCCGCGTGCAGCCCGAGGTGGCGGGCGAGCCTCAGGGCGGCTCGTGAGGGGTGTGGTACCAGCCACGCACGCGACCCCCGACGATGCGCGCCGGGATGGTCAGCAGCGCGATCACGGTGATGAACGGGTATCGGACCAGGTAGCGCGGCGGCACGCCGTCGACCGCGAGGAACACGGCGGGCAGCGCCACCTGGGTGGCCAGCGCGGCTGCCCAGACCGGCCACGGCAGCAGCCAGCCGGCCGGCCCCAGCGCGACCGCCATTGCGGTCAGGACGCCGGTGACGACCGCGACCAGCGACCGCCCGGGTTGCACGAGGCGCAGCGCGAGGTCAGCGGGCGCGATCTCGCGTCGCTGCGACGACGCACGCAGGAGCCGGACCACGTACCGCCGCGCGACGGCGCGCTTGCCCACCTTCCAGCGCGCTCGCTGGTGGACCGCGACACCGAGGTGGCGCGGCTTGGCGTCCTGGACCCGCAGGTCGTGCAGCCACACCGCGCGGTACCCCGCGAGGACGAGCCGGGCCGTCAGGGCCTGATCCTCGGCCAGGTCGTCGCTGAAGCCTCCGGCGGCTCCGAGTGCGCCTGCGGTGATGCACATCCCGGTGCCACCCAGGTCGCACGACCAGCCCAGGTTGCGGCGCGCGAGCTGCACGGCGCGGTTGCCCGCCCAGTACGTCAGCGCGGACGCGGTCGCGAGCACCGAGCCGTGGGGATCCGCCGCGTCCAGGTAGGCCTGCAGGACGTGGTGCCCCTCGTCCAGCTCGTCGGCGAACCGCGCCAGCAGGTGGGTCGGGACGCGGGTGTCGGCGTCGAGCACGACCAGCGCCTCGCCGTCGTCGAGCGGCTCGCGATCGAGGTACCAGGCCAGCGCGGCCCCCTTGCCCCCCGTGCCGTCCACGCGCTCGGCCACCTCGGCACGGCGCCCCGCCACCACAGCCGTGTTGTCCTCGCAGCGGTCGGCGATCACCACGACGCGGGTGAGGTCGGACGGGTAGGTCTGCCGCGCGAGGTCCGCGGTCAGCGCCCCGATGACCGCAGCCTCGTCGTGGGCGGGCACGACCACGCGCAGCCGGCGCCGTCGGCGACCACCAGCCGCGGGTGCCGGTGTCCGCAGCCCCCACAACGACGTCCCCACGTTCCAGGCGACCAGCGCGAGCAGCCCCACCTGCAGGCCGACCAGCACGATCGTGAGGAGCACGCCGGTCCTTCCCCCACCGCCGTCCGGGACGTGCGCCCGTGAGCGTCGGGCCGATCGCGGTGGTCGTCGGGACCCGCCCGGAGTTGATCAAGCTGGCGACGATCGTACGCGCGCTGAGGTCGGTCGAGCTGATCCATACCGGGCAGCACTACGACGTCGAGCTGTCGGACGGGTTGCTGGCGACGCTCGAGCTGCCCGAGCCCGCGACGCGGCTGGGGGTCGGCGGCGACCATCGTGGGGTGCAGGTGGGGGAAGCGACCGCCGCCCTGACCCGTCGCTTCCTCGAGCGCCGCCCGGCCGCCGTGATCGTCCAGGGCGACACCAACGCCACGCTGGCCGGGGCGCTGGCCGCCAACGCCGTCGAGGTGCCCCTGGTGCACGTCGAGGCGGGCTTGCGCAGCCACGACCGGGCGATGCCCGAGGAGCACAACCGGATCCTCGTCGACCACCTCGCCGATCTGTGCTGCGCCCCGACGGCGACGAACGTCGCGAACCTGCGCGCCGAGGCCATCGCCGACGAGCGCATCGCGCTGACCGGCAACCCGATCGTCGATCTGCTGGCCGAGGTCCGTCCCAGCGCTGAGGCAGCCGAGGAGGTGGCCCGTGACCACGGACTGGTGCCGGGGACGTTCGTGCTGGCGACGCTGCACCGTCCCGAGAACGTCGACCGCCCCGAGCCGCTGGCCCGCATCCTGCGTGCGCTGGCCGACCTCGACCGGCCGGTCCTGCTGCCGCTGCATCCCCGGACGCGGACGCGGGTCGCGGAGCTCGGTCTCGAGGACCTGCTCGACCGACTGCACGTCGTGGCCCCGACCGGCCACGGTGACTTCCTGGCGCTGACGGACGCCTGCGCCTACGTGGTCACCGACTCCGGTGGCATCCAGGAGGAGGCCAGCGTGCTCGCGCGCCCGGTCCTGGTCGTGCGTCGATCGACCGAGCGCCCGGAGGTGCTGGGCTCGGTCGCCTGGCTGTGCTCGCCGGACGGGCTGACCGATGCGCTCGGAGCGCTCGAGGCGCAGTTGGAGACCGTCCGGGCCCGGATCGCCCGACTACCCACGCCCTACGGTGACGGCCACGCCACGCGTAAGATCGTGGAAGCCTTGGCGCGGCTCCCGGGTCTGGAGGGCGCGGGCCTCGGCACGTGAGGTAGCTCACGCAGCGCCATCCAGGGCCAGCGATGGCAAGGGACACGGTGAACCAAGCCGCAAGCCTGAAGGGAGCCTGCCCGCGCACGGTTTTGGTGGTCACGGCCGGCGCCCCTGCTCCAGCAGCGGTGTGACCAGCTCGTGGACGCGCGCACGGAACGCGGGTGTCGTGAAGTCGCGAGCCCGTGCCGTCGCGGATCCGCTCAGGCGCCCCAGCAGCGCCGGGTCCTCGACGAGCTGCATCGTCCGGGCGAGCAGCTCCGAGGTGGTGCGCCACCGCAACCCGTCGACGCCGTCGCGCACGATCTCGGGCTGGCCCCCTTGGTCGATCACCACGGGCACCAGCCCGCACGCCATCGCCTCGACGGTGGTGATCCCGAAGTGCTCCTGGAGCTCGGGCAAGCGCGCCTCGGACACGCCGAGCCCCGTCGCGTGCCAGTAGATGCGCGACGTGGCGAACAGGGTGTCCAGGACATCCCCCGGCGTGTCGGTGATCACCTCGATGTTCCCGCCGGACGCGGCGCGCCTCACGCGCTGCACGTAGCTCTCGGCTCCCGGGTGCACGCCGCCGACCAGGACCAGCGCCCAGTCGCGCTGGACGTCGGCCGGCAGCTCGCGGTAGGCCTCGACGAGCTCGAGCTGGTGCTTGTGGTGGGCGGCCTCGCCCGGCTCGAAGAACCGTCCGACGTGCAGGATCCGGTTCACGCGCGGGGCCGAGGTGGGCGACACGGGCGGGTCGCACGGCGGGTGGAGCACCTGCGCAGCCCGCCCCCAGCCGCGATCCACCCACCGTGCGGTGAACGCGGAGTTGGCCAGGAGCAGGTCGTAGCTGTCGAGGTGGCGCAACCGCACCGCGCGGGACAGGCGCCGGCGATGCCAGGTGGTCCGGGTGAATGGCCGGTCGCCGGCAGCGGCGACCACGTCCACGATGACACCGGCGAACTCGGTGTCGGGCTCACCGATCCGGGCGATCGCCGGCACGAACCCGGTGGGCTCCACGTGCAGACACGTCACGTCCCGCGGCCGCTGGACCTCGAGCCAGGTGCGCTGCCCGGCCTCGACCAGCCGGCGGCCGAGCACGGTGCCGTCGGGCGTGCGCACGTGGACGTTGACGATGGCCGTCGTCCCCCGGTGCGGCAGCCGCAGGAGCAGGGCCAGGTCGGTGGGCGCGTTGGCCGCCAGGTGAATGGTGCCCCCTGGTGCGGACCAGTAGCCCAGCGACCCGCCCACCGGATCCACCGGCCGGAAGCCGGCACCGAAGGCGGACTGCGGCAGGCGGCGTCGCAGGCGGGCGAGCCGCTCGGGTGCCAGCAGCCGGCGCCGCAGGCCGGCCACGCCGGGCTCGGGGAAGTTGACCAGCCGGATCGACCGGTCGGCCACCGACGATGCCACGCTGAGGTACGTGGCGTTGACGAACAGGTCGTACTCGGCGCTCAGCGTCGCGACCTGGTTGTCGTGCCGGATCGTCGCCCGGCGCATGCCCACACCGGTCAGGTCGATGCGCAGCCGTGACTCCACCGCACGCAGGTCCACGTGCTCGTCGCTGACCATCTCGACCTCGACGCCCAGGTCGACCAGCGCCGCGGCGAACCCGCAGGCGTAGCGCTCCCCCCCACCCATCGTGGACAGGTACCGGTCGTACACCGCGGCCCTCACGATCCGAGCACCGACCGTCCGCGGATCCGTCGTCGGGCCAGCAGGGCCCGCGGCAGCTCGCGTACCAGGGACCCCAGGATCCGCAGGTGCAGCCGGACCGTGTCGCGGCCCTCGGGCGTGCCCAGCGTCGGCGCCTGCCGCACCAGCGTCAGCAGGAAGCCGCCCAGCGCGAGCACGACGGCGACCGGTCGGGCGTTCTTGGCCAGCATCAGCAATCGGTTGCGGATCACGTGGAACCAGAACGTCTCGGTGCGCTGGCCGCCGGTCGAGACGCTGAGCTCGTGGCGGACCATGGCCTCGGGGACGTAGCGGGCCTCGTACCCGGCGTGCTGGAGCCGCCACGACAGGTCGGTGTCCTCGTAGTAGAGGAAGAACCGCTCGTCGAAGCCGCCGAGCTGCGCGAGCAGGTCCCGCCGCAGGAGGGCGGCGGCTCCGCAGAAGCCGAACACGCGGTCGCTGCGGTGGAACTGGCCGACATCGACCCGGCCGAAGCCGCGGTCGAAGCCGTGATTGCCCGTGACGAGGAACGTGCCAGTGCTGTTGATCACGTCGTTGAGGTCGCCGGGCCCGAAGGCCACCACGATCCGATGGGGCCGTCGCACCGTGGCCAGGTCGCCGTCCAGCGGTGGGACGGTTGCCACGACCCGGCGACCGGCGATCCGGACCTCCAGCGGCGTCGGGCCCTCGGGGTGGCCCAGGACCCGCAGCACCAGCCGACCCTCGGTGTGGCCCGACGGCAGCGTGACCCGGACGACGCCGGTCGGTCCGGTCCAGCGGTAGCACCGTCCCTCGACCTCCTCCGAGGGGTGGAAGCCCGCGTCGAAGCGGACCTCCAGCGGGAAGGAGCTCTCGTCGGCGAGGTCGACGCCGAACACGGCGATGCCGAGCACGCGGCCGTCGACGCGCGCCTCGAGGTCCGTGAACTGCGGAGGGACGTCGAGCACGACCGTGACCTGGCGCTGCGTGAACAGGATCCGCGGCACCCACGCGGCGATCGGAGCGCCCTGCTCCCGGTCGGCCTCGGCCGCCGTGAGCAGGTGCGGGAGCACCCGGCGGTCCGCGAGGTGCGCGTCGCTGTTCAGGAGCATCACGTAGTCGGTCTCGAGCTGGGCGATCGCCAGGTTGTTCCCGCCGCCGAAGCCCAGGTTGCGCGGGCTGACCAGGATGGTCGCGTCACCACCGAAGCGGGCCCGCAGGGCATCGGCCGAACCGTCCTCCGATGCGTTGTCGACCACGACGACCTCGCGTTGGCCGGCCGGCAGGTCGCTGTCGAGCACGCTGGCGACGGCCCGGCAGGTCTGGTCCAGGGTGCGGTAGTTGACGATCACGACGCCCACGGTCGGCGCCGCGCCCGTGGCGGGTGTGGAGGCGGTCACGGCCGCGCTCGGCGCGGGGCAGCCCCGGCGCGGGCGGTCTCCCGGTACCCCCTGATCACGTCGGCAGGGTCGCCGTCGGCGACCACCTCGCCGTGGTGCAGCCACAGCACGCGGTGCGCGAGCTCCTCGACCGGGTCGAGGTTGTGCGAGACGAGCAGCACGCTGCTGCCGCCGTCCATCAGCTCCTGCATCCGTCCCATGGACTTGTCGCGGAAGGCCTCGTCCCCGACGGCGAGAACCTCGTCGACGATCAGGATGTCGGGGTCGATGTCGGTCGCGACGGCGAAGCTGAGCCGCGCACGCATCCCCGACGAAAGGCTCCTGATGGGCACGTCCAGGTAGCCCTCGAGCTCGGCCCAGGCCAGGATCGGTCGGACGCGCTCGTGCATGTGGGCCGGGTCCCGGCCGAGCAGCGTCCCGTACTTGACGATGTTCTCGTAGGCCGTCATCTCGTCGTTGAACCCCGCGCCCAGCGCGATCAGCGGCGACAGCCGCCCCCGGGTGATCACGCGGCCCTCGGTCGGCGGCAGGACCCCGGCCACGACCATCATCAGGGTGGTCTTGCCGGCCCCGTTGGGGCCGATGATGCCCAGCACCTCGCCCTGCGCGACGTCGAACGTCACGTCCCGCACCGCCCACAGCGGCTCGTAGGTGATCTGCCGCTTGAGGAACCGGATCGTGTACTCCTTCAGCGTGCCCGCCTGGTCGTGGGCGAGCTTGTACGCCATCGACACGCCCCGGACCTCGATCGCTGGTGGCGAGCTCACAGCAGGACCACCAGGTTGCGCCATGCGCGCGAGAACGCCCAGACGCCCAGCATGAGGATGAACAGCGCGCTGCCCACCATGTAGGCGAACTGCCAGAGCTCGGGGAACGTCCCGCCGTAGACGAACGCGCGGAACGTGGTCAGGTACGAGTACATCGGGTTGAGCTCGACGAAGATGACGAAGCGGTCGGGGACGATCTCGAGGGGGTAGAAGGTGGCCGTCAGGTACATGATGAGCTGGGTGATGACGCCCGTGAGGTTGAGCACGTCGTAGAAGTAGACCGCGGCGGCCGCGACCAGCATCCCGATCCCGGCCATGGCGCAGAGCAGCGCCAGTGCGGGGATCGGGACCAGCACGATCGTCCACGGGATGCCGACCCCCGCGATGAGCTGGATCGCCAGCAGCGGGATCAGCGTGATCGCGAAGTTGGCCAGCGCCGCGACCGCCGCAGAGAACGAGAACACCTCGGCCGGCACCCGGACCTTGGCGAGCACGCCGCGGCTGTCGACGATCGCGGACCCGGTGGACTGGACACCCTGGGCGAACGCGGTCATGAACAGCACGCCGGAGACGAGGTAGACCGCGAACGGGACCTCGGAGACGCCCTCGCCGAAGATCTGCGAGAACACCAACCACATGACGGCACTCGTCAGCAGCGGCTGCAGGATCGTCCACCACACCCCGAGCACCGACCGCTTGTAGCGCACGGTCAGGTCGCGCATGACCATCAGCCGGATGAGGCCGCGGAACGCGATGACGTTGCGCAGCTCGGTGACCAGCGGACGCCGGGGTGCGTCCGAGTCGTAGTCGACCGTGCTGGTGCTCAACCGCCCCCCTTTCCAACGCGAAGGCCGACGATCAGGGTCGTCGGCCGGCGCGATGGTAGCGAACCGGCTCCCGGAGCACGGTGGGCGGCTCGGGCCCGCGGGGGCCCAGGACCATCCCTGTCGCGGCCGCCAGCACGTCGAGCCTGGCTCGCCACCCGTGTGTCGCCCGCGCCGCAGCGGCGTCGGGGCGTGGGGCCACCGCTGCCGCGGCGACCGCGCGCGACAGCGACGCGTCGCGGTGGACCCCGGTGAGCCCCGCGAGTCCCTCGAGCGGAGGCGCCGCGACCGGGACCCCACACGCCAGGTATTCATAGACCTTCAACGGGCTCACGGCGTGCGTGGTCGGGTTCACCCGGAACGGCACGAGGCCGACGTCGAAGCGCGCGACGTAATCCGGCAGGTCGATCTGCGCCCGGAGTCCCAGCAGGTGCACGTTCGGCGGCAGCGGCGGGGGTGGGTCCGGTGGCGCGCCGATCAGCGCCAGCGCGGCGTCGGGGTGGTCACGGGCGGTCGTCGCGAGCTGGTCCCAGTCGATCCAGCCCCCGTACATGGAGCCGTGGTAGCCGAGGAGCAGCCCGTCGGGGCGCGGGAGGTCGCCCGGCCACGGACCCGGCGGGTCGGGGGTGAACAGGTCCGCGTCCACGCCGTTGGGGATCAGCACCACCTCGCGGTCGCAGAGCTGCCGGAGGTGGTGGGCCAGGCGCGGCGTCGAGGCGACCAGCACGTCGGCGAGCGCGGCCAGCTCGCGCTCCACCTTGGGCTGGTACCACGCCCCACCGAGGTCGGCATCGGACCAGTCGTCGATGAGGTCGTACACGACGCTGGCCCCGGTCCGGGCCAGCGCGCCGGCTGCTTCGACGAGCGCAGGGACCGGCGCCTCCACGAGCACGATCCGTCGGGTGCCCGCGTGGGTTCGTGCGGCCAGCGCGTCCGGATCCAGGTCCCCGGCGCGCCGCTGTTCGAGCCCGTCGTGGAGAGTTCGCAGCCCCAGGTCGACCGGCTCCGCGCTCGCGAACAGCGGGGCGTACAGGACGTGGGCGCCCCGTCGCAGCAGCTCCCTCGTGAGCTGTGCGCCGCGGCTGCCGCCCCCGACGTCGTGCAGCGGCACCAGCGCCAGCACGACCACGGATGTCGGCGCGGTGATCGGGTCCCGGCGTCGTGCGGGGATCCGTCCCGTCCACGGTTGCGGGACCAGGGCCACCCGGTGCCCCGCGTCGCGCGCACGCTCGAGCACGGCGACCGCATCGGCGACCGTGCCGGCGACCGCGTCGGCGATGCCCACACCCCGGTCGTCGCCGAGGCACAGCTCGTCCGCCACGTCCTGGCGTAGAGCGACCACGCATGGGGCGACGTCGGGCTCGACCCGCCGCCGGCCGCGGATGCGCGGGACGCGTGCCTCGGCGACCACCGCCAGGCCGAGGCCCGGGTTACGGCGCAACACACGGCGCGCTGCGGCGATCTCGGAGCTGGTCGCGCTCGCGTGGGTCCACACGGGCGGCTCGGGCCGGTCGCAGCGCTCCTCACCGGCCGGTTCGTCCTGGACGACCACCCGGTAGGTGTCGGGCGTCGTGGCCAGCCAGCGCCGCGCGCCACGGGACGTGGGCAGCACGACATCGACGTTGGTGCGGAACTCGCGCGAGTAGCGGTGCAGCCGCACGCGCGCCACGACTGCGTCGGGCAGGCACGCCCGCACGATCCGCCGGATCGTCCGCCAGCCACGGGCGACCGGACCGTTGGAGCCGGTCACCCGCTCGACCCCGGGTCGGCCCGTCCGCGCAGGTAGCCCGCGGTGGCACTGGCCAGGGCCAGCGCCTCGGTGGCGGGCACGTGCGGCCACGCCACAGCCGGGACGTGCGCGAACGTGTGGCGGGTCTGACGCCACAGCGCGGCGAGGTAGGGGGCGGCAGCCACGGCGGCGGTCGTACGCCGGTGTCGCGTCCCGGCGAGCACGGCCAGCGCGAGCGACGCGTGCAGGCCGAACAGCCGCCGGTAGGTCCAGCCGCGCAGTCGCCCCTGTCCGTCCCCGCGGCCGTAGTGCCACGCCGACCGCGCCAGCGCGGCGTATCCGGCTGGCGGCGTCCACCGCACGACCGCCTCGGGGACGAACGCCGGCTCGTGGCCGGCGTCGCGCAGGCGCTGGCCGAACCAGGTGTCCTCGGCGAAGTCCAGGTGCTCGGGGAACCCGCCGACCTCGCGCCACAGTCGGCGCTCGAACGCGACCGAGCGGCCCGACGGCAGGAAGGTCGCAGGGTCCACGTCCTCGGGCGTGGGCACCAGCGCGTACCCCGCGCAGGTCGCGCGCGCCGTGGTCCCCTGGGGCCGGTAGAAGCCGGCGACCCAGGAGGCGCCGCGCGCACGGGCGGCCACGAGGTGCTCGAGCCAACGGGGCTCGGCGACGCAGCCGCTGTCGATGCCGGCGATGAAGTCGTGGGTTGCGGCCGCGATCGCGGCGTTGCGTCCCATCGAACGGTTCCCGGCCACCGACAGGATCCGGATGCGGCCGTCGCGCGCGGCCCACCGGTCCAGCGCCCGACCCGTACCGTCGGTCGAGCCGGCATCGGCGCACACGATCTCGTCCGGTGGGTGGGTCTGGGCCAGCAGCGAGCGGATGAGCGCATCGACGGCGCCCCGTTCGTTGTGCACCGTCGTGATGACCGAGACGGGTGGAGTCCGATCGAGGTCCGTCACCGGCTGCGCCATTGCTTCACGGCCCGGATCGGCCAACTCAGCACCCGTGCGAGGCGGTAGGTCTCGCTCTGCTGCACGACCCGGAGGTCGGCCTCCACGGCGCGCAGGTGCTCGACCTCGTGCTCGAGGCGCGCGGTGGCAGCGTCGCGGTCACGGACCAGGCCCTCGAGACGGTCGCGGTCGTCACGGGTCGCGGCGAGTTCGTGAGCCAGCTCCTCGACGAGCGCCCCCGTGGCTTCGAGCTGGCCCTGGAGCGACGCGAGCGTGCGCGCCTCCGTCCCACCGTCATCGTGCTCCGCCACCGTCGTCCTCGCCAGATCCTCACGGCGCAGCCTACGGCTTCACGCCCGGGACCCGGCCCCTCCTACCCTGATGCGAGCGGCTGAGCGGCGACGGAGGGCGCGATCGGTCCGGCCACGACGCACGAGCGCGCGCGGAGCCGCGTGGACGCCGGCCTGCGCGGGGGCGGCTGGCGCGGTCACGGCTGGCCGGTGGTCGTGCTGCTGGTCGTCGCGGTGGTGCTGGTGGCCACCAGGGACGGCGCCCCCAGCCCGCGTGACGACGAGGTGTTCCTCCAGACCGCCTACCTCGTGCGCACCGAGGGCGTGAGCGTGATCGAGGGGGTCACGCGGGCCGCCGGCCACCAGTACGGCTGGCACGGCGCGATCGCCGACCGGCTGCGGTCCGAGGGCGACATCCAGACCTACGCGCTGATCCCGTTGTGGGCCCGCATCGGCGGCTTCGAGGTCGCCCCGAGCCCCTGGGGCCGCGAGCTGTACGTCACGTCCGGACGGCTCTCGATCCTGAGCCAGCTCGGGTTCCTGCTGTCCATGGCCCTGCTGTACTGGGCGTTGCTGCCGCTCGGGCGTGGCGTCGCGCTGGCAGCGGCCGTGCTGTACGGGCTGGGCCATCCCTTCCGGCACGGGCCGGCCCTGTTCGACCCCTGGGTGATGCCCGCGGTCACCGCATCGATCGGCGCGTTCCTGCGCGACCGGCACCTGCTGGCGGCGGCGCTGGCGGTCGGCGCGGTCCTCGTGAAGCCGAACTACCTGTTTCTGCTGCCGGCGTTCCTCCTGGCGGCGCGGGTCGTCCCGGGACCGGACGAACCTGACGCGACGGTGGGCTGGCGGCCCGCCGGCATCCACCTCGGCGCCACCCTCGGTGTGATCGGCGCGTATCTGGTGCTCGGGTGGCTGGACGTCATCCACCTGGGGGGCTACGCCGAAGGCGTGCGGTCGGGCTACGACCCGGGCGTGCTGGCGTACTCGCTGGTCGAGACGGTCAGCTACACGTACCGCGCCGGCACCCAGCAACTGCGGACCTCGTGGCCGCTGTTCCCGTGGACCCTGCTCAACGCTGGGGCGCTGGTGCTGCTCGGGGTCCGTACCTGGAAACGGCGCCTGCTGCCCCGCACGGGGGTCTTGCTGGCGGGCCTGTTCGTGATCCCCATCGTCATGAACGTCGCGGTGATCGCCAGCATCGAGGCCTACGAGGACGGCGGTCACTACCGGTGGATCAACGTCGCCGTCATCGGCACCGTGATCGCGCTGGTGCTGGGCTACCGCGAGGCCTGGCGGTGGTGGCGGGCACGTGACGCGACGGCGGCCGCGTGACGGCCGCGCCGGACGTCGAGACGGGGGCCAGGCGGCGGGCGGCTCGGCTGCGGGGGTCCAGGTGGATCGTGCTGCTGGCCGCGGTCGCGCTGGTGCGCTCGGTCACCTTCGCCGCGCTCATCCCGGCCTACCGCTCGTCCGACGAGCCGTGGCACCTGGACTACGCCCGAGCGCTGAGCGAGGGGACGCTGCCGGTCCTCGGCCAGACCCTGGCGGACCCGGAGATCGTCGCGGACCACCGCTCGGTGGCCGATGGGCTGGGGCTTGCGGCGCACGGCCTGGACGGGCCGCGGCCGGCATCGAGAGAGGCCTTCCAGCCGCCGCTGGCCTACGTCGTCCCGGCGGCTGGCTACCTCGTGGCCGAGGGTCCCCGGGCCGGCCTCTGGGCGTTCCGGTGGATCAACGCGTTGTGGGGTGCGGCCGCGGTCGTGCTGGCCGCCCTGCTCGGGCGCCGTGCCTTCCCCCGTCGCGGGTCGGCGGCCGTCCTGCCCTGCGTGGTCGCGGTCACGCTACCCGCGGTCGTGGCCGTGACGTCCACGGCGAACAACGACGCGCCGCTGCTCGGGGTGTCGCTGGCGGTCCTGACGGGTGCGGTCCTGGCCGTCCGGGGCGGCGGAGGCGCCCGCGTCGCGGTGCTGCTCGGGGTGGGGGTGGCGCTGGCGGGCCTGGTCAAGGCCAGCGGGCTGCTGCTGCTGGGTCCGGTCGTGCTGGCGTGGGCGCTGGCACCGCTGCCTGGTCGGATCCGGTGGCGACGGTCACTGGTCAGTGTCGGGGTGGCCGGCGCGCTCGTGGCTCCCTGGCTGGTGCGCAACCTGAGGGTGTACGACAGCCTGCTGGGCACGGCGGCGTTCGCACCGTTCGATCCCGTGCCCGGCTCCGCGATCGGCGGCTGGCGGCTGCTGCTCGGGGCGGATCCCGGCCACCCACTGGCCGACCCGTTCTGGCCCGAGCTGTGGCGCACGACCGTCGGCGTCTTCGGCTGGGCCGACGTCCCGCTGCCCGGTTGGGCGTACGTCCTCTCCCTGGTGGTCGCGGTCGCTGCCGTCGTGAGGTCGGCGTGGTGGTACGCGGGGCGGCCGACCCAGGTCCCCGACGCGGCGGTCGCTGCCGATCAGCGTGCGGCGCTGGTCCTGTTGAGCCTGCTGCCGGTGCTGGTCGCCGCGACGGTGTGGTTCGCGTTCACGGTCGACTACCAGCCGCAGGGTCGCTACCTGCTGCCGGGCGTGCTGGCCGCCGCCCCGGTGGTCGGCGCCGGGCTCGGGCGCCGGGGTCTGGCCACGGTTGGCGTCGTGGGCGTGGCGCTCCTGGCGGGCGCTGCCTGGACCGTCGGGCAGGCATACGCATGACCGACCACCACGGGACCCTGCGCTCGGCCCGGTGGCGCCCGGGCGACGCGGTCGTGCTCGCGCTCCTCGGGGCCGCGGCCGCCTTCCTCGTGGCGTATCTGGTGCCGGCCCAGACCCGCCCGGTGCAGCTCGGCGCGGACGCCGGGTTCACGTACGGCTACCTGCCGTCCGTGCTGATCGAGGCGGACCTCGACTTCAGTGACGACGCGCGACCGTTCGACTCGTCGATGCCCCACACCGCCACGGGCTACACCCACAATGCGTTCCCGATCGGACCGGCCGTGTGGTGGAGTCCCGCGTTCGTCGTGGGTCACGGCATCGCCGGCGCGGCCCGGGTGGTGACGGGCGGATCGCAGCCAGCACTGGATGGCCGCTCGTGGCCCTACGACGCGACCGTCCCCACCCTCGCGTTCGTGCTGGGCCTGCTGGGAGTCTGGGCCACCTACGGCGTCGCCCGGACCGCGACGCCGCCCTTGCCGGCGGCGCTGGGCGCCGTGGGGATCTGGCTGGCCGGGCCCGCGGTGAACGTCACCCACGAGCGCATCCTGACCTCCAACGCGGCCGGGTTCGCGGCCGCCGCGCTGTTCACGCTGGCCTGGCTGCGCCTGCGCGGCCGGCGGGAGGACCTCGTGGCCGTGGCGGGGCTGGGCCTGCTGGGTGGGCTGCTGGTGCTCACCCGGTGGCAGAGCGCGCTGCTGTTGCTGGGCCCGGCGGTCGATGCGCTGCGCGGCTCGCTGCGGGGCCGCGACGGCCCCGACCTGCGGGCGCTGCTGACGCTCGGACTGACCGCCGCGCTCGCGTTCGTGCCGCAGATGCTGGTGTGGGACACCCTCTACGGGTCGCCGCTGCGGCCGCCCCGGGGGGAGGCAGCGGGGGCGTTCCTCGACCTCAGCGGGCTGCACCTGTCCGACCTGCTGTTCTCCTGGCGCCACGGAGCGATCTCGTGGCACCCTGTCCTGGCCATCGGGGTCGTGGGGCTCGTGCTGCACCTGCGCCGCCAACCACTGGTCGCGGGTGCGCTGCTGGCGGGCACGGTCGTGCTGGCGCTGGTCAATGCCGGCATCCTGGACTGGTGGGCCGGTGCGTCGTTCGGGCAGCGCCGGTTCGACGGCGTGTGGCCGGCGCTGGCGCTCGGGGTCGCGGTCGTGGCAGCGCGCGTGCCGCGCTGGCTCGCGATCGGCGTCATGGCCGTGCTGACGGTTTGGAACTCGGTCTGGCACCTGGCCTTCGTCGAGCGCATCGTCTCGCAGATCGAGGCCGTGACGCCCGCCGACGTGCTGGGAGCGGTCGGCAAGCTGCCGCCGGCGGGCCAGCTCGCCGCGTGGTCGCCGCGCAAGCTCGCCTGGTTCGCGGGCGTCGCGCTGGTCGCCGCGCTGCCGCTGGCGCTGCGCTCCGGGCGGGGACGGCGGCTGCGGGACCGGGTCGGGGCGTGGGTGGGTGGGCGCGACCTTGTGGCGGGGGCGACCGCGGCCGGCCTCGTGCTCGTCGTGGCCACCACCGGCGCGGTGGCGGTCGCGGCCCGGGAGCCGGGCCGGTACGACGCGCACGTGTTCGAGGCGGGGTTCTTCGTGCCCCAGTTCGAGCCGCCGGTGACGACTTCCAGGACCGTCGGACCCGGCGAGGACGTGTGGACGCTGATCTGGGCGTTCCCCGGGTTCCTCCCGCCCGGGCCCTACCGCGCGGTCGTCGTCGGGGCGTCCGCGTCCCAGGGCGCCGCGGAACTGACCGTCCACGTCGACGGCCGACCGGTCGTGCGCATGACGCCGGACGGCGAGCCCGGCTCCGCCGTCGGCGAGCCGTTCGAGCTCGGCTCGGGCTTCCTGCGCCTGGGCCTGGAGGTGCGTGGGGCCCCCGTGCACCTCGAGGCGGTCCGGCTGGAGCCCGTCACGTCGCCGGGCCGGCCTGGCTGACCCCGCTGCCCAGCAGCCGGAGCACCGGCCGGCGCCGCTGGATCCGCACTGGCAGGGTCGGGTCCCGCTGATCGCCCTTCCGGGCATAGACGCAGAACTTCGTGCGAGGATCGACGTCGACGACCCGGTCGGCCGCCCCCAGGCGGTCCAGCCCGCGCTCGAGCGCGTGGAACAGGCGCGGGGCGGAGAACTTCAGGTCGGCCAGCACCGTGCGCACGGAGGTGATCTTGCCCATCGTGTGCCACTCGATCGCGGCGAACCCCGCGTTGGCGAGCAGGCGCGACAACCCCGGCACGTCGAAGAAGTGCAGGTGCTCGGGCGCGCGCTGGACCTCGAGCCAGCGCGCGCCGAGCACCCTGGCTGCCAGGGAGCCGGCGTCGGGCGTGGCCACGACCAGATGCCCTCCCGGCCGCAGTACGCGTGCCACCTCGACCAGGTCGTGCGCGGGGTCGGGCAGGTGCTCGATCACGTCGAACAGCGTGACCAGATCCATTGACGCGTCCTCGAACGGCAGGTCGTCGACCGTCGCCTCGACGACGCGGTCGGTGACGTGCTCGCGTCCCCATGCCACCGCGTGGTGGTTCAGCTCGGCTCCCCACGCGTCCCAGCCCGAGCGCTGTGCCAGCGCGACGAAGAACCCGAACCCGCACCCGACATCCAGCAACCGCCCGGGTGCCCGCTTGGCCTCGACGTGGTCCAGGACCTCGCGCAGCCGGGCCTCGATGTGCGGCCGGTCACGCCGGTAGTCCATGTACCCGTGGTAGGCGTCGCCGTCGGTGGCGTGGAAGGCGGGGTTGGCGAAGTAGTGCTCGTGGTAGACCTCGGTGCGCAGCACCTCGCCGTCGGGACGCGGGTCGACGTAGCGGTGGCCACAGGCCCCGCAGGCGACGACGTGCCAGCGACCCACGTCGAACGCGGGCGTCGGCTCGTCGCCGCCGCAGACGGCGCACGGTGCGTGGATCACGGCTCGGACCGTTCGGGGGCGCGCCAGCCACCCAGCACCAGCGCGGCCAGAGCCACGACCACCGGCTCGGACGGGGCGCGGTACCGGGTCGCGGCGGCCAGCAGCAGGCCGCTGGCCAGGAACACCAGCCAGGTCGCTAGTGCAGGGACCCACGGCCACAATGCCCCCGCACGCCTCAGGCGGACCAGCCCGACGATGGCGAGCGCCGCCACGAGCCACCACGACGCCACGACCACCCCGTTCAGCATGCGCGACCCGGTGGGCGTCTGAGTGTCCATGCGGTCGTCCATCGCCCAGTACGTGTCGAGGTAGCGCACCGCGTGCAGCGCCACCAGCCAGGCTGCCTCGCGCGGGTGCGACGTGATCCACGCCCGCGCCCGCTGCCTGAGCCGGGCATCGACGGTCGCCTCGTCCGGGGCGCCGAACAGCTCTTCGAGCACGAGGATCACGTCCCAGCCGCCCCAGTCGGAGGTCTGGAGATCGGTCACCTCGGACGAGTAGATCCCGGCCAGCACGAACCCGCCCTGGGTCGTGATCGGCGCGAGCACACCGACCTCACGCTGGTTGCGCACGATCCAGGGCACGATCAGCACGGCCACGGTCACGGTGCACGCCAGGACGCCGGCAACCGCGCGCCGCGGCTCCGGGAGCCACCGCCGCGGGGACCACCAGGCGCGACCGTGCGCCGGTGGCGGCCGGTCC
>DASWKO010000260.1:0-15170 GCA_036396595.1 Nitriliruptorales bacterium | reverse complement strand
GAACTGGGCCAGTTCGGTGCCGATGCCGACGACGATGCCGCCGACGAACGCGCCGGCCAGGCTGGTCAGGCCGCCGAGCAGCGCCGCCGCCAGCGCCGGGACGAACAGCTCGCTGGTCATCCCGAACGTGACCGACCCGATGGTCGGGGCGATCAGCACCGTGGCGATACCGGCCAGGACCCCCGCCACGACCCAGGTGAACGCCGAGACGCGCGCGACCGGTACGCCGTTGAGGCGCGCTGCCTCCTCGTCCTGCGAGGCCGCCAGCACGCCCAGCCCGAAGTCGCTGCGGCGCAGGAACCACGTCAGCCCGAACCCGAGGACCGCCAGCGTCACCAGCGCGATGAGCTGCGTGTTGCTGATGAACACGCCCAGCACGCGGTGGCTGCCGTCGATCGGGTGCGGCAGCTTGCGCGGGCTGCCGCCCCACACCTTGGCCTCGACCGCCAGCGTCAGCAGCATGAAGCCGACGGTGGCCACGGTGACCGCCAGCCGGGGCGCGTGCGCCATCCTGCGGATGACCAGCCGCTCGAACGCGAGGCTGGCCAGCGCCACGACCGTCAGCGCCACGGCCAGCGCGGCCAGCCACGGCCACCCCTGCTCGGCCGCGAAGTACCAGGTCGTGAACGCGGCGACGGTGCCGAGCTCGGGCTGCGCGAAGCTGAGCACGCGCGTGCCCCGGTAGATCATCACGATGCCCAGCGCGAGCAGGCCGTAGATGGCGCCGTTGAAGACGCCGATGATCAGTGCCTGTGACATGGGGCGCCCCCGTTAGCTGTAGCGCGTCCAGCAGTACCGGGTCGGCGTGAACGCGGGGCCGAACCCGGGATGGTCGCGGACCTCCTGCGCGTAGAACGAGAACCCGCCGTAGTGGCTGCCGTACGACCGGCTCCAGCCGAAGTCGACCGCACAGTTGGGCCGCCACAGCGGGTCAGCCTGCGGGGTGGCCGTGTAGCCCGAGCTCAGCATCGCGTGCAGCCGGTTGCGGTCGCAGTCGGCGCCGCACTCGTCGAGCACATGGTGCATCGCCTTGAGCCCGGTCCACGTCACGTAGAGCAGGTAGTTGGGCTCGGTACCGGGCCGGTACGTGGCGTAGGCGGCCTCGAACAGCTCGATGTCGGCGTTGTGCCCGTACGCGTCGTTCTCGCCGAAGCCACCGGGTGCGTACGGCGCCCACGCCGAGACCCCCTCGATGGGCGACCGGGGGGTCGCGATGTCCAGGGTGGTCTGGAACGGGAACACGACCCAGGTGGGGAAGTACTGCTGCTGGTTGGCCTGCTCGATGATGTTGCCCGAGAACAGCGCGTTCTCCCAGACCCAGACGACCTCGACGTCGTCCTGCTGCAGCGCGAAGATCTCCTGCTGGTAAGAGCCCTTCCGCGCCGTCTCGAAGTCGTGCACGATGTTCACGCCCCGCCGCTCCATCTCGGCGACGGCGGCGTCGTGACCTGGGCTCCAGTTCTCGGATTCGAGCGCGATGATCCCGACGCGCTTGGCTCCGTGACGGGTCGCGATGTACTCGCCGAACGCGGTCCCGGTCTGCTCGACCGACGGCAGGAAGCCGAACGAGTGCGTCGGGTTCTGGGTCGGCTCGACCGCCATGTGGTGGATGTAGGGCACGCCGTTGTTCTCGGCCCACGTCCGCACGCCGGGGATCTGGTCGAAGCCGAAGCCCGACAGCAGCACGAACGGGTTGCGCGCGTTGCAGGTCTGCGCGGCGGTGATGGCCTGGTTGCCGTTGTAGGCGTCGTCCTCCCAGTCGAAGCGGACCTTGCGCCCGTGGATGCCGCCCTGCTCGGTGTTGATCATCTCCCAGTAGATGTTGAGATCCTCCTCGCGAACGTCGAACGCCTCGGCGAACACCAGGGCGGCATGACCACAGAGGTAGATCTCGTCGTCGGTGATGCCGACCGTCGCCCGCTCGGCGCTGTAGGGGCCCGAGGGCGGGGGCGCGCCACCGGTCGTGTCTGCGCCGGTCGTATCTGCGCCGGTCGTGGTGGTGCTGCCGCCGGTCGTCGACGTGGAGCCGCCGGACGTGGCGCCCGACCCCCCGCCCGTCGTGGTCGCCGGACCGGACGCATCGCCACCAGTGGAGCCACCGCCCGCGGTGCCCTCGCCGGGCTCGACGCCGCTGTCGGAGGTGTCGCCCCCGTCGGTCGTCGCGGTCGTGTCCGTGCCGGTGGTGTCGCCCCCGTCGTCCCCGTCGTCCGGCTCGTCCGCGATCGCCAAGCCGGCCGGGTCCTCAGCGTCGTTCCGCGGGGCGCCGGAGCACGCGACCCCGACCATCGTCAACGCCGCGAGCCAGACCGCTCCTCGGACATGCCTGCGACCCACGATCTGCCTCCTCTTCCGGGTGTCCACCGTCACCCACCTCCGGGCGCTCGTCTCGCCCAGCGACGTTACGTAGGGGTTTCGACAGAAGTCCTCGGGAATCCTTCGACTTTCCCTGAACTTCTCGGTGCCGATGTTGTGAGAACCACATATCGAGCCCGGCGGGAACCCACCCCGACGCCCACGGCCGCCCCCCACTGATCGAGTGTGCTCGTTACCGCGATATATGCGAGTAACGAGCACACTCGATGGGGACGGGGACGAGGACGAGCAGGCTCAGGGGGGGCAGGGTGACGTTGATGCTGTGCGACCGGCCGTGGTGGGGCAGCGGGGTGGCTTCCACGCCGCCGAGGTTGCCCTGGCCCGAGCCGCCGTAGATCCCGGCGTCGGAGTTGAAACGCTCGCGCCAGAACCCGCTGACCGGCACCCCCACCCGGTAGTTGTGCCGCGGGATCGGCGTGAAGTTGGCCAGCACGAGCGCGACGTCCTCGGCTTTCTCGCCGCGGCGGATCCAACTCAGGACGTTGTGCTCCCAGTCGGAGGCGTCGACCCACTCGAAGCCCTCCGGGTGGCAGTCACGGGCGTGCAGCGCCGGCAGGTCGCGGTACAGCCCGGCGATGTCGCCGACGCAGCGCAGGAGCTGGGCGTGCTGCTCACCCTCCAACGCCGCCCAGTCGAGCGACACGTCGTGATTCCACTCGGAGCGCTGCCCGAACTCGTCGCCCATGAACAGCAGCTTCTTGCCCGGCAGGGTGAACTGGTAGCCGTAGAGCGTGCGCAGGTTGGCGAACTTCTGCCAGTCGTCGCCGGGCATCTTGTCGATCATCGAGCCCTTGCCGTGCACCACCTCGTCGTGGCTGAGCGGCATGACGTAGTTCTCGGTGAACTGGTAGACGGCGCGGAACGTCAACTGGTTGTGGTGGTGCTTGCGGTAGACGGGATCACGCTGGAACACCTCGAGCGTGTCGTGCATCCACCCCATGTCCCACTTGAACCCGAAGCCCAGCCCGCCGATGTAGGTCGGGCGGCTGACCATGGGCCAGGCCGTGGACTCCTCGGCCATGGTCTGGGCGTCGGGGTAGTTGGCGTAGATCTGGCTGTTGAGCTGGCGCAGGAACTCGATGGCCTCGATGTTCTCGTTGCCCCCCCACTCGTTGGGTATCCACTCGCCGTCCTGACGCGAGTAATCGAGGTAGAGCATCGAGGCGACGGCGTCGACGCGGATCCCGTCCACGTGGAACCGGTCCAGCCAGGACAGCGCCGAGCTGATCAGGAACGAGCGGACCTCGTTGCGCCCGTAGTTGAAGATCAGCGAGTTCCAGTCCGGGTGGAAGCCCTGGCGCGGGTCCTCGTGTTCGAACAGGTGCGTGCCGTCGAAGTAGCTCAGCCCGTGCTCGTCGTTCGGGAAGTGGCTGGGGACCCAGTCGAGGATCACCCCGATGCCCGCCTGGTGCAGCCGGTCCACGAGGTGGGCGAAGTCCTCGGGGGTCCCGAACCGCGAGGTCGGCGCGAAGAACCCGGTGGTCTGGTAGCCCCACGAGCCGCCGAACGGGTGCTCCATGATCGGCAGCAGCTCCACGTGCGTGAAGCTCATCCGCTGGACGTGCTCGATCAGGGGCTCGGCCAGGTCCCGGTAGCTCAGTCCGTGTCCCGCCCCCCCGCCGTCCTCGTACTTGCGCCACGAGCCGACGTGCAGCTCGTAGATGGACATCGGTGCGTCCAGCGCCTGGCGCTGCGCCCGCGACGCCATCCACTCGGCGTCGCCCCAGGCGTGGTCCATCTGCCAGACCTTGGAGCCGGTGTTGGGCGGGGTCTCGGCGTGCAGGGCGAACGGGTCGGCCTTGTCGACCTGGTAGCCGCCGCGCGAGACGATCCGGTACTTGTAGACGGTGCCGTTGCCGAGGTCGGGAACCTCGGTGCGCCAGATTCCCGACGACCCGACCGCAGCCATCTGGTGCGACCTCGGGTCCCAACCGTTGAAGTCGCCGATGACCGACACGGTCCTGGCGTTGGGCGCCCACACCGCGAACTGGATGACCGGTTCCTGCTTGCCCCGGGTGACCCGGTGGGCTCCGAGCTTCTCGTACAGCCGGACGTGGTTGCCCTCGTTGAACAGGTGCAGGTCGAACTCGGTGATCTCGTGGTCGCCGGGCACCTCGGTGGGCTTTTCACGGGACCGTGCGACCGATGGCATCCGCCGTACTGCGGCCTCCGCGGCAGCCTTGCGCGCGAATGCCTCCTCGGCGGGGGTGGGCTCGGCGCCGTCGGGCCCGTGCGGACCCGTCGGCGCCCGCGTAGCCAGATCCGGCGTCTCGTCCGTGCGCCTGCGACTCATCGTCAGCCTTCCCGGTTCAGCAGACCCAGCGCCCCCTGGAGCGGGATGCGGAGCCAGTCCGGTCGGTTGTTCAGCTCGTAGCCGAGCTCGTAGGTGGCCTTCTCCAGCAGGTAGGCCTCCAACAGCGTGCGAACGTGTTCGGGGTCCTCGGGGAGGAAGGAGGCACCTTCGGCCGTGGCCAGGTACGACCGCAGGAACGCGACCCCGACCCACAGCGCCCAGTGGCGCAGCCACGCCTCGAGTGCCGCCGCCGCCTCGGACCCGTCCGCGATACCGCCGCGCTCGAGCTGGTCGAACAGGGCCGCGTAGGCCGCGTAGTCGAACGACCGCAGCATCCCGGCGACGTCACGCAGCGGCGAGCGCTTGAGCCGGCGCTCCCCCACGGGCTTGGCCGGCTCACCCTCGAAATCGATGATCACGAAGTCGCGACCGGTCCACAGCACCTGACCGAGGTGGTAGTCGCCGTGGGTCCGGGTGCGGACCGCCTCGATCCTGGTGTCGCTCACGGCCTTGAAGTGCGACAGCACGTCCGCCTCGCGGTTGACCAGCTCGGTGGCGACCTCGCGCACCTCGGGCGGCAGCGACTTGGCCCCCTTGCGCAGGAGTGCGAGGTTGCGACGGCCGGCGTTGCGCATCGACTGGTACAGCCCGCGCTGGTGCAGCGTGGTGAACTCGACGGGGGCGAACGCCTTGTCGCCGGTATCGGTGGCCAGCGCGATGTGCAGCTCGGCGGTCCGCTGACCCAGCAGCATCGCCGCGTCGAGGTACGTCCCCACGATGTCGGCCATCGCGTCGGGCACACCCTCGCGGGCGAGCTGGACCACGTTCGGCGCGTCGGCGAGGCCAGGCCGCTCCTGCGTCTCCTCGGTCATCACCCGGTCGCAGAACCGGCGCAGCGCGTCGATCGTGTAGCTCCACGCGTCGCCCTCGTTGGGGACGTAGCTCTGCAGGATCGCGAGGCTGCGCGATTCACCGTTCGATGGCGTCAGCTCGAGCTCGCCGCACAACGGTGGGGTGTGCGGGAAGCCCACCTGCTCGGTGAGGTACGAACTCACCTCGGCATCGGGACTGCGGCCGGGCTCGAGCCGGCGCAGCACCTTCATCATGTACCGGTCACCGAACGCGATCGACGTGTTGGACTGCTCGCCCCGCAGCACGTGCGGCGTGAGTTGCCCGACCTCGGTCCGGGAGCCGAACAGCTTGGTTCGGCGCCCGCTCAGCGTGGCGCCGCCGCCCTTGACCGTGCGCTTGCGCGCGATCAGGTCCAGCAGCGCGGTGGCAGCCTCCTCGTCGAACAGGCCGTCGAACAACACGCCCGACTGGCCCTTGCTGCCCTGGCCCTTCACCTCGGCCAGCACCGTGCGCGGGTGCTCCTCGCGCAGCCGCTCGGCCTTGACCCCTTCGGCGAACGACACCGGCAGCAGGTAGTCCTCGGGCTCGCCGTCGGTGTAGTCCACGTGCACGACCAGCAGGTGCAGGACCGGATCGGTCTTGCCCATACCGACGGGCACGACATCGGTGATCGTCGTCTCGCGGATCCCGCGCGCCTTGCCGCCGAACCAGCGCCGTGGCAGCAGGATCACGGGCAGTGCGGACTCCAGCCGCTCCCGACCTTTGCCCTTCAGCAGCGCGGTCCAGGCACCTGCGGTGGTGACCACCGGGTGCTCGACCGGTAGGGCCTCGGGAGGCTCGTCGAGCCGGGGTGTCAGGGTGAACCCCGGTCGGTACTCCTCGACCGAGAACCAGTAGACGGCGTACGGGTTGAGCGTCAGGAAGTAGGGGCGCTCGGAGATCGGCGGAAACTCGGTGCGCCCGAACATCTCGATCGGCGTCAGCCCACGGAACTCGGACAGGTCCAGCTCGACCGGCTGTACGTACCGCGAGAGGTTCGCCACGACCAGCACGGTTTCGCCGCGACCGTCATCGTCCTCGGGGGGCAGCGATCTGGTGAACGACAGGACCTTGCCGTTGTCGGGCGTGAGGAAGCTGATGTCGCCACGACCGAACACCTGCGTGCGCTTGCGCATCGCGATCAGGCGCTTCACCCACCACAGCAGCGACCGCGAGTTGTTGCTCTGGGCCTCGACGTTGACGGTCTCGTAGTGGTACTCGGGGTCGATGATGGTGGGCAGGTACAGCTTCTGCGGGTTGGCGTCGCTGAAGCCGGCGTTGCGGTCCGAGCTCCACTGCATGGGCGTGCGCACGCCGTTGCGGTCACCGAGGTAGACGTTGTCGCCCATCCCGATCTCGTCGCCGTAGTACAGGACCGGCGTCCCGGGCATCGCGAACAGCAGCGACAGGAGCAGCTCGATCTGGCGCCGGTCGTTCTCGACGAGCGGGGCCAGCCGCCGCCGGATCCCCAGGTTGATGCGCATGCGCGGATCGCGGGCGTAGGCCCGGATCATGTAGTCGCGCTCCTCGTCGGTGACCATCTCGAGCGTGAGCTCGTCGTGGTTACGGAGGAACACCGCCCACTGGCAGTTCTCCGGCGCATCCGGCGTCTGCTCGAGGATGTCGAGGATGGGGAACCGGTCCTCCTGCCGGATCGCCATGAACAGCCGCGGCATCAGCGGGAAGTGGAAGTTCATGTGGCACTCGTCGTCGTCGCCGAAATAGGCGGCGGCGTCCTCGGGCCACTGGTTGGCCTCGGCCAGCAGCATCCGGTTGGACCACTTGCTGTCGAGGTGGGCGCGCAGCTCCTTCAGGAATGCGTGGGTCTCGGGCAGGTTCTCCCCGTTGGTTCCCTCCCGCTCGTAGAGGTAGGGGATCGCATCGAGCCGCATCCCGTCGACCCCCATCGCGGCCCAGTGGTCGAGCGCCCGCTTGACGGCTGACCGGACCTCGGCGTTGTCGAAGTTGAGGTCCGGCTGGTGGTGGAAGAAGCGGTGCCAGTAGTACTGGTCGGCCTGGGCCAGGTAGGTCCAGTTGCTCGGCTCGAAGTCCTGGAAGATGATCCGGACGTCGTCCCACTTGTCCGGCGTGTCGCTCCAGACGTACCAGTCGCGGTGCTGGGATCCCTTCGGGGCCTTCACGGCGCGCTGGAACCAGGGGTGCTGATCCGAGGTGTGGTTGATGACCAGCTCGTTGATGACCCGCAGGCCGCGGCCGTGGGCCTCCTGCACGAACCGCTTGAACTGGCGCAGCGTGCCGTAGTCGGGGTGCACGCCCTGGTAGTCGGCGATGTCGTAGCCGTCGTCGCGCAGCGGCGAGGGGTAGAACGGCAGCAGCCACACGGCGGTGACGCCCAGATCCTGGAGGTAGTCGAGCTTCTCGGTCAGGCCCTTGAAGTCCCCGACGCCGTCGGCGTTGCTGTCACGGAAGGCCTTGACGTGCAGTTGGTAGATCACCGCGTCCTTGAACCAGAGCGGGTCGTCGCTGAGCTCGGTGGACACGGATGCTCCTGCGGGGTCGGCGGTCGCGCGGCCCGGGCGGGTCAGGCGAAGGACGGGAAATCGCGCTCGGTCCGTACGTGCGGCCGGATGCTGAACACGTGGGCCGGAGCGGTGTGGGGATCGAGCTCGACGTAGTTGCTGATGCCGCGCCACAGGTAGTGGGCGGCCCCGAACTCGTCGTGCACCAGGTAGCCCTCGTCGGGGTCGAGGCCGAGGGCCTGCACGTCGAGGTGCACCATCCCCGCCTGCTTCCAGTGCGGGTCGAGGTTGACGACCACGAGCACGAGGTCCTCGCGCTGCGACTTTGTGTAGGCCAGCAGGGCGTCGTTGTCCGTGGGGTGGAACCGCAGCGTGCGGTCCTGCTGGAGCGCCGGGTGGCGCAGACGGATCCGGTTGATGCGCGCGATCACCTCCCGCAGCGACGCGGGTGCCGCGAGGTCCCAGTCCTTCAGCTCGTACTTCTCCGACGCCGCGTACTCCTCCTTGCCGGGCATCGTGGCCCGCGACTCCATCAGCTCGAACGCGGGCCCGTACAGGCCGTAGTTGGCACAGAGGGTCGCGGCCAGGATCAGGCGCTGGACGTGGATCGGGCGCCCGCCGTACTGCAGGTGCTCCGGGAGGATGTCGGGGGTGTTGGGCCAGGCGCTGGGACGGAAGTGGTCCACGACCGGCGGGGAGGTCAGCTCGGTGAAGTACTCCTGCAGCTCCCACTTGTGCACGCGCCACGTGAAGTACGTGTAGCCCTGGCTGAAGCCGCGCTTGGCGAGCTCGTACATCACCTTGGGCCGGGTGAAGGCCTCGGACAGGAAGATCGCGTCCGGGTGCTGCCCGTGGACCTGGCTGATGCACCACTCCCAGAACGGGAACGCCTTGGTGTGCGGGTTGTCGACCCGGAAGGTGCGCACACCGTGGTCGAGCCAGAACAGGAACACGTCACGCACGGCCCGCCACAGGCTCTCCCAGTCGTCGGACTCGAAGTCGAGCGGGTAGATGTCCTGGTAGCGCTTGGGCGGGTTCTCCGCGTACTGGATCGAGCCGTCAGGGCGCGTCCGGAACCAGTCGGGGTGCTCGGCGACCCACGGGTGATCGGGTGCGCACTGGATCGCGACGTCGAGCGCCACCTCGAGGCCGTGCTCGCGCGCGGCCGTCACGAACGCGTCGAAGTCCTCGATCGTCCCGAGGTCGGGGTGCACCGCGGTGTGGCCACCCTCGGGGCTTCCGATGGCCCACGGCGAGCCGACGTCGTCGGGGCCGGCGTCCAGTGTGTTGTCCTTGCCCTTGCGGTGGGCGCTGCCGATCGGGTGGATCGGCGGGAGGTACACGGTGTCGAAGCCGAGCTCGGCGACGTAGGGCAGCACGTCCTGGGCGGTCTGGAACGTGCCGTGCTGGCCCTTGGGCCCGGTCGAACGCGGGAAGAACTCGTACCAGGTGGAGAACCGGGCTGCCTCGCGCTCGACCCGGACGTCGAGCTCACGCTCGTAGGTCGAGGCGAACCGGCGCGGATCGTGACGCCGGGCCAGCTCCTCGAGCTCGTCGTCCAGCGCGATCTCGATGCGCGACGTCAGCGAGGCATCCTCGTCCGAAAGCTGTTCGGCCAGCTCGCGCAGCCGCTTGGCGTCCCGGCCGGCCGTCTGGTCCGCGAAGCCCGCGATGTGCTGCGCGCCCGCCGCCAGGTCGAGCTGCGTGACCGCGCCGGCGTCGTCGCGCTTGACGAGGTCACGGCGCCAGGTGCCGAAGTGGTCGACCCAGGCCTGGACCGTGAACACGTGCCCGCCGAGCTCCTCGACCGTGAAGCTGCCGGTCCAGCGATCGTTGAGCTGGCCCTGCATCCACGTCTCGGTCCACTCGTCGCTGTCGGCCGTGCGGTAGCGCACGACGGCGCCGACCGCGTCGTGCCCATCGGTGTAGATGTCCGCGGTGACCTCGACCTGCTCGCCGACCACCCGTTTCGCCGGGAACCGGCCGCCGTCGATCTCGGGGGCGACGTTGCGGATCGCGACCCGGCTGCGGCCGTCTCGCCAGGCGGGATGCTCGGGCACGGGGGTCCTGTCGATCGGCTTCGCATCCGAGACTAGGAGCGAGCGCCCCACCCCGCAGGCCCGACCGGCCCGTCCGATGGGAACCCACCCCTCCTCTGATCGGGTGTGCCAGTTACTGCGTCATGAGGTAGTAACGAGCACACTCGATCGTGGGCGAGGCGGGGGCGGTGATCGCTTCGGGCGTACGCTGCGCACGATGGACCTGCGGCTGTTCCTCCGGCGGTTCGTCACGGTCGGGCTCGGTGCCTCGCTGTCCGTGGCGCTGCTGACCGCGTTCCTGGCGTGGGTCGCGCTGCAGGCGCAGTGGGAGCTGCCCGATCCCGCGTCGCTGAACACCCCCTCGGTGGTGTACGACCGCAACGGTGCCGTGATCGCGCGGTTCACCTCCGAGCAGGACCGGCGCTTCGTCACCATCGAGGACGTCGCCGACGTGGCTTGGCAGGCGGTGGTCGTCAACGAGGACGCCCGGTTCTTCGGCCACGAAGGCGTGGACCCGACCGCGCTGATCCGGGCTGTGTTCCGCAACGTGCTGACGGGCCAGATCCAGCAGGGTGGCTCGACCCTGACGCAGCAGTACGTCCGCAACGGCCTCGAGGGGGTGGGACGCGAGCGCACGATCGTGCGCAAGGTCAAGGAGGCCGTGCTCTCGGTGCAGTACGAGCGCGATTTCACCAAGCAGGAGATCCTCGAGCGCTACCTCAACACGGTGTACTTCGGCGAGGGCGCGTACGGGATCGAGGCAGCGGCGCTGACCTTCTTCGACGTGCCGGCGTCCGCGCTGACTCCCAAGCAGGCGGCACTGCTGGCCCAGACGCTACCCAGCCCATCGGGACGCAACCCCCGGGTCGACCCCGAGGGCGCGCACACGCGTGCCGGCGACGTGCTGGCCAAGCTGGTCCAGGCGGGCTATCTGACCCCCGACGAGGCCGGCGCCGCCCGGGGCGAGGTGGTGGCGATCCGCCCCCGGCAGCGCCCGCCGGTCAGCCACCCGTACTTCGTGCAGTACGTCCGCCAGCAGCTCGAGGCCAACTACGGCCGCGACGCGGTGCTGACCGGCGGCCTCCAGGTCACGACCACCATCGACCCCGACGTCCAGGCCATGGTCGAGGCCGCCGTCGCCGAGGAGCTGCCTCCACAGGAGGGCGACAACGCCGACGTGGACGCGGGCGTGGTCGTGCTGGACCCCAGGACCGGCGACATCCTCGGAGTCTACGGCGGCCGCGACTTCGCACAGGAGCAGGTCGACCTCGCGCTGCAGGGCGACCGCCCCAACGGCTCCACCTTCAAGCCGGTCGCGTTCCTCACCGCGCTCGAGCAGGGCATCCCCCCCACCGAGCCCTACCGGGCGCCCAGCACCATCCGGTTGACGCCCGCGGCGTGCAGGGACTACCCGGCCGGCAGCCCGACCTGGTCGCCCAGCGGCGGTGGCAGCGGGACGCTGACCATGCAGGAGGGCCTGATCCGGTCCATCAACACCGTGTACGCGCAGGTCGCCTGCGAGGTGGGCGGGCCTGCGATCGTCGACCTCGCGCACCGCATCGGGGTGCGCAACGACCTCGGGGCCAACCCCGCGGTCGCGTTGGGGACGCCATGCGACGCCGACGTGCTACCCAACCCCGAGGAGTGCCCTGGCCAGGGAACCGCCGGTGGGGCGTCGGTACTGGACATGGCCTCGGCGTTCGGGACGCTCGCCAACGACGGCATCCACTGCCCGGCCCGCTCGATCCTGGGGGTGACCACCGCGGGCGAGATGGACGTGGTCCCACCAGTCGAGGTGACCACGACGCTGGGGATGAGGCAGGTTCCCCGCCCCCTGACCGGCGAGGAGCTCGAAGCGCGCGCCGAGGACCTGGCCGAACGCGACGAGGGTCGCTGCGTCGGCGCCCTGGAGGCCGACATCGCGCGGACCACGACCAAGGCACTGCAGCAGGTGGTGGAACGCTCGACGGGCCGGCGCGCGAACATCGGCCGGCCCCAGGCGGGCAAGACCGGCACCACGAACAACGAGGTCGACGCGTGGTTCGTGGGCTACACGCCCGACATCGCGATCGCGGTCTGGGTCGGTCACCGCTACTGCGGCGGCGTCACGGAGAGCAACCCCCGTGATCCCAAGTGCGTGCTGCGCAACATCGAGGGGTTCGGCAGGGTCCAGGGCGGCACCATCCCCGCGTTGATCTGGAAGAACGTCGCCGAGCAGGTTCTGGCCGAGGTCCCGCCCAACAGCTTCCTCGAACCCGGTGAACTCGACGGGCGCGGTCGCCGCCGCGTCGGTCCGGCCTACGCCCCGCCCCAGCCCTCGCCCACCGAGGAGCCCTCACCCACCGAGGAGCCCTCACCGACCGAGGAGCCCTCACCGACCGACGGCGGCGACACCGACGGCGGCGGCGATGACGACGGCGGCCCAGGTCTGCCGACCGGCGGAGGCACCGACGATGGCGGCGGCTGCATCCCCCTCATCCAGAACTGCGACGAGGGGGATGACGGCGGCTGACGGCGGCGTCAGTCGGAACCGAGCGTCTCGCTGTTCTTGGCGTGGGTCGGCTGGATGATGAGCGTCCGGTTGCCGATGACGCCCGTGGAGTCGCTCTCCTCGCCGACGTTGGTCTCGTCGTACTCGGCCCAGACGGTCACGTCGAGCAGCCCGTCGCCGTCGGCGTCCCAGTGACCGGCGCCGAGCACGACCCAGTTGAACGCGTTGGCCGAACGCGTGGCCAGGTAGTCCTCGATGGTCGCATCCGGGTCGTCGAAGAGGCTGGTCGTCCGCTGGTACTCGCGGTCGCAGAACACGACCCGACCCGCGTCCTTGTCGGCATCGGAGACCGGGACGTGCTGACCGTCGATCGTGATGTACAGCCGGAGCTGGCCGTTGGTGCTGGCGGTGTCGTTGCCGACGGTCGTGATCTCGCTCAGGATCGAGCACTCGGCCGTGACCGCGAGGATCAGATCCTGCGGCTTGGACACGCGCAGCGTCTCGTGCAGCAGTTCGGTGGGCTGGTCGACGACGAACGCCACCTCGCTCTCGGCAGCCGCCACGTTGGTCTTGTTGGCCGGTTCGTTCGCGGCGATGAGCACGGTGGCCGCGAGCGCGGCCACGGCGAGCGCGCCGAGCGTGCGGTTGGACAGGTCGATGGTCACGGTCGTCTCCTGGTTGAGCTCGGTTGAGCTGGTTGAACGGCGACACGGCGCCATCGAGCCGCATGCCCGCGTCGTCCGGCGCAACCCCTTCGCCGTCGGCGCCCGAACTCCTGTTGCCTCGGGCGACCTGCGCACTCCCCGTCCTCGCAGCGCACGGACGCTGCACGGACAGTCCGCGTCAGTCCGCGTCAGTCTCGTCGGGGTCGGTCCGGCCCTCGGTCCCCCCCTGCTGCTCGGCCGTGCAGCGCAGAAGCCGCTCGCACAGCACGCGGATGGGCACGCTGGCCTGCCCGTCCGCGTTGCCATAGGGCCGGTACGCCGCGGTCGCGATGCCGACCACCCGACCGTCGAGGTCGACCAGCGGGCCGCCCCGGAGGAAGTCGGGGACGATGACGTCACTGACGAGGACGCGCGGGTCGATGGCCGCGATCGTGCCACCGACCTGCGCCGTGCTGAGGGTCGGCGTCAGCCCGACGGCCCACAGCTTGTCCCCGGGGACCAGGCCCTCCTCGAGCGGCCGCCAGGCAGGGACGTCGAAATCACCGCCGACGCGCAAGAGGGCCAGATCGAGGTTGGGGTCGAACGAGTGCACGGTGGCGCGCAGGGTCCGGTCCGCCGCGATGACCTCGATGTCGGACACGAACGCACCCGCGTCGTAGGGGCTCTCGACCACCTCGAACGAGGTCACCAGGAAGGTCGTGCCGCCGTCACGCACGACCGGGAAGGCCGACCCGAATGTCGGGGCGCCACGGTCCGGCGGCGGTTCGGGCTGCTGCGGCTGCTCCTCGGCCGGCGGCGGATCCTCCTGGTTCGCACTGTTCGCCTGGGCCTCGGAAGCGGACTCGGGCGGGGGTTGCTGCTGCGGGGCGGGGCCGGGGAACGCGCGCACGACCACGACCCCGGCGTCGGAGGCGTCTGCGACCGGCAGGTCGCTGACCAGCGATCGCCGGACCTCCTCGACCTGCTCGTTGATGGTGGCCAGCGCCTCGTCGGTCGCCTCCCGGATCTCGTCGCGCGCGCTGCTCGCCTCGTCGCGCGCCGAGCGCGTCTCCGTGCGTAGCGCCCCCACCTGCGCGGCGTAGTAGATGACCGCCAGACCACCGGCCAGCACCGCTCCCGCCAGTCCGACCGCCAGGAACACCGGCACGGTCCACCACCCGAGGTGGTCGCGCGTGCCCATCAGGCGCTCCCGGAGCCTGCTCACGTCGCTCCGCCCTCGACCGGGTCGCCGGGGATGGCGTCGCCGCGTCGCAGCAAGGCCACACCTTCCTCGATGCTCATCCCGGCGGGCAGGCGCGACCCGACCACGCGCGCGGGGACGCCCACGACGATCGAGAACGGCTCGATGTCGGTGTTCACCACGCAGTGGCTGGCGACGATCGAGCCCTGGCCGATGTCGACTCCCCGCAGGATCGAGGCCTTCTCCCCGACCCACACGTCGGGGCCGACGCGGACCGGCGACTTCACGATGCCCTGGTCCTTGAGCGGCACGTCGAGCCGGTCGAAGCGGTGATCGAAGTCGCACACGTAGATCCAGTCCGCGTACAGCGAATACTCGCCGAGCTCGATGTCGAGGTACGTGTTGACGACGTTGTCGCGGCCCATCACCACCTTGGGGCCCAGCGTGAGCTGGCCCTCGTGGGCCCGCAGCTTGTTGTCGTTGCCGATCCAGCACCACGGACCGAGCACGAGCCGGCCGTGGCCGGGGCGGGCGTGCAGCTCGACGCGCCTGCCCGTGAACACCATGCCCTGGAACTCGACGTGGTGGCCACGGACCCTGCGTGACAGCACGTGGCGCGCGAAGCGGGTGTAGAGCGTGAGGTACTGGGGGGTGTACATGCGTCGCTCGACGGCGAACCGCACGGCCCGACGCCAGCCCCAGCGCGGGTAGCGCAGCCGGGGCGGCTCACGACGCAGGCGGTCTGCGGTCCGCGCAGC
>DASWKO010000259.1:0-4532 GCA_036396595.1 Nitriliruptorales bacterium | reverse complement strand
GCGTCCGGGTCGGTGCGCGCCAGCACCAGCAGGTACTCGGCCCGGCCCGCGAAGGTGCACCAGGTCTTGACCCCGTTGAGGACCCAGTCGTCGCCGTCACGCGTCGCGGTGGTCTTGACCCCGGCGACGTCCGAGCCATGGTCCGGCTCGGTGACCGCGACGGCGCACATCTTCTCGCCGGAGGCGATGGTCGGCAGCCAGCGCTGCTTCTGCTCCTCGGTCCCGCCCTTCTCGATGGCGGTGCCGATGATCTCGGGACGGGTGATCAGCGAGCCCGCCACCCCCAGCGACCCGCGCGACAGCTCCTCGGTCACGAGCACCATGTTGAGGAGCTGGTCCTCGCCGCCCTCGGCCATGCCGCCGTACTCGGCCGGGATCGACAATGCGAAGCAGCCCATCTCGGCCAGACCGCTGATGATCTCGTCGGGGATGTCCCGGTCGCCACGGTGGACCTCCTCGGCGATCGGCATCACCTGGTCCTCGGCGAAGCGACGGAAGGTGTCGCGCACCATCTCCAGATCCTCGGGGAGGTGGCGCGGGCCGGCCTGCTTGTCCGCGATGACCGCGTCACCCAACGCCGCCAGGAACGCGGCGTCGCGTCCCGCAGCCACCGCCACCATGACGGCGTCGTCCCAGAGTCCGCTGGCGTGAGGGTCCACGCCGATCGCGTCCCACCGTCCGGCCATCCGCCCACCGAGGTCGGCGTGCACGTCGGCCGCCCACGCCAGCGCCAGCTTGGACTCTCGCTCGCCCTGCTGGCCGTAGTCGAGCATGACCTCGGCGGCCTTCACGCTGGAGGCGATGGACGCCAGGTCGTACAGGACGGTCTGGCGCTCGTCCATCTTGCTGACCGAGACGAGCCCGTCCTTCTCGGTCGCGGCGGCCAGGTGACCGGCCGCTGCGTCGACCGTGGCACGCAGCGCGCCGACGATGGTGCGGGCGTGGTCGAGGTGGCTCACGGGCACGTCCTTGTCGCGGTCGCAGTGCCGGGAATGCGTGGGTCGGCAGTGTTCCCGAGCGCCCCCCGCCGCGCCCAACCCGGACCCGTCCGGCACGCCGGCTACGGGATGTGCCGGGCCAGCAGTGCGGCACCCAGCGCCCCGGCTTGGTCGCCGAGCGCCGCGGGCGCGAACCCCACGTGCGGAGGCTGGAGGAACAGGTGGGGACGGGCTGCCGCTTCGATGCGCCCGATGAACTGGGGCGCGAGCTTGTCCGCCAGCCCGCCGCCGATGACCACCAGCTCGACGTCCAGCAGGTTCACCGCCGAGCCGACCCCGGCCCCGAGCGCCTCGACTGCCTCGTCGATGAGGTCGGCGGCCATCGGATCGCCCTTGTCGAGTGCGTCCCGGAACACCCCGGAGCTCGGCCGGTTCTTGTCCTGGGCATCCATGACGTCGAACAGGATGGTCTCGCGACCGGCCGCGACCAGCCGCTCGGCCTTCTGGGCCATCGCGCGCCGTCCCGCGTACGCCTCGACGCAGCCGCGACGCCCGCAGGGACACACCGCTCCGCCACGGACGACGACCGTGTGACCGAACTCGCCCGCACCGCCGAACTTGCCCTCGAACAGCTCGCCCTGGAGGATCAGTCCGCCGCCCACGCCGGTCCCGACGAAGATCACCAGCACGTCCTCGTAGCCCTGTCCGGCGCCGAGCCGGTGCTCGCCGATCGCCGCGGCGTTGACGTCGTTGCTGACGCGCACGGGAATGCCCACCTGTTCGGCGAAGTGCGTCGACAGGGCGAACCGCTCGTACCAACCGGCGACGTTGGAGGCCCCCCCGACGCTGCCGTCCACGACCACACCGGGAGTCCCGACGCCGATGGCGTCGACCTGCCCGATGCTCAGGTCGGCACGGCTCAGTGCATCGTGGATCGCCGCCTCCATGACCTCCAGGACCGCTCCCCGGTCCTCGGTTCTCGGCGTCCTCATCGTCGTGCGGCCCAGCACCTGATCGTCCTGGTCGAGCACGAGCGCGACCACGTTGGTCCCACCCAGGTCGACGCCGACCGTCGGCACGGCAACTCCTCGTTCGGATCTCCCGCAGCGTAGTGCCGCCTTGCGCCCGTCACCGCCTGCGCGCTCGTAGGCTCGACGCGAGCGACCAGGAGCTTGGCCATGCCGACCGCCCGCGCGATCACACCCACGCCATCGAACGAGCCGGTGTACGGCTACGCGCCGGGCGACCCGCGGCGCGCGGCCCTGGAGGACCGGCTGGCACAGTTGTCGGGTGACACGCTGGAGGCGCCCTGCGTGATCGCGGGCGAGGACGTGACGACGGGACAGACCTTCGAGGTCCGCGCACCCCACCGCCGGGACCTGCACCTGGCGACCGTCCACGGGGCGACCGGCGCGACCGTCGCCGACGCGCTGGCGGCCGCCCGCCGTGCCAAGCCGGCCTGGGAGGCCGCCTCCTGGGAGGAACGCGTGGGCGTGTTCCTCCGCGCCGCCGAGCTGCTCAGCGGGCCCTGGCGTGACACGCTCAACGCCGCCACGATGCTGGGCCAGTCCAAGACGGTGCAACAAGCCGAGATCGACGCGGCGTGCGAGCTGATCGACTTCCTGCGCTTCAACGCGGTCTTCTACGCCGAGATCCTGGCCGAGCAGCCCGCGTCCGGCGCCGGTGTCTGGAACCAGCTCGACCACCGCCCGCTCGAGGGCTTGGTCCTTGCGGTGTCACCGTTCAACTTCACCGCCATCGCCGGCAACCTGCCGACCGCCCCGGCCATGTGCGGGAACACGGTCGTGTGGAAGCCGTCCCAGAACCAGGCGTTCGCCGCGCACTTCTTCATGCGGTTGCTGCAGGCGGCCGGCCTGCCCGATGGGGTCATCAACCTGGTCCACGGTGACGGGGCGCTGGTCAGCGACGTCTGCTTCGAGCAGCCCGACCTCGCCGGCCTGCACTTCACCGGATCTGCGAGCGTGCTCCGGGGCATGTGGCGGCGGATCGGCGACCACATCGACGGCTACCGGACCTTCCCGCGCATCGTCGGCGAGACCGGAGGCAAGGACTTCGTGGTCGCACACGCCTCGGCCGACCCCGAGCCGCTGATCACCGGGCTCGTGCGCGGGGCGTTCGAGTACCAGGGCCAGAAGTGCTCAGCCGCCTCCCGCGCCTACGTGCCCGCCAGCCTCTGGAGCCAGATCGAGCAACCGCTGCTGGACACGACCGCATCGCTGCCGATGGGCGACGTGGCGGACCTGCGCAACTTCCTCGGTGCGGTCATCGACGAGGGCGCGTTCCGCCGGCACGAGCGTGTCCTCGCGGACGCACGCGCCGACGACGGCGTGACGGTCCTGGTGGGCGGCGGCACCGATGACACCGAGGGGTGGTTCGTCGAGCCGACGATCGTCCAGGTTCAGGACCCGCAGCACGAGCTGATGTCCGCGGAGCTGTTCGGGCCGATCCTGTCCCTGTACGTCTACGACGACGCCGACTGGGAGCCGACCCTCGAGCTGGTGGACACCACGTCCCCGTACGGGCTGACCGGGGCCGTGTTCGCCACCGACCTCGACGCCATCCGCGACGCCGGGACCCACCTGCGCCAGGCGGCTGGCAACTTCTACGTCAACGACAAGCCGACCGGCGCGGTCGTGGGCCAGCAGCCCTTCGGAGGAGCCCGGGGATCGGGCACCAACGACAAGGCGGGCTCGAAGCTGAACCTGCTGCGCTGGATCAGCCCCCGCGCGGTCAAGCAGAACCTGAGCCCGCCGACCGACCACACCTACCCGCACATGGCTCAGGTCTCGCCACGAAGCTGGGCGTAGAACGAGTCCCAGGCCCCGGCCCCACCCTCGGGCCCGGCGCCGTCGCGGAACTGGAAGGCCGAGTAGAGGCTGATGCGGTCGGCGAGTCCGCCGAACCGTTGCCGGATCCGGCTGCCCAGCTCGTCGGGCTCGGCACGGATGGCGAACGCCTCGAGGATCTCGTCGGTGACCAGCTCGCTCATCGCGCCCCACTCGCCCTGCTTGCTCAGAGCGTTCAGCTCGGGCTGCAGATCCTCCCAGCCGTGCGCCTCGAGGACGGGGCGGTAGGCCGGGGTCGAGCCGTAGAACGCGATCTGGCCCTTCACCAGGGCCTCATTGTTTGCCGCCTCCTCCGCGGTGTAACCGCAGATGGCGAAGACCGGCAGGGCGACCTCGATGTCCTCCAGGCTGCGGCCGGCCGCCTTCGCACCGTGCTCGAGGTTGGGCAGCGTGTGGTCGCGCAGGTACCGGTCGGTCGTGAACCCGTGCGCGAGGAAGATGTCGGCCACCTCGCCCACGACCTGGGTCATCAGCGGTCCGACCGCTGCGAGCGCGACCTTCGGACGGCCGTAGCCGTGCTGCTGGGGCGTGAAGAACGGCGTCATCAGGGTGTGCTCGTAGAAGTCGCCCCGGAAGTCGAGCCGGTCCGACGTCCCGTCCCACACGTCCCAGATGGCGTGCAGCGCGTGGACGTACTCGCGCATACGCGCGGCCGGCGACGACCACTCCATCGAGAACCGACGGGTGATGTGCGCCTTGATCTGCGAGCCCAGCCCCAGGATGAAGC
>DASWKO010000258.1:0-5268 GCA_036396595.1 Nitriliruptorales bacterium | reverse complement strand
GGCTGGAAGCGGCGCCAGAAGCGCCGTATCGCCATCGAGACGGGTGAGGTCGCCCCCGAGACCCTGCGTGCCCGCCGCTGGCGCCGGTTGCCGGCGTTCCTCCGCCGTGGGTGGGCGGGGCAGATCTCGGGGCGGCCACGCCGCCGCCGCACGGTCGGGTGGCGCCGCTACCTCCGGGTGCCCTCGCTGCGCGTGCTGATCCCCACAGCCACCGTCGTTGCGATGCTCGTGATGATCGCGGTGACCGGTGGCGTGCAGACGGTCAGCCTGGCCGCGCCCGCCAGCTTCGAGCTGCCCGAGGTCCCCGAACACCTGCCCGGCTACACGTTCGACCACTTCCGATCCGCGCAGGAGGTGTTCGACTTCTACGACGCCGAAGGCCAGGCGCTGGTTGCTGGCGGTGCGTTCTACGCCGTCCGCGAAGGCGAGGACGACTCGGGCCTGGTGGTGGGCACACTCGAGGCGGCCGCCTTCAAGCCGGGTGTGCGCGAGCGCCCGGAGCAGCTCCGCAACGGGATGCTGCGCGAGCTGCTCATCGACCCGCAGGACCTGATCCGGCTCGGCGGCGAGCGCGTCTACGTCAAGCGCGTGCCCGAGCAGACGCTCTACCTCTGGTTCGCACGCGACCTGTCCTCGTTCCAGCTCATGACCGCGGGGCGTGAGTTCCGGCAGCCCGACGCCGTGCTGGCCGCGCTGCTGGCGTTCCAGCGGGGCGAGGACGTCGACGAGCTCAAGCCACCGACCGACACCCCGCCGCTCGACCCGAGAAGGGGGGCGCCGTGAGTCGCTCCCGTTCGCGCACCGCACGCACCCGCGTGGTCGTCCTGGCCACCTGCCTGGGGCTGGTCGGCGCCGCGTGTGCCGGCCCCGAGGCAGCGCTGGTCGTGGGCATGAACGACCGCACGGTGGACATCGTCCTGGGCGAGCGCGTGCGCGTGGTCACCGAGGTGATCCCGCCGGCGATGCCGGTGCGGGTCACGGTCCCGCGCTCGCGCCCTGCCCCGCTGCCGCCTCCACCCCTCCCGTCCCCGATCACGTTCGAGCCCGGGCCGTGCGCCCCGCCGGCCCAGATCGAGATCGCCGAGGAGGACAGCGCGCTGTCGCCGCCCAAGGCGCCGCCAGCCGAGGCCACCTACGAGTACGACACCGCGGGCGTCGTGCTGTTCGTCGACCCCGACCAGAGCGAGGGCCTGCCGACGGTCCCCCCGGAGGAGGGGGACATCCCGCTGAACGCCGCTGTGCTGCCGCTGAAGACGACCCGCACGGTCACCGACGTCGTCGCCGAGCCGGCCGCCGCCGGCGTGGAGCCGTACACCTTCGACGTCGTGTGGGACGCGGGGGAGCGGTCGTCGACCGCTTCGTACCGCATCGTCATCGGCGAGCCGGTCGTGCCGCCTCCCAGCGACCCCACCGGGTCGCTGCCGCCCGAGACGGACCCCGCGCTGGACCGCGCGGAGGGCGCCCCGGCCGGCCCGACGCAGCCCGGCCTGTACCTCACCCAGTCCGACCGCCAATCGGCCAGCGGCTTCCACCCCCCCGCGCCCGGCATGAAGCTCGTCGACTTCCCCGTCGAGGGCGGGGCGACGTTCGCCGCGACCAGCAGCGACGGGGTGACCACCATCGACTACACCTCGACCGTCGGGTTCAGCCCGGTCGTGATCAACGCGTGCGGGACCTGGGTCGAGGGTTGGCCGGTGAAGATCGAGGGCACGGTCGTCTCGGCCGAGACCGCGTTCCTCGGCCACCAGCTCGCGCGGTTCGAGGGCGAGTACCTCATCGCCCCGCAGTTCGGCGGCCTGGTCCTCGACGAGAACGTCATGGTCACCACGCCGAGCGACGGCCAGACCGTCGCCGCCGTCCCGATCCGGATCTCGACCGTGCGCATCGCGCAGGCACCGCAGCGGGCCGGAGGTGACGGCTCGTGAGGCGTCGAGCAGCGTCGGAGCCGAAGGCGGAGACGACCTCGCGCTCGTTACGTCGCTGGTCGGGTTCACGGGGCGTCGCTGGCGCCCTGCTCGCCGGCCTGCTCGGCTCGGCCTGCATCTCGGTGCCGGTCGACGAGGTGCTGCCGCCCCTTGCCGCGGCGAGCCACGCGCGCGAGGGCGGGGCGCTGAAGGTCGGCATCGTCCGCCCCGGATCGATCCACCCCACGCTGGCGTCCAGCCCGGGTGGGCAGCTCGTGTCCAGCCTCGTGTGCGACACGCTCGTACACATCGACCCGGAGACCGGCGAGTTCCGTCCCGGGCTGGCGGAACAGGTCGTGGTGTCCGGGGACGGCAAGGCGGTGACGTTCAAGTTGCGCCGGGGCGTGATCATGCACGACGGGACCGAGCTCTCGGCCGACGACGTGTTCGAAGCGATGCACCGGCTGGCCGACCCGCAGGAGGGCAGCTACCTGCAGGGGATGCTCGAGGGCATCGTCGGCTTCCCCAAGTTCAGCGGCCGCGAGCTCGAGGAGGGCGAGGACCGCCCGTCGCGGATGGGTGGGGTCGAGACGCTGGAGCGGTACGGCTTCCAGGTCCGGCTCCAGACGTCGAAGCCCCACTTCATCCGGAAGTTCGCGCACCCCGCCCTGGCGCCGTTCAGCGCGGACGCCTTCGAGGCCAACCCACTCGCGTTCTCGCGCGACCCGGTGTGCGCCGGGCCCTACCAGCTCGCGCAGCCCTACGACCCGGACGGCGACCGCATCCGGCTGGTTCGCGACCAGCAGTTCGACGGCCTCTCGTCGGCGGTCACCAACGCAGGCAACGGGTACGTCGACGAGGTCGAGTTCCGGTTGTACGACGACCGGACGGCCGTGCTCGCGGCCTACGAAGCCGGTGAGGTCGACGTCGCCAACGTACCGACCGAGCGCTACGGAGCGGTCGCCGAGCAGTTCGGGCCGGACGTGGTCGAGGGCCCCGACCCGTCGGTCGAGTACGTCGGGTTCCCGGTCAGCGGGCTCGAGACGGCGCTGGGCATCGAGGTCGGAGCGCGTGACCGGTTCGACGAGCTGGCGGTCCGCCACGCCCTGTCGCTGGCGCTGGACCGTGAGGCGCTGGCAGCGGCACTGCACGACGGGGCGCGCCTGCCCGCCACCTCGTTCACTCCTCCGAGCGCTGGTCCGTATCACGAGCGCGAGCCGGTCGAGGACACGCAGGTCGACGGGTTGGCGGCGACCTCGATCCACGCGGCCGAGGCGGTCGAGCGTGACGGGGCGCGGTACTGCCAGGAGCTCCTGCCGTCTGCTGGCGACGTGGCGCGTGCCCGCGCGCTGCTGCGTGAGCAGGTCGTGGTGGGACCTGACGGGGCGTCGCCGGTGGCGGTGGCCGGGACCAGCCTGCCGTTCTACTTCAACGACGAGTTCGGCAACGCGGCCTTCGTCGAGCAGGTGGCCCGCCAGTGGCGGGAGTCGCTCGGGCTCGAGGTCCGACCGGTCGCGCTGACCTGGGACGAGTACCTCGACCGGGCCACGTCGGGTTCCGGGTTCGACGGCTTCTACCGCTTCTCGTGGGCCGACAGCGGGCTCGTGCCAGAGGGCTACCTGCGTGCCATCGCCGACCAGGCGGGGCAGGCCAACCTCGGCCGCTTCGCCGACGAGACCGTCACCCGCCTGTTCGCCGAGCTCGGGCAGGTCGGTGGCGAGGACCACCGCCTGGAGTACCACGAGCTCGAGGACGTGCTGTGCGCCATGATCCCGGCGATCCCGGTGACGTTCGCGCGCAGCCGGTGGCTGGTCCGCGACGGGGTCGTGGGCACCGCCCGCGACGAGGTGATCGGGCGGGACGGTCAGATCCTGCTCCGCGAACTGTTCGTGGAGGGTTGATCGTGCCTCGTCGAGTCGCTGTCGTCGCGGGGCTGGCCGCGTGGGCGCTGCTGGCCGTGGCGTGCGACCCACGTCCGTTCCCCCCTCCGTCGGTCGAGTCGTTCGTCCACACGCAGGAGGTCCCGCCCCTCGGGACCCCCGTCGACAACTTCGACGAGACGACCGTGACCATCACCGGTGACGACGGCCTGCACCACGTCCTGGCCGTGAAGGTCGCCCACCGCCCCGCCGAGCTGCGTCAGGGCCTGGACGGTATCGCCGACGTCCCGCGCGGCACCGGGATGCTGCTGTTGTTCCCCGAGGACACCTCGGACGGCGTCTCGCCCGCCGACCTGGCCATCGCGCTGGACCACGCGTTCATCAGCGGTGACGGCGAGGTCGTGGCGGTCCTGAGGATCCGGCCGTGCGTCGAGGGCGAACCGTGCGTGGCCGTGGACCCCGAGGTGACGTACCGCGCGATCCTCCAGATGCCGACCGGGTGGCTCGCCGAGCACCGGCTCGAGCGGGGCGCCACGGTCGAGATCGGTCCGATCCAACCCCCCTCGACGGAGGTCTAAGCGTGGAGCTCGAGTTCGTCATCCGCCTGCTCGTTGCTGGTGCCCTCGGTGCGATCATTGGCGTCGAGCGCGAGGTCGCCGACCAGCCGGCGGGGCTGCGTACGCACCTGACGGTGGCGCTGGGGGGAGCGCTGTTCGGGATCATCTCCGTGGCCGGGTTCGACGAGTTCATCGCGCCCCGGGCGGGCACCAACGTGCAGGTCGACCCGACCCGCGTCGCCTCCCAGGTGGTCGTGGGCGTCGGGTTCCTCGGTGGTGCGATGATCGTCCAGCGTCGGGGGACGGTGAAGCACCTCACCACGGGTGCCTCGCTGTGGGTGTCGGTCGCGGTCGGCCTGGCCTGCGGGCTGGGGATGATCGCGGAGGCCGGCCTGACCACGTTGCTGGTCCTGGTGTCGCTGGCGCTGCTCAAGCCGGTCCGGGAGTGGGTGCGCCTGCGCGCTGGTGCCGACCGCGAGACCGTCCGCCTGGTGGTCCGTCCGGGCGCGCCGCCCAGCGAGGTGCTGCGCACGCTGCGCGAGATCGAAGGGCTGCGCTGCGAGAGCGTCCGCTACGAGCGCGAGGACGGCACCGACACATTCGTCGTCGAGCTGCGCGCCGAGCCCAACAACGACGTCGCCGACCGCCTCGCGGCGCTGGCGTCGAGCTGTGACCTCGTGTCCGTCTCGGGAGGCTGATCGCACGTGACGTCGCCGGGTAGGGGAGACCCGCAACCACCTTCGGGGCGGGGCGCGCGTGGGCGCGGGCGGGGTGTGCCGCTGACCTTCGGGGCGATGTCGCTGGTTCTGGTCGCGCTCACGGTCACGTTCGCGCTGTCCTCGCCCCCGCCCTCGACGCCCCCGTTGGCCGAGGTCGCCCCGGCTCCTCAGGAGCAGGTGGAGGTCGAGCGTGTCGAGCAGTCCACCC
>DASWKO010000257.1:0-6294 GCA_036396595.1 Nitriliruptorales bacterium | reverse complement strand
CCTTGCCGACGCCGCTCGGCCCGCTGAGCACGACCAGGACGCCGCGGGTGCGGGCGTGCGTCACCCGGCGTCCCCGAACTCGTCCAGCAGCGCCTGTCGCTGGTTGGCACCCAGCCCGCGCAACCGGCGTGTCGGCGAGATCCGCAGCCGCTCCATGAGCTTGCGTGCCTTGACCTTGCCGTAGTTGGGCATCGCCTCCAGGACGTCCACCACCTTGGTCTTGGCCAGGATCTCGTTGGCGTCGGCCTTGGCGAGCACCTCGTCGAGTGGGACCTCGCCCGCCTTGATCATCTGCTTGAGCTCGGCCCGGACCCGGCGCACCTCCGCCGCCTTCTCCAGTGCCTTTCGGCGTTGCTCGCGGTCCAGGTCTGGCACGGGCACGAGGACTCCAAGCGGCGGCGGGTGGGCGGACAGCCTGGTCCGCGACGCTAGCCACCGGCCGGAGCGCCGGTCAACGGTCGTCCGGCTGGCCCGATCGAGACCGGGCTGGGCAGCCACACGTGGAATGCCGCCCCACCCCCGGGGGCGTCGTCGACCCAGATGCGACCGCCGCACGTCTCCACGAAGCGCCGAGCGACGTACAGCCCCAGCCCGCTCCCGCCCCGTGCGTGCCCGACCTGCTCGAACGGCTCGAAGATGTCGTGACGGTGCTCCACCGCGACGCCGGGCCCCTGGTCCTGCACCGCGATCCGCACGCCCGACGCCGGTACCGTCCCGCCCCTATCCTCCTCGGACGTGCAACGGATCGTGACCGAGCCTGCCTCGGGTGAGTACTTGACCGCGTTGACGACGAGGTTCTCGACGATCCGGCCGAGGCTGACCGGGTCCAGGGCAACCACCCCGCCGCATCCCTCGTAGCCCACGACGACACGCTCGACATCCAGCTCCAGCAGTAGCGTGCTGATGACCTCGTCCACGACCGCGTGGCCGGGTCCGCGGGTCGCGCTGTCGAGGAGCTCGAGGTCCAGCAGGTCGTCCATGAGCCGCCCGACCCGGTCGACACCACGTCGCGCAACGGCGATCAGCTCGTCGCGGATCGCGGGGTCCTGTGCGTCGATGTCGGCGGCCAGCGTGGCCATGGCGGTGGCGGCGGTCGCCAGCGGCGCGCGCAGGTCGTGCGCGACCGTGGCCAGCACGAGCGACCGCAGCTCGTCCTGCTGCACGAGCCGTTCCTGGGCGGCGGCGCGCGTGAGCGCGACCTGTGACAGCGCGATGGCGGCAGACACGAGCCGGTGCGGCTGTTGCTCGTAGTCACGGGTGTCCACGAACCGCGGCGTGCACAGCCACCGTGGTGCGCCCTGCCCGGCCAGGCGCCAGCCCTGCTGGTCGTCGTGCGGTGGCTGCGGCTGGATGCGGAACGGGTCCTCCGGGAGCAGCCGCTCGAGGGCCGCGAGCAGGGCGGCTTCGACATCAGCCGTCGACGTGGCCTCCTGCAGGTGCCCGGCGAGCGCCAGAAGCTGCCGCGTCTGCTCGCGCTCGATGTGCGCGCGCCCGTACGCGGCCCCCACCAGGGCCAGCAGCGCCAGCACGGCAAGACCCAGCACGAGCGACTGGGGCTCGCGCACCGCCAGCACCGTGACGAGCGCGCCGACCACCACCTCGCCGGACGCGACGGCCACCAAGCGACCGCTCCCACGGACCACCTCGGGGACCAGCGAGACCCGCCGGACCAGTGAGGTCACGATGGCCAGGACCGTGTGATCGACGGCCGTGGACACACCGACGCCGACCACTGCGGCGAGCAGCAGGGCCGGGACATCGGGCTCGGGGCCCGTGACCAGCCCCATCGCCACGAGCCCCACCGTTGCGCCGACGATCGACTTGCCGACCACGAAACCCGTCCGCACGACCCGGTCCTCAGCGGGACCGCCGACGTGGCTGTCGAACCGGTGCGCCAGCACCACGCCCAGCGTCTCCCCCAGGGCGTACGTGACGATGGCCTCGGGCAGCGGCAACAGGACCCCGATGGGGACCAGCAGCGCCCCGACCGGGGTCAGAGCCTCGATCCGCCCGCCCGAGAAGGCGACGACGGGCGCGAGGTTGGCGCCCACCAATGCGACCGCGAGCGCAGCCGCGACGACCGGGCGTGCGAAGCCGTCCACGAGCCCGAGGAGCAACGCACCCGACGCCAGCACGACCGCGGCCGATGCGAACACGACCCCGAAGCGCGTGCGGCGCCGTTGGGCGGGCACCGGGGACGTGCCCGCCGCCAGGACGGGTCCGTTGTCCAGCGGGGTCACCTCACAGACGGCACAGGGGTCGTGGTTGACCCGTCGGCCGCGACCGGCGGAGCATGAGCACCGCGTGCGACGTCATCGGCCGTCGAGCTCGGAGAGGATGCTGCGGGCTGCGGTGACGGGGTCGGCGGCACGCACGATGGGTCGGCCCACGACCAGGTAGTCGGCGCCTGCCTGGATCGCGGTCTTCGGCGCCGCGGCCCGTGCGTGATCATCGGTCCCGGCACCGACCGGCCGGATTCCTGGCACGACCAGGACCGGCTGCTCACCCAGGCTACCCCGCAGCAGGTCGAGATCGCGTGGGGCGCACACCAGCCCCTGTGCGCCGGCGCCGATCGCGAGCTGGGCCAGGGCCGTCACCTGCTCGCTCGCCGGGGGCGAGTTCGTGCTCGCCAGCTCCTCGTCCGAAAGGCTGGTGAGGACCGTCACCGCGAGCAGCAGGGGGGTGGGATGGCCGCTGCCCTGCGCCCCGTCGGCCAGCCCTTCGACCGCCGCAGCCACCATCGCTGCGGCCCCGGACGCGTGCACGGTCAGCATCCCGACACCCAGCTCGCCCAGCACGCGGGCGGCTCGCTCCACCGTCGTGGGGATGTCGTGCAGCTTCAGGTCCAGGAACACCGGCCCGAACCGCGAGATCTCGCGGACCCCCTGGGGACCGCTGGCGCCGAACAGCTCCAGCCCGACCTTGTAGTAGCCGACTTCGCCTTCCAGCCGGCGCGCGAGTCCGATCGCCTGATCGAGGTCAGGCACGTCGAGGGCGACGATGAGCGGGTTGCTGCCGGGCGTCCGGATGGCGCGTTCCTCGGGTGGCACAGAGTCCGCCGAGCGTAACGCGCGACCGTGTGCCGGTCGGGCTCGCCGCGAAGCCCACGCGTCAGGGCAGCGCGACCTGGCCGCGCAGGTCGGCGACGGATCGGTAGCCGCGTCGTGCCATCCACGTTCTGAGCCCCTGGATCACCGTCTGCGTGGCGAACGGGTCGAGGAAGTTGGCGGTCCCGATGGCCACGGCGGAAGCCCCGGCAAGCAGCAGCTCGACCGCATCCTCCGCCGTTCGCACCCCGCCCATCCCGATGATCGGGATCTCGGGCAGCGCCCGGTGGACCTGGAAGATGGTGCGGACCGCGATCGGCCTGATGGCGGGCCCCGACAGCCCGCCCATGACGTTGGCCAGCTTGGGTCGGCGCGTCTCGATGTCGATCGCCATCCCCAGCGTCGTATTGATCAACGACACCCCCGTCGCCCCAGCCTGGACCACCGCGCGCGCGATCTCGGTCACGTCGGAGACGTCCGGCGTCAGCTTGGCGAACAGCGGCAGGTCGAGCTCACGGGCGACCGCCTGGATGACCGCCGCGCTCGGCTCGGCCCGGCAGGCGAAGACGATGTTGCGATCCTCGACGTTCGGGCAACTGATGTTGACCTCGACCGCCGCGAGGCTCGACCGCACCGGGCGCAACCGCCGGGCGACCTCACGGAAGTCGTCGACGGTCCGGCCGGCGATCGAGACCACGACCGGGAGATCCTTGCCTCGCAGCCACGCGAGGTCCTTGGCGATCCAGCGGTCCACGCCCGGGTTCTGCAACCCGATCGCGTTCAGCATGCCGCTGGGAGTCTCGGCCATGCGGGGCGTCGGCAGCCCCTCCCTGGGCTCGAGGGTGATCGACTTGACGACGATCGCCCCGAGCTCGGCGATGTCGAAGAACCGGTCCACCTCGGGGCCCGAGGCGAAGCAGCCCGATGCGGTCGTGATCGGGTTGCGCATCCGCAGCCCGCCCAGCTCGACGCTGAGATCCACCCGTTCCTCGGGGATCGTCACGGCGTCGGGCACGTCACGTCCCCCACAGGTCGGCGTCGCTCAACCGCTCGGGCTCAGGCGCCTCTGCCTCGTCAGGTGGCAGCGGCGCTCCGGTATCCCAGCGTGACGCCTCCCACGCGATCCGGCCTCCGTTGAACACCGGCCCGTCGATGCAGGAGCGTTTCATGCGGATCGACCCGTCCTTGGCACGGATGGGCACCACGCACGTCCAGCAGACGCCGATGCCACAGGCCATGTGCTCCTCGACCGCGACCTGGCACGGCAGCTCCAGCTCGCCGCAGGTCTCGGACAGGGCACGCAGCATCGGCATCGGACCGCAGCCGTACACCACCTTGGTGCGGCAGTCCTCGGCCACCTGGGCCAGGACGTCGGTGACGCGGCCACGCTCACCGAACGAGCCGTCGTCGGTCGTGAACGTCACCGAGGCGGTCATGCGCTTGGCCTCGATGACGTTGAAGATGCGCTCCTGGGTGGCCGCGCCGACGAGCATGTCCACGCGGAAGCCCTCGCGCGTCAGCTCCTCGGCGAGGAAGAACAACGGGGCGACGCCGTAGCCGCCACCGACCAGCAGGCATGGGACCTGACGCTGGGGGATCGGGAACGCCGAACCGAGCGGACCCACGATGTCGAGTAGCTGGTGCGAGTCGATCCGTGTGAGCCACTCGGTGCCGGGCCCGTGCGCGTCGAACACGAACTCGACGGTGCCGGCGAAAGGGCCTTGACGCGAGACCCGGTAGATCGAGAAGGGCCGCCGCAGCAGCCCGTTCTGGGCCTGCACCGCGACGTTGACGAACTGGCCGGGGCGGGCGCGCTCGGCGACCTCCGGGGCGGCGGCACTGATGCTCCAGTACGCGCCCTCACGCTTGCGGTGCAGCACCTCGGCGATCACCCGCAGCGGGGTGTCGCCGGGACGTCCGTGGACCTGCCGGTCGCGTGTCCGCATCGGGGTGGTCACGTCGCGGCTCCCGCGTCGCCGCTGGCCGGCGCGCGCCAGGGCCGGCCGCGCTTCTCGTCGTGCCGGGCCTGGTACCACTGAAGCGAACGGACCGTGACCTGCCCGGTGTTGAGCGATTCGACCGCCTGGATCGCGGCGAGGATGCCCGCCATCGTCGTGATGCACGGGATGCCGTTGCTGACCGCCGACTGGCGGATGTGGTAGCCGTCGGAGCGGGTGCCGATCCCGAACGGCGTGTTGAGCACCAGCGCGATGTCGCCGGCGTCGATCAGATCGCAGATGTCGGGTCCGTCGCCCTCCTCGCTGACCTTGCGCACGACCTCGGTGGGGACGCCGGCGCGCCGCAGGACGTCGGCGGTCCCTTCCGTGGCCACGATGTCGAACCCGAGGTCCAGCAGCCGTTTGACCGGGAAGACGATGTTGCGCTTGTCCCGGTTGGCGACCGAGACGAACACCGTGCCACCGGTGGGCAGGATCATCGATCCGGTGCCGGCCTGGCTCTTGGCGAAGGCAGCACCGAAGTCCACGTCGATGCCCATGACCTCGCCGGTGGAGCGCATCTCGGGACCCAGGAGCGAATCCACCCCCGGGAAGCGGTCGAACGGCAGGACCGCCTCCTTGACCGCGATGTGGTCGGGCTGGGGGCCCGTCACGCCGTCGCCCTCGGGGATCATGCCCTCGCTGCGCAGGTCGGCCAGCTTGTCGCCGACCATGACGCGCGCGGCCACCTTGGCCAGGTCCACGCCGGTCGCCTTGGAGACGAACGGGACCGTCCGGGAGGCACGCGGGTTGGCCTCGATCACGTAGATGATGTCGTCCTTCAACGCGTACTGGACGTTCAGCAGGCCCCGTACCCCCACGGTACGCGCGATGGCCTCGGTGTACTCGCGGATGGTGGCGACCTGGCTGCGGCTCAGCGTGATCGGGGGGACCGTGCACGCGGAATCGCCGGAGTGGACCCCGGCCTCCTCGATGTGCTCGAGTACACCACCGACGAACAGCTCCGTGCCGTCGTACACGGCGTCGACGTCGATCTCGATCGCACCCTCGAGAAACCGGTCGACGAGGATCGGACGGCCGGACGGATGCGAGGGATCGTGATCGGGAGGCTCGGCGACCGCATTGGCGAGGTAGTCCTCGAGCATGCGCTCGTCGTACACGATCTCCATCGCGCGACCACCGAGCACGTAGCTCGGGCGCACCAGCACCGGGTAGCCGATCTGGGTGGCGATCCGATGCGCCTCGCTGAACGAGCGCGCGATCCCCCCCTCGGGCATCGGGATGTCGAG
>DASWKO010000256.1:0-21154 GCA_036396595.1 Nitriliruptorales bacterium | reverse complement strand
CAGGTGGACCGCGATCCGCGCGGCCCCGGTCACGAACTCCTCCGAGGCGTACGTCAGCAGCGCGAGGCCGATGACCAGCAGGGCGACGGAGAGCAGCATCGCCGGAGCGTAACGACGGGCGCGGGTAGCCTCGTGACGGGTCCGGAGGAGGTCGGTGTGCGCGCACGCTCGCGGGTGATCGCCTGCATCCTGGCGGCCACGCTGCTGGTCGGCGCCTGCGACCGGGGGCCCGGGACGGACAGTACCCCCAGCGACGCGGACCCCCCCGCTGCGGCTGATCTGGCCGCGAAGCCCGAGGTTCTCCTGCCCGAGACGGCACCGACGGGCCTGCTCGTCGAGGATCTGGTCGTCGGCGAAGGTGAGCCCGTGACCGAGGGGGCCACGGTCCTGGTCCACCTCGTCGTCGTCGCGCTCAGCACCGGCGACCAGGTCGACAGCACGTGGGAGCTCGGGGCGCCCCGCACGGTCCAGCTCGTCCCCGGCGGGGCGATCGAGGGCTTCCGGGCGGGCGTCACGGGGATGCAGGTCGGCGGCCGGCGCCACCTCGCGGTGCCGCCCGACCTTGCCTACGGCTCGGTCGGGGCGCCCCCCGCCGTGGGGCCCAACGAGACCCTGGTGTTCGTCGTCGACGTGCTGGACGCCGGCTGATCCGTTGACTGGATACCCCCTAGGGGTATGTGCTACCCTTGAAGTCGCCCGTCCGAGGAACGCACGTGAACGACACCGAGCAGCGCACCGCCGTGGCTCCGACGACCGTCACCCTGCCGGTCGAGGGCATGACGTGCGCGGCCTGCGCGAACCGCATCGGCCGCACGCTCGGCAAGCTCGACGGGGTCGAGGCGGCCGAGGTCAACTTCGCCACCCACCGCGCGCGGGTCACCTACGACCCCGCCGTGGTCGACGTCGACCGCTTCCGTGAGCGCGTCGCCGAGATCGGGTACGCGATCCCCGAGGTCGCCGACGACGAGGCGCAGGACGCCCGCAGGGCCGCACGTCTCGAGCGCAACCTGATCGCGGGCACGGTCCTGACGGTGCCGCTGGTCCTGGTCTCGATGGTCCCCGCGCTGATGTTCGACGGTTGGCGGTGGCTGGCTTGGGCGCTGGCAACGCCGGTCGTGTTCGGCGTGGGCTGGGAGTTTCACCGTAACGCCACGACCAACCTCCGTCACGGCGCGGTCACCATGGACACGCTCGTGTCCATGGGCACCACGGTCGCCTACGGCTGGTCGGTCGTGGCGCTGCTGTTCCTGGGGGCAGGCGAGGCCGGCCATGCCATGACAGCGATGGCGGGCGAGGCCGAGGTCTACTTCGAGGTCGCGGCCGTCATCGTGACCGTGATCCTGCTGGGGCGCTGGTTCGAGCACCGGGCCAAGGGCCGCTCGTCCCAGGCGATCCGGCGGCTCCTGGAGCTCGGCGCGAAGACAGCCACGCTGGAAGACGGCACCGAGGTCCCGGTCGACGAGCTGCGGCCAGGCGTGCGGTTCCTGGTCCGCCCGGGCGAGAAGATCGCCACGGACGGTGTCGTGGTGGATGGCTACAGCGCCGTGGACACCTCGATGCTCACGGGCGAGCCCGTCCCGGTCGAGGTCGTGGCCGGCGACCGGGTCGTGGGCGGGACCGTCAACGAGTCCGGTCGGCTGGTCGTCGAGACCCGGGCCGTCGGCGCTGACACCGTGCTCGCGCAGATCGTCGAGCTCGTCGCGCAGGCACAGGGCGGCAAGGCCCCGGTCCAGCACCTGGTCGACCGGGTGTCGGCGGTGTTCGTCCCGACGGTGATCGGCATCGCGGCCGTGACGCTGATCGGCAGCCTGCTGGCCGGCATCGACGTGTCGGCTGCGATCACCCGCGCGGTCGCGGTGCTGGTCATCGCCTGCCCCTGCGCGCTGGGGCTGGCCACGCCCACGGCCGTGATGGTGGGCACCGGCCGCGGCGCCAGCCTCGGGGTCCTGATCAAGGGCTCGGAGGTGCTGGAGCGCGCCCGTGGCATCGACACGCTCGTGATCGACAAGACCGGCACCGTGACCGAGGGGCACATGAGCCTCACCGACGTGACCGACGTGACCGCCGCAGCCGGCGTCCTGGGACTGATCGCAGCCGCTGAAGCTGCCTCCGAGCACCCGGTCGCGCGCGCAGTGGCGGCCGGACTGCGCCAGCGGTACGACATCGCCGACCTGCCTGCGGTCGACGCGTTCCAGAACGTGCCGGGGCGCGGGGTCGTGGCGAGCGTCGACGGCCATGAGGTCCGGGTCGGGCGTGCGTCGTGGGTGGCGGAGTCGGCGCCACTCACCGACGAGCTCGTTGCGGCGGTGCAACGAGCGGAGGCGGCGGGTCGGAGCGCGGTCGTCGCCGCCGTCGACGGCATCGCCGTGGCGAGCCTGGCGGTGTCCGACCGGGTCAAGGACGGTTCGGCCGCCGCGATCGTGGCGTTCGGTGAGCTCGGGCTGTCGAGCATGCTGCTCACGGGCGACAACGCCACCACGGCACGGACGATCGCCGACGAGGTCGGCATCGCCGAGGTCATCGCCGAGGTCCTGCCCGATGACAAGGTCGCGGTGATCAAGCGACTCCAGGCCCAGGGCCGGGTCGTGGGTCTGGTCGGCGACGGGGTCAACGACGCGCCGGCGCTGGCCCAGGCCGACCTGGGGCTGGCGATCGGCACCGGCACCGACGTGGCGATCGAGGCAGCGGACATCACGCTGGTCTCGGGCGACCTGCGTGCGGCGGCGGACGCGGTCGCACTGTCACGCGCGACGCTTCGGACCATCAACGGCAACCTGGTCTGGGCATTCGGCTACAACGTCGCGGCGATCCCTCTGGCCGCCCTCGGCTACCTCAACCCGATGATCGCTGCGGCCGCCATGGGCTTCAGCAGCGTCTTCGTCGTCGGCAACTCCCTGCGGCTGCGCCGCTTCCGTGGTCACCGCAGCGCCTGACCCCCACGATCGCCTCGGTCACGCGGGGGCGGGGTCAGCCCCGCGAACCCTTGGTGCGCTGCTTGCCGGACCGGGCGTTCTTCTCGATGAACTCGATCACCTCGCCGGCCACGTCCACGCCCGTGGCCGCCTCGATGCCCTCGAGGCCCGGGGAGGAGTTGACCTCGACGACCACCGAGCCGTGGTTCGAGCGCATCAGGTCCACACCCGCGACGTTCAGCCCGAGGATCTTGGCCGCCCGCTTGGCGGTGGCCCGTTCCTCGGGCGTGAGCCGGATGCGTGAGGTCTTGCCGCCACGGTGGACGTTGGAGCGGAACTCGCCCGGCACGGCCGTGCGCTGCATGGCCGCGACGATCCGGTTGCCCACGACGAACGCCCGGATGTCGGAGCCGCCGGCCTCCTTGATGAACTCCTGCACCAGGATGTTGGCGTTGAGCTGACGGAACGCGCCGATCACCGACTCGGCTGCCTTCTTGGTCTCGGCCAGCACCACGCCCAGGCCCTGTGTGCCCTCGAGCAGCTTGACGACCACCGGCGCCCCGCCGACCAGCTCGATCAGGCCGTCGATGTCCTTGGTCGAGTGCGCGAACGAGGTGACCGGCAGCGCGACGCCCTCGGCGGCCAGGAGCTGCAGCGACCGCAGCTTGTCGCGCGATCGGCTGATGCCCTGTGACTCGTTCGTCGGGTACACGCCCATGGTCTCGAACTGGCGCACCACGGCTGTGCCGTAGAAGGTGTGGCTCGCGCCGATGCGAGGGATGATGGCGTCGACCTGCTCGAGCGGGTTGCCGCCGTACAGGACGGCCGGGCGGTGGGATGTGATGTCCATGACGCACCGCAGGTAGTCGATGACGCGGACCTCGTGATCCCGCTGCTCGGCCGCCTCCTTCAGGCGTCGGGTGGAGTACAGCGACGCGTTGCGCGACAGGATGGCGATCTTCATCGGCGGCACGCCTCGTGGCGGTGGGCAGCGGAGAGGATGGCGCGCGGGTTGGACGCGCGCCGGCGCACGCTACCTGCCCGGACCGGGGCGTGCGCCGGCGCGCAGCCACGCCGGGCAGGTACGTCAGGTCCCGGTGAAGACGTTCAGGGTGTTGCTGATCACGACGCCGGCGAGGATGGCTGCGATCAGGAGCGCGATCCAGAAGGTCGCGTGCGAACCGGGCCCGACCTGTGCGGCGATCTCGTCGATCCCGGGGTCGGCCGGCTCGAAGTCCGCGAGCACGGCGCGTGCCCGCTCGACCTGGCTGGCCGGCACGATGACCCGGTGCGTGGCGCAGCGCGTGAACGCGAGCTCGGGGTGCATGCCACCGACGTCGTCACTGCCCAGGGACGACGGGATCCCGGCCTGCTCGAGGACGTGGCGCTGCAACTCGGCTTCGAGTCGCGAGCTGCACGAGCCGACGACCGCGGTGCCCTGCGAGGTGTCCATGGCCGCAAGGGTACGGCACCGGGACGCCATGACGGCGAGGACCGGGCATCAGGCCAGGTCGTAGGTCGTCGGGCTGTGCGTGTCGTCGGTGACGATCACGCCGAGGTGCTCGAGATGCCGGACGTGCGCCAGCGCCTCGGCCAACGCCGCGCGCTTCATCATCGGCGGGATGTCCTGCCAGGCACGGTTCCACGGCATGCGCGTGGCGATGTCCCACCCGGTGGCGGGCCCGTCCGCGAGCTGCTCGCGGATGGCGGTGAGCCGTTCGCTGTGGTGGGCGACCAGCGCGGCGATGCGCCCGTCGGCGTCCTGGAACCGGTGCTCGTGTGCGGGGAGCACCTCACGGATGCCGGTGCCCCGGAAGCGCTCCAGCGACGCCAGGTACAGACCGAGCGGGTCGTGATCGTGCCCCTCGTCGAACAGCCCGATGTGGGGGGAGATGCCGGGGAGGATGTGGTCGCCGGACAGCAATGCGTCATAGCGCTCGAGGACGAAGCAGACGTGTCCGGGGGTGTGTCCGGGCGTGTGTGCCGCCCGGACGGCCCAGCCCGGCACGTCGACCTTCTCGCCGTCTGCGATGAGGCGGTTGGGGATAGCCGGCGCGCGGAGCTGCATCGCCTGGATACGTTCCTGGGAGGGCAGCCGGGCGAGGTCCTCCTCGGAGGCGCCCGCCTGCAGCAACACGGCTGCCGTGGTCGCGAGGTAGTCGGTGATCGACTCGCGCGCCCGGGACACGAACTCGGCATCCGCCGGGTGCATCGCGATCCACGCGCCCGACCGCTCGCGCACCGTCCCGGACAGGCCGTGGTGATCCGGGTGGTGGTGCGTGACGAGGATCCCGTACACCTCCTCCAGGGCGAAGCCGGCCGTGGACAGCCCGTCCTCCAGGGTGCTCAGCGTGCTCGGATCGTCCCACCCGGCGTCGACGAGCACCGGACCCCGCTCGGAGTCGATGGCGTACACCAGCGTGTACCCCAGCGGGCTGTCGGGGATCGGCACGGGCACGCTCCACACGCCGGGCTGGACCTGCTCGGTGGGTGGGGGCTGGTTCACGACGCACCTATCGGTCTCGCGGTGGGGCCCCGACGCTACCGCCGTCGCCGTCGCGTAGGTTGCGCGGCGATGGATGCCGTGGTCGTCGCCGAGCAGGTCACCAAGCGCTGGGGTGACGTGGTCGCGTTGCGCGATGTGACCGTGCGGATCCCGGGCGGGGTGACCGGGCTGCTGGGGGCCAACGGAGCGGGCAAGACGACGCTGCTGGGCCTGGTGCTGGGGTTCCACGGGCCCGACGAGGGCCGGCTGCAGGTGCTCGGTCGCGATCCGGCGACCGCCGGCCCTGAGGTGCGGGCGATGGTCGGCTACGCCCCGGAGCACGACGCACTGCCCGAGGACGTGCGCGCCCAGGACCTCGTCCGGCACTTGGCCGAGCTGCACGGGATCCCGCGCCGGCGTGCCGCCCTGCGCGCCGCGGAGGCACTGGACCTCGTCGGTCTGGGGGAGGAGCGGCTGCGCGCGATCGGCACCATGTCCACGGGACAGAAGCAGCGCGTGAAGCTGGCGCAGGCACTGGCCCACGACCCCGACCTGGTGTTGCTGGACGAGCCCACCAACGGCCTGGACCCGATGCAGCGCGACGGGATGCTCCAGCTCGTCCGGCGGATCGGCCACGAGCTCGGCATCCACGTGCTGGTCTGCTCGCACCTCATCTCCGAGGTCGAGCTGATCTGCGACCACGTGATCGTGCTCGACGGCGGCCGACTCAGCGCCAGCGGCGAGGTGTCGGGATTGCGCGCCGTGACCGGTGAGCACCTGCTCGAGGTGGACGGCGATCGGGACACGCTGGTCACGGCGTTGCGACGAGCCGGGCTCGAGGCGGCCGTGCTCGGGGCCCGGCAACTCGTGTTGAGCATCACCGATCTGGGCGACCTCGACATCGTCCGTGACACGGTCGCGTCGCTGGACCTCGGGCTGCGGAGGCTGCAGCCGCGCACCGCGTCGCTGGAGGAGCTGTTCTTCGCCGAGGAGACGGGGTGAGCGATGCGCGCATCCACGACCTCGGCTACCGCCGTTACGACGGTCCCCGGCTGGGTCCGTCTGCCGCCGTCCTCAGCCTTGCCCGCCACACGTTCGGGGCGCTCATCGGCCGCCGCCGATCGGTCTGGGCCAAGATCCTGACCGTCGCCGTGGCCGGGTTCGCCTACGCCCCGGCCCTGGTGTTCCTCGGGTTCATCCTGCTCGTGCCGCGGGAGCTCAGCGACGCGGTGATGCCCGGAGGCGAGGAGTTCCTGGGCATCCTGGCGCTGCCGGTGCTGCTGTTCGTGGTGCTGGGCAGTCCCGTGGCGCTGTGTCCCGACCGGCGCTCGCGGCTGCTGTCGCTGTACCTCGCGTCGCCGCTGAGCCGGGACACCTACCTGCTTGCCAAGGCGGCGGCGGTCGCCACGTTCCTCGCGATCGTGACGATCGGGCCGAACCTGTTGCTCCTGCTCGGGTCGATCCTGCTCGGGGTCGGTCCCGTCGGCATCGGCGACACGCTGGTCGCCGTGCTGCGGGTGTTGGGGGCCGGTGCCGTCCTGAGCCTGCTCTTCGGCGGCCTCAGCCTCGCGCTGTCCGCGCTCTCGGACCGGCGAACAGCGGCTGCGGCGGCGGTCGCGTTGTGGCTGATCGGGAGCGGGACGGTCGTGCGCGGCGTGCTCGTGCAGCGCTTGCAGTGGCCGGATGCGTGGGGGCTGCTCGATGTCACCAGCGCGTCGAGCGAGGCGGTGCTGCGCATCTACGGCGGCCCGGGTGACCTCGACATCGGCACCCCGGCGGTCCTGCTCGCGGCCCTCGCGTGGATCGGGGGCACCGCCGCTTTCACCCGGTGGCGCTACCGGGCGCTGGAGGTGACCCGGTGAGCGACCCGACGATCGAGATCCGCGACGTGTCGAAGTCCTTCGGTGACGTGGTCGCACTGATCGATGTGTCGCTGGCGCTCGGACCCGGGCTCACCGGCATCCTGGGCCCCAACGGCGCCGGCAAGTCCACGCTGCTGCGGTTGATCTGCGGCCTGACCGCCCCGACCGAGGGTGAGGTCCGGCTGCTGGGCGCGGACCCGCGGACCGATGCCTCGCTGTACCGCCGGATCGGGCTGGTACCCCAGCAGGAGGAGCTGCTCGGCCACCTCGATGCCCGGGCGTTCGTCCGGCTCGCCGCGCAGCTCCACGGCCTGGCCGACGCGGACACGGCCGCACGGCATGCGCTGCGTCGCGTCGACCTCGACCCCAACCTGGCCCGTCCGACCCGGACCTACTCCCAGGGCATGCGCCAGCGCGTCAAGCTCGCGCAGGCTCTGGTCCACGACCCCGAGGTGCTGGTGCTCGACGAGCCCCTGAACGGGCTGGACCCGCGCCAGCGCGCGGCCTCGATCAGGCTGTTCCGGTCCCTGGCCTCCGACGGCCGCACCGTGCTCGTGTCGAGCCACGTCCTGTCGGAGGTCGAGCGCTTCGGCGAGCGGATCCTGCTCCTGGTGCGCGGGCACGTCGCGGCCGAGGGTGACTTCCACGACATCCGCGACCTGATGGACGACCGCCCGCGGCGGATCGCGGTCCGGGCCGCCCCGGCCCGTCCGCTGGCCGCTGCGCTGGTCGACGTGGGTGCGGCGGACGGCATCACGCTGGAGCCGCCGGACCGCATCGTCGTCGACACCATGGACGCGCCGGCGCTGCGGCGGCGGATCGCGGCGCTGGCGCGCGACCTGGATGTGCGACTGCTCGAACTGGCGCCCCTGGACGAGGACCTCGAGAGCGTCTTCCGTTACCTCGTGGGCGGAGGCAGGGAGTGATCAACACGACTCTGGTCCGGGTGCTGACGCGCGCGCAGGCGACGCGCGGGCGGCTGGCGTTCGCCGGTCTGGCCTGCGGGCTGCTCCTGCTCACCGCTTTGCTGACCAACCTCGGCTCGCCGTCCCCCCGCGTCGTGGCTGACATCATCGGCGAGACGGCGTTCTCGTTCGTGGTCCCCGTGGTCACCCTGTTGTTCGCCGTGGCGTGCCTCGGCGACCTCGTCGAGGACCACACGCTGGTCTACGTCTGGTTGCGACCGATCCGCCGGCTCAGCCTGGCGACCTCGGCGGTCTGCTCGACCCTGCTCGCGGCCGGCGCGCCGGTCGTGGGTGGCCTGCTCCTGGCGGCGGTTCTCGGCGGACGCCCCGTGTTGCTGCTCCCTGGGCTGGTCGCCGGCACGCTGGCGGTCGCGGCCTACGGGTCGCTGTTCGTGGCGCTCGGGTTGCGCACCACGCGGTCGCTGCTGTGGGGCCTGGCCTACCTGCTGCTGTGGGAGGGACTGGCGTCCAGCATCACCCTGGCCTTCGCTCGGCTCTCGCTCCGGCGCTACGCGGCGTCGGTGTACGCCGACCTGGCGGGCACGGGCAACCTGGCCTTCCCGACCTCGGCGGCCCACGGGATCGGGGTGCTGGTGGCCGTCGCGGCTGCGGGCACGGCCCTCACGGCGTGGTTCCTGCGGCGGGCCGACGTGGCCTGAAGGGGAACAAGCCGTGCACGTACCCCCGGAGCCCGCAGTGACCGCCCGCCTCGCCGCGCTGGTCGCTGCGGGTGCTCTGCTGGGTGCTGCCTGCACCAGCGGCGCCCCACCGGACGGGACCGGTCAGGCCGAAGCCGACGTGGGGGCAGACGTGGGGGTCGACCGGGCGGCAGCCGACTGCGAGGACGGCGTCCTGTACTTCCAGGCGGGGTGCACGCCGGCCAGCTCGGTCGATCTGGACACCATCGTCTCGGGCGGACCCCCGCCGGACGGCATCCCACCTATCGACGCTCCGATGTTCGAGAGCGTCGAGGCGGCCGGCGAGTGGCTGAACGACAACAGCCCGGTCCAGGTCGTGACCATCGAGGGGCGCACCAAGGCCTATCCGCTGGCGATCCTGACCTGGCACGAGATCGTCAACGACGAGCTGTCGGGGGTCCCGATCGTGGTCACGTACTGCCCGCTGTGCAACAGCGGGCTGGTGTTCGAGCGCACCGCCGCGCCGGCTCTCGGTGGTGAGGAGGAGACGCTGACGTTCGGCACCAGCGGCCGGCTGCGACACTCGAATCTGGTCATGTACGACCGCATGCACAGCAACCTGTGGCAGCAGTTCGACGGCGAGGCGATCGTGGGGGCCCACTTCCTCGGCCAGGTGCTCGAACGGGTTCCCAGCCAGCTCATCGGGTTCGGCGAGCTGGCGCGCGCGACCCCGAACGCACAGGTGCTCGGCCGGGACACAGGGGTGCAGCGCGACTACGGCCGCAACCCGTACGTGCGCTACGACGCAGACGACGGCACGCCGTTCCTGTACCGCGGGCCGACCGACGCGCGGCTCGGCCAGATGCAGCGGGTGGTGGGCCTGGGCGCTGACCCCGACGCCGTTGCGGTCGTGCGCGACCACCTGCGTGCGCAGCGGGTCGTTGAGCTCGACCTGCGCGGGGAGCCGGTCGTGCTGCTGTGGGCGCCCGGTCAGGCCAGCGCCCTCGACAGCGACCGCATCGACGAGGGCGACGACATCGGGCAGGTCGGCGCGTTCCGCCCGGTGGCAGCGGACGGGAGGACGCTGACGTTCACGCCGCCCGGCGGGGAGGCGACCGGGTTCGTGGACAGCCGGACCGGCTCGACCTGGAACCTCTTCGGTGAAGCCGTGGACGGGCCCATGACCGGCCAGCAGCTCGAGGCCGTGGCGCACGACGACACGTTCTGGTTCGTGTGGTTCGCGTTCCAGCCCGGCACGACGATCCTGGGGGAGCATGCCGCGTCGTGAGCGCGGGTCGGCACCCGGGTGCGAGGTAGCCTGCGCGGGCACCTCGCGCCCCGATCCGGATGTTCCTGCGTGGCTTACCCCTTCATCGTCATCATGGTGCTCGCGGTGCTGTTCGCGCTGCCGATCTGGCCGCACAGCGAGGGCTGGGGCTGGACCCCCACGCTGATGGTGGGCGTGATGCTGGCCACGACCGTCCTGTTCGGCGTCGTCGGCGGCATCTGGGGCTGACCACCGGCGAGCATGGTCCGTCAGGCCTTGCCCTTCAACACCTGTTTGGTGTGGCGGACCTTCTCGATGTCGTCGAAGGTGGCCACGTCGGCGATGGAGCGGTGGATGCCGTCCTTGCCGTACTCGCCGGCAGCCTCGCGCCACCCCTCGGGCTGGACCCCGAGGCGCTTGCCGAGCAACGCCACGAGGATGGTGGCCTTCGCATCCCCGTAGCCGGGCAGCGCCTTCAGCCGCCTGAACAGCTCGCGGCCGGTCTCCGCGTCGCGCCACACCGCCCCGGCGTCGGCGCCGTACTCGTCGACGAGGTGCTGGCACAGCTTCTGGGTCCGCTTGGCCATGGAGCCGTGATAGCGGTGCACCGCGGGGGTCTGCTGGAACACGGCGTGCAGCTCGTCGGGATCCATGGCCGCGATCGCGCGCGCGTCGAGCTCGCGCCCGAGTCGCTGCACGATCCTGTACGGCCCGAGGAAGGCCTGCTCCATCGGGTACTGCTGGTCCAGAAGCATGCCGATCAGCAACGCCAGGGGGTCGCGCGCCAGCAGCTCGTCGGCCTCGGGCTCTCCGGTGAAGTGCAGGCTGTCGGGCTTGGTCACGGGGCGCCTTCCCGTCGTCGGAGGGCTGCGCAGCGTAGTCCCCCGGCGGCACTGTCATGGGCATGGCATCAGGTCCGTACGCCAGTAATCACGCCTTATGCTAGTATCCTGGCTTACGCGCGTGAGCCCAGGATGCGGGAGTCGGTGCGATGTTCGGAGCACGGGTGCGTCAACTGCGCCGGGAGCGCGGACTCACACAGGCGCAGCTCGGGCAGCTCGCGGGGGTGAGCCGTCAACTGGTCGGGGCGCTCGAGGCCGGCCGTCATCTGCCTCGCGTCGATGCCGCGGTCGGGCTGGCCCGTGCCCTGGCAACCTCGGTCGAGGACCTGCTGGCGGCGGCCCCCGGCGGCGCGGTCGGGGTGCTCGCCGATCCGTCAGAGGGTGCGCTGGTACGGCTCGCCCGGGTCGGGGACCTGCGGGTGTGCATCCCGGCGGGCGCGTCCGGTGAAGGCTGGGCAGCGGCCGATGCGGTGGTGCGTGGCGGGTCGGTGGAGCTGTTCGGCACGGAGCGGCCGGCGGCGGTGGTCGCGGGCTGCGACCCGGCGATCGGGCTCACTGCCGGTCTGGTCGAGGCCGCAGCGGGCCCGCGCGTGCTGGTGGTCGCGACCTCCAGCGCCGCGGCGATCACGACCCTGGCCTCGGGCCGCAGCCATGCCGTGATCGTGCACGGCCGGGCCGGGACGCTGCCGGAGGCTCCCGTGCCCGTCCGCCGCTTCGACGTGGCCAGATGGCAGGTCGGCCTCGCCGCGCCCGCCGACCTGCCGGCCGGCTGGGTCGAGGATGCGCTGGCGGGCCGGGTCCCGGTGATCCAGCGTGAGCCGGGCGCGGGCACCCAGGCCGCGTTCGAACGTGCGGTCGCTGCCTGCGGGAGCACCGACCCGGCCAGCGTGGAAGGGCCTCGGGCCGCCGGGCACGCCGAGGCGGCCTGGCGCTGCGCGACCGATGGGCTGGTCGCGGTCACGATCGAGCCGGCCGCGCTCGCGATGAACCTCGCGTTCCACCCGCTCGAGGTCCACGTCTCGGAACTGTGGATCGCGGTCGAGCACCTCGACCACGCCGGTGTCCGCGCGTTCGTGGACGAGCTCACCGGTGATCGCGTCCGCCGCCGGCTGGATGCGATCGGTGGCTACGACCTGACCGACAGCGGCACCCCGAACGCCGCCTGACGATGTCGAGCACCGACCTGACGGCCCATTGTCACCGGCGCGTTCGAGCCTGGGGCCTGGCGGTCGCTGCGGGCGCACTGGTGCTGGGCGCAGCGGCCTGCGGCAGCGACGCGCAGGCGGTCACCCACGACGGGCCGCTGCTGATCGCGGGCGCCAGCGATCTGATGCCGGCGTTCACCGCGCTCGGCGAGGCGTTCGAGTCCGCGACCGGCGAACAGGTCGCCTTCAACTTCGGGTCGTCCGGGCAACTCGCCCAGCAGCTCATCGAGGGCGCGCCGATGGACCTGTACGCCTCCGCGAACGTGTCCTTCGTGCAACAGGTGCTCGACGCAGGCGTGGGTGACCCGGCCACGCAGGCCACCTACGCCTTCGGACGGATCACGATCTGGTCGCCCGACGATGCCTGGCGCGACTGGCGGTCACTCGACGACGTCGCCCACGACGAGCACATCCGGATCATCGCCATCGCGAACCCCGAGCATGCGCCCTACGGTCTTGCCGCGAAGCAGGCGCTCGAGACCGCGGGCCTGTGGGACACCGTCGAGCCCAAGCTGGTGTACGGCGAGAACGTCTCCGACACCCAACGGCTCGCCGCGACCGGCAACGCCGACGTCGCGATCGTCGCACTGTCGCTCGCGCTCGCTGCGGACCAGGCCGGCGACGGCCAGTGGACGCTGCTCGACCAGAACCTGCACGCACCGTTGCAGCAGGACCTGGTCGTGGTTGCCCAGGATCCGGGGCGGGCGCAGCTCGCGGGCCGGTTCATCGACTACGTCAACTCCGAGGACGGCCGACAGGTGATGCGCAGGTTCGGGTTCCTGCTCCCGGGTGAGCAGGCCACCGGCGTGCTCGTCGGATGAGCGAGATCGACTGGTTCCCGCTCCTTCTGTCGCTGCGCGTGGCCGCGGTCGCCACCCTGATCACCACCGTCGTCGGGGTCGCCGGAGCCTACGTACTGGCCCGACACACGTTCCCCGGACGGGGACTGATCGAAGCGCTCGCGAGCCTGCCCATCGTGCTGCCCCCCACGGTCCTCGGGTACTACCTGCTGGTATCGATCGGCCGGAACTCACCGATCGGCCGCGTTTACGAAGCGGTGTTCGGCAGGCCGCTGGTGTTCACCTGGCAGGCCGCGGTGATCGCCGCCGCGATCGCGAGCCTGCCCTACTGCCTGCGCACCGCGACCGCAGCGATCACCGCGATCGACGCCGGCTACGAGGAAGCCGCACGCGTCGCCGGCCTGCACGGCACCCGCCTCGCGTTCACCGTGACCCTGCCCATGGCCGGCCGGGGGATCATCGCGGGGATCTCGCTCGCCTTCGCCCGTGCACTCGGGGACTTCGGCACCACCATCATGGTCGCCGGCAACATCCCTGGGCGCACCCAGACCATGCCCATCGCCGTCTACGACCGCGTCCAGGCCTTCGACTACCGCACCGCCGGCGTGCTCGCCGCCGTGCTGGCAGCCGTAGCCATCGTGGTGCTGCTCGGTGTCCGACGCCTCGAACGGACCGCACTGTGAGTCTCAGCGTCGACGTCCGCGCCCACATCGGGGAGTTCCAACTCGATGCCCGGTTCACCTTGCCGCCGGGACTGACCGTGGTGTTCGGTCCTTCCGGTGCGGGCAAGACCCGGCTGCTCCGGCTCATCGCCGGCCTGGACCAACCCGACCACGGTCGGATCCTGCTGGATGACACCGTGTTCGACGCAACGGCGACCAGGACACACCTGCCTGCCCACGAGCGGCACATCGGCATGGTGTTCCAGCAGCCCTACCTGCTGCCGCACCGGACGGTTCTCGCCAACGTCGCGCTGGCCACCCGGCACCGCGACCGCGCACAGCGACGGCAACGCGCCGCGCAGCTCCTCGAGCAGGTCGATGCCACCACGTTCGCTGCTCGACGACCCGCGCAGTTGTCGGGTGGACAGCGCCAGAGGATCGCCCTGGCCCGGGCCCTGGCCGGCGACCCCCGTCTGTTGCTGCTCGACGAACCCTTCAACGCCATCGACCTGCCCGTCCGACGACAGCTCCGCCGACTGGTCCGCGACCTCGTCGACCAGACCCACGTCCCGACCCTGTTCGTCACCCACGACCCCGACGAGCTGGCCGACCTCGCCGATCACGTCCTCCACGCCGACCGCGGCACCATCACCACCATCACGAACCCCGCAGAACCGCCTACACAGACCGGGGCGAGGGGTCGCTGGTGATCGCGAGCAGCTCCTGGAACCAGTCCTCGCGTTCGAGCAGGAGGTGCAGGTCGATCACATCGTCGTACGTGATGGCCGCCCCGCCTGCGGGCGGAGCCTCAGGATGCGCGCGCCGTCGGGCCGCGGTCTTGAGCGCCCCGTTCATGTGCGACGGCTCGACACCGCCGGCGATGAGCAGGCCGACCGATCGTGCGTCAGCAGGCTTGACCACGTAGCGCTGGCACTCGGGGCACGTGAAGCCGTAGCTGCCCGCGCGCGGCGGATCGGTCGCCCGCTCGTCAGCGACCACCAGCGTGATCTCGCGCGGCTGGAGGTCCACCTCGTCGCCGCAGTCGGTGCAGACCGCTCTGATGGTGGCCATCGTGGTCCTCCTGTGTCCTGATCGCGTCGCCTGCAACCAGTAAGACGCATGGCAGGCCGCGGAGGTTCCACTTCGATGCCTCCAGGTGACCACCGCCGACCACCGCCGTTGACCGAACGGCCAGGGGCGAGGCGCGCGCAGCGGACGCGGCCGCGCGCTCCTCCGCGCAGCCACGGCCATCCACGGCCATCCACGGCCATCTACAGTGAGCGCAGCCGTACCTGAGAGGACCAGTCATGGACCCCGTCGAGCTGTTCACTCGGTCCCGCGACCTGACGAACCAGGTCGTGGCCGCGGCCGGCGACGATGCCTGGGGCGAGGCGACCCCGTGCACCGAGTGGAGCGTGCGGGACGTCACCAACCACCTGGTGGTCGAGATGCTGTGGGTGCCCGACATCCTGGGTGGTCGGACGGTCGACGAGGTGGGTGATGTCCACGGGGGCGACCAGCTCGGCGACGATCCCTGCGAGCGTTTCAGCCGGACGTCGGCTGATGCGGTGATTGCGTGGCAGGACCTGGACTCGCTCCAGCAGATCGTGCACCTGTCGTTCGGCGACGTTCCCGCGTTCCTCTACGGCGTGCAGATGGGCACCGACATGCTCGTCCACGGTTGGGACATCGCCAAGGGGCTGGGTCGCGACCACGAGCTGCCCGACGACCTGGCCCACTACGCCTACGACCAGAACGCCCCGATGATCACGGCTGAGGTGCGTGCCACCGGGATCATCGGCCCCGAGGTGCAGGTCGCGGATCCCGCCCCGTGGGGCCACCGCCTCCTCGGCCTGCTCGGACGCGACCCCGCCTGGTCCCGGTGACCCAGGTCCGATCCAGAGGTTTCCGGGGCTGGGACGGGCGCGTACCGTTGTACCGGACCCGCTCCGTACGGGCCCCCGACTCCACCGGGAGCAGCAGGCCCCATGGCTGAGAAGACCTCTTCCCCCTCGACGCCCGAGCGCAAGGCGGGTGACGTCAACCGCTGGCTGGTCGAGGAGATGTACGACCAGTACCGCGAGGACCCCTCACAGCTCAGCGCGAGCTGGCAGGCGTTCTTCGAGGACTACCGGCCGGGCACGGCCACGACCGCCGCCGATACCGGCAACGGCAAGGCCGGGGCGTCCGACGAGTCCGACGATGACGAGGATGCGTCTGTCGCCACGGACACGGGCGAGCCCAGGGACGCCAAGCCGACCGCCACGGCGACGAAGCCTTCGAGGGGCGCAGACGCCAAGGAACAGGCTGCCGAGGCCGAGGAAGCCGGGAAGCCGCAGGCCACGCGGCTGCGGGGCGTCCAGGCCACGATCGTGCGCAACATGGAGCAGAGCCTCGAGGTCCCGACCGCGACCTCGGTGCGATCGGTGCCGGCCAAGCTGCTCGAGGTCAACCGCCAGATCATCAACAACCACCTCGGCCGGTCGCGGGGTGGCAAGGTCAGCTTCACCCACCTGATCGCCTTCGCGATGATCAAGGCGGTCGATGTCGTCCCGGGCATGAAGCGCACCTTCACGACCGTGGATGACAACCCGGCGGTCGTCGAGCACGACTCGTTCAACCTCGGGATCGCGGTCGACATGCAGAAGGACGACGGCACCCGCACGCTGCTCGTGCCGAACATCAAGGACGCCAACGACAAGACGTTCACCGAGTTCCACGAGGCCTACGAGGAACTCATCCGGCTGATCAGGACGAACAAGCTGTCGATGCAGATGTTCGCCGACACGACCCTGAGCATCACCAACCCGGGGATGATCGGGACCGAGCACTCGATCCCGCGCCTGATGAGCGGGCAGAGCTGCATCCTCGGAGTGGGCCGGATCAGCTACCCGACCGCGTTCCAGGCGGCCGATCCGATCACGCTGGGCCGGATCGGGGTGAGCAAGCAGATCACGCTCACCTCGACGTACGACCACCGCGTCATCCAGGGCGCCGAGTCGGGCGAGTGGCTGAAGGTCATAGAGGAGCTGCTGCTCGGCGAGCGCGGGTTCTACGACGAGATCTTCAAGTCGCTGCGTGTCCCCTACACCCCCGCTGAGTGGAAGCAGGACACCTCGCCGATGGACGGCGAGGCCGCCGGCATCACCAAGCAGAAGCAGGTCGACGCCATCACCCACATGCACCGGGTGCGCGGCCACCTCATCGCCGACCTGGACCCGCTGTCGGCCACCGACCCCGCGTTGCACCCCGAGCTCGACCCGGTGTTCTACAACCTGTCGATCTGGGACCTCGACCGTGAGTTCCTGACCGACGTCGCCACGAAGTCGGGCGGGAGCTTCAACAAGCTGCCGTTCCGCACGATCCTCGGGACGCTCCGCGACGCGTACTGCCGCACGGTCGGTGTGGAGTACATGCACATTCAGGACGCGGACCAGAAGACCTGGATCCGTGAGCGGCTCGAGGGCACGCACATCACGATCTCGTCGGACGACCAGGTCCACATCCTGCAGCGCCTCAACGACGCCGAGGCCTTCGAGCGCTTCCTGCACAGCAAGTACGTGGGCCAGAAGCGCTTCGGTCTCGAGGGGGGCGAGTCGCTGATCCCGCTGCTCGACGCGATCTGCGAGTCGTCGGCCGACGAGGGTCTCGAAGGCATCGTGCTGGGCATGGCCCACCGCGGCCGGCTCAACGTGCTCACCAACATCCTGGGCAAGAGCTACGGCGAGGTGTTCCGGGAGTTCGAGGGCGACATCGACCCCGACACGGTCCAGGGCTCGGGCGATGTCAAGTACCACCTCGGCGTGGGCGGTCGGTTCACCAGCCGCCAGGGCAACGAGATCACCCTGAAGATGCCGCCCAACCCCTCGCACCTCGAGGCGGTCGACCCCGTGGTCGAGGGCATGGTGCGCGCGTTGGAGGACGCGCTCGATCGAGGTGAGCAGTACCCGGTCCTGCCGCTGCTGATCCACGGCGACGCGGCGTTCGCCGGCCAGGGTGTGGTCGCCGAGACGCTCAACCTCAGCCAGCTCCGCGGCTACCGCACCGGCGGCACGGTCCACGTCGTGATCAACAACCAGGTCGGGTTCACCACCGACCCCTCGGCGAGCCGCTCGTCGCACTACGCGACCGACGTCGCGCGGATGGTGCAGGCGCCGATCCTCCACGTGAACGGCGACGACCCCGAGGCGTGCGTACGCGTGGCGCGGCTGGCGTTCGAGTACCGCCAGCGCTGGAACCGCGATGTGGTGATCGACATGGTCTGCTACCGCCGCCACGGTCACAACGAGGCCGACGACCCGTCCTTCACGCAGCCGGTCATGTACCAGCGCATCGAGAACCGTCGGTCGGTCCGCAAGGTCTACACCGAGCGGCTGGTCAAGCGCGGGGACATCTCGATCGAGCAGGCCGAGGAGTCCCTCGAGAGCTTCGAGCGCAAGCTCGAGGAGGCGTTCGAGAAGACCAAGGAGGCAGCCGCACCCGAGCCACCCAAGGCCCGCGCGCCCGAGATCGTGGGCGTGCTCGAACACGTCGAGACCGGCGTGGATGCCGGCGTCCTCGACCACATCGCCAGGACCCAGTTCGAGGCGCCCGAAGGCTTCACCCGGCACCCGAAGCTCGACCGCATCTTCAAGCGCGAGTACGAGCGCTACCGCAAGGGCACCATCGATTGGCCGCTGGGCGAGACGCTGGCGCTCGGGTCGATGCTGTACGAGGGGACCGACGTGCGGCTGGCCGGCCAGGACACGCGCCGGGGGACCTTCTCGCAGCGGCACGCCGTCCACGTGGACTACCGGTCGGGCGAGGAGTACCTGCCGCTGGCCAACCTGCGCGACGAGGGCCAGCAGGGGCGGTGGTTCATCTACGACTCGCTGCTCAGCGAGTACGCCGCGCTCGGGTTCGAGTTCGGCTACTCGGTCGAGGCCAGGGACGCCCTGGTCGCCTGGGAGGCTCAGTTCGGCGACTTCGTCAACGGCGCGCAGATCGTGATCGACCAGTTCATCGTCGCGGCCGAGGACAAGTGGGACCTCACCTGCGGGCTGGTGATGCTGCTGCCGCACGGGTTCGAAGGTCAGGGCCCCGAGCACAGCTCGGCCCGGATCGAGCGGTTCCTCGTGATGGCGGCCGAGGACAACATCCAGGTCGTCAACGCGACGACCTCCGCGCAGTACTTCCACGTGCTGCGACGCCAGATGCACCGCGACGTCCGCAAGCCGCTGATCATCTTCACGCCCAAGTCGCTCCTGCGGTCCAAGTGGTCGGTGTCGCCGATCGAGGACCTGCGCTCGGGGCACTTCCGCGAGACGCTCGACGATCCGTACGTCGAGGGCGCCGGCACCACCAGATCGCCCGAGGTCGATCGGGAGGTCAGCCTCAGCCCGGACCAGATCACGCAGGTCGTGCTGTGCTCGGGCAAGGTCGCGTACGACGCGATGGAGCAGCGCGACGACCGCGGAGCGACCAGCGCGATCGTGCGGGTCGAGCAGATCTACCCGTGGCCCGACGAGCAGCTCCAGGGCATCATCCAGCGCTACCGCAACGCCAACGAGGTGGTGTGGCTCCAGGAGGAGCCACGCAACATGGGCCCGTGGCCGTTCGCTGACGGGCGGCTGTGGAACATCCTCGACGCGATCGTGGCGGACAGCGGGGGCGACAAGCTGGCCCTGCGCTGCGTCAGCCGTGTGGAGTCGGCGTCACCGGCGACCGGCTCGCACGTCGTGCACCAGCAGGAGTTCGAGCAGCTCTTCGAGCAGCTCTTCGAGGGCTGATCCGGTCACGGGTGCGAGCGGGTCGTCTCGTAGAGATGGACGATCCGGTCCGGGATCTCGCGCAGTGACAGCCCCTTCTCGATGTACCCGGCGGCGCCGGCCTCCATCGCCGCCTCCTCCGGTGGCCCCGACGAGAACCCGCTCAGGACGATCACGACCGGCATCGGCTCGTGGGCCCGCAGTGCGGCCAGGACCTCGAGGCCGTCCTTGACGGGCATGGCCAGATCGAGCAGCACGACGTCGGGCTCGTGCTCCTTGATCGCGATCAGCCCGATACCACCGTCGGTGGCCTCGGCGACGATCTCGAGTCGGTCGTCGCGCTCGAGCGCGAGGCGGACGAGGTCGCGGATGTCGTCGCTGTCGTCCACGAGGACGACGCGCAGCGTGCCGCTCATCCGCCCACCTCCTGGTGGCTCCCGGGCGAGGCAGGGTGCGAGCGGACCATCGAGCCCGGCTCGAGCGGACCGCTGCCCTCGAACTCGAGGTGCTGCGTCAGCAGGTCGGTGATGACCCGTCGGGCCGCTGCGAGGGTCTGCTCGGTCCGGTTCCGGGCGAGCTCGAGGTCGCCGAGCTCGAGCGCGTACTTGATGACGGTCAGACCCTGGACGATGGAGTCGTTGATCTCGAGCGCATCCAGACGCCGCGAGCCCGCGGGGGCGACCGGCGCGTCGATCGGCCGCGTCGCGCCTGCGACGTCGTTCGAGCCCACGTGTCCTCCTGATCCATCTGTGTCATCGGCGCGCAAGGGCCCGAGGTTGAGCGGGGATCGACGACCTCGGGGTGGACACGGGGGGTCGGGCGGATCGGGGAGTCCGCCGTCACGTATGCTCCTCGGTCGACCCCGGTCGATCCGCACCCTGCCCGATGGCTGCCCACCTCGGAGCATCCCGTGACCGCTCTCGACACCGCCGCCCGGCCGCGCTTCCGCGGGTGGGTGCACGCGGGGGCGGTCCCCCTGGCGGCGGCCGGTGCCGTGCGCCTGTGGGATGCGACCGCCGGTGCCGACTCGGGGGCGCGCGCGAGCGTGATGGTCTTCGCGGTGTCGCTGGTGCTTCTCTTCGGTGTGAGTGCGCTGTACCACGTGCCACGGTGGGACGCCCGCCGGCGGTGGCTGCTGTCGCGTGCCGACGTCGCGATGATCCAGATCTTCATCGCGGCCAGCTTCACGCCACTCGCGTGGCACGCACTCGACGGCGTGTGGCGCACCGGATCGCTCGTGGCCGCGTGGAGCATCGGACTCGTGGCCGCGTGGAGCATCGGACTCGTGGGTGCGGTGGTCGCGGCGTCGCCCATCACGGGGCCGAGATGGCTGGTGAGCGGTGCCTACCTCGCGTTCGGATGGTCCGCGCTCGTGCCGATCTGGAAGATCGCCCAGACCCTGCCGTGGCCCGGGGTGGTGCTCATCGGCGTCGCCGGCGGCCTCTACACGGTCGGTGCGTGCGTCTACGCGACCAAGCGCCCCGACCCCTGGCCGCACCGCTTCGGCTTCCACGAGGTGTTCCACACCCTGGTGGTCCTGGCCGGCGCCATCCAGTTCGTCGCCCTGGCCAGGTACGTCCTGCCCCTGGCCTGACCACAGCCATCTCAGGGCCGCGTGAGTTCGGCGCCAGGAAACTCACGTAAAGAGCGGTCGACATGAATTCGACGAGCGGGACTCCACGTCGTGGCACAGCGGAACCTGGGGATGAGCGGCGACGAATTCCGTCGGCGCTGGACCGCGGGGGAGTTCAGTGGCTCGAAGGACCCCC
>DASWKO010000255.1:0-1803 GCA_036396595.1 Nitriliruptorales bacterium | reverse complement strand
CTGCGCCGGCTGCTCGACCTCGCCGCACGTGGGACAGCGCCGCCCGCCGAGTTCGCACCCGCGGCTGCCCAGGTTGCGGACGCGCCGCGTGACCGGGCACGCCGACGGTTCGTGGCCGCCCTGGCTGGCGCGGGTGCCTTCGCGGTGGTGGCCGGCGCGATCGGTCGGATGCGGCTCACCTCGACGACCGGCACGCGTCCACCGGGCTCGGTCCTGCCCGATCCGGTCCGCCGCGTCCCCACGCCGGGCTCGGCCCAGATGCTGGACGTGCCTGATATCACGCCCATCGTGGTGCCCAACGACGACTTCTACCGCATCGACACCGCGCTGATCGTGCCACGGGTCGACCCGGAGACGTGGACCCTGAGGATCCACGGCATGGTCGAGCGGGAGCTGACGCTCACGCTCGATGACCTGTACGCCCGGGAGCAGGTCGAGCGCCACGTCACGCTGGCCTGCGTCTCCAACGACGTCGGCGACGACCTGGTCGGCAACGCCTTGTGGCAGGGGGTCCGGCTCGCACCGCTGCTCGACGAGGCGGGGGTGGCGGCGGGCGCCGGGCAGGTGGTCGGCCGCGCGGTCGACGGCTGGACCGCAGGCTTCCCGACGGAGTTGGTGTCGGACGGGCGTGACCCCCTCGTCGCGATCGGGATGAACGGCGAACCGCTGCCGACCGATCACGGCTACCCCGCGCGGCTGATCGTGCCCGGCCTGTACGGCTACGTCTCGGCCACCAAGTGGCTGAGCGAGATCGAGCTGACGACCTGGGACGGCTTCGACGCGTACTGGGTTCCGCGCGGCTGGGCCAAGGAAGGCCCGATCAAGCTCCAGTCACGCATCGACGTCCCCCGCGGCGGGGCGCAGGTGGCTGCCGGCGAGGCCGTCGTGGCGGGCATCGCGTGGTCGGGCCTGGACGGCATCTCGGCCGTCGAGGTCGCCGTGGACGACGGTCCGTGGCTGCCTGCGGCGCTCAGCGAGCCGCTGTCGGACTCGGCCTGGGTCCAGTGGAAGCTGACCGTCGCGCTGGACCCCGGCCGCCGCCGCCTGGAGGTTCGGGCGACCGATGCCAGCGGGATGGTGCAGACCGACGAGCGCACGTCGCCGCGCCCGGACGGCGCGACCGGGCACCACAGCGTCACCGTTGGGGTGGCGTGAGGCGGATCAGTCCACGAGCTTGGTGTCCGCCTCGCGCAGCCGCTTGGTGAGCTGGACCAGCATGTGGCGGGCGAAGCCGGGGACATCGGCCAGCATGGTCTGGAAGTCGCGCCGGTGCAGGACGAGCAGGTCCACGTCGGTCACTGCCGTGACCGTCGCCGAACGCTCCTTCGAGTCGATCAGGGACATCTCGCCGAACACGTCCCCGGCCTTCAGCGTGGCCAGCTTCTTGCCGTTGCGGTCGACGTCGACCTTGCCGTCCAGGATCAGCATCATCTCCTGACCCATCGATCCCTGGCGGGCCAGGACCGTGCCGGCCCCGCGCTCGACCTCGTCCACCAGGGATGCGACCTTGCCCAGGTGCTTCGTGGGCAGCCCCGCGAACAGCGGGACCTGGTGCAGGAACTCGATCTTCTTGTCCTTGTTGCGCCGTGCCATCGCGGTTCCCCTCGCGTCGTCCGAGCGGGCCGGCGGGCTGGTCCCACCGGCTCCGAGTCCGTGGATCGTTCAACAGGCTAGGACGGGACGGCTCCGCCGCGTAGGCAGCACGTCACACAACGCCCGTAGGATCGGCGTGAGCGGACGGGAGGCGAGCGACGTGAGCGGGTACCGGGCGGCGGTTGTGACGGTTTCCGACGGCGTGACGGC
>DASWKO010000254.1:0-7986 GCA_036396595.1 Nitriliruptorales bacterium | reverse complement strand
CCCCGCGACCGCGGCCTACGTCAGCGCCTGGGCGGGCGGAGGGTTCCTGGCGGTGGCGCTCACGCTGGTGGGGCTGGGCCTGCCGTCGCCGACGCTCGCCCTGGTGCTGATGATCGGCGTGACCGCGATCGCCGACCTGGCCGAGATCGAGCTGACCACGGCTCGGACCAACACCGCGTTCAGCCTGCTCGAGGCCGGCGTGGCCGCCAACCTGCTGGTCCTGCCACCTGCGGGCGCGCTGGTGGCGACCCTGGTGGGCGCGAGCATCGGCCAGCTCGTCCGCACGCCCGAACGGCGCAAGCTCGCGTTCAACCTCGGCCAGATCGGGGTGGCGGCGAGCCTGGCCGCGGTCCTGGTGGCCCAGTTCCCACCGATCGCGGCCGGCATCACGCTGGCCGGCTTCGGTGTGGTCCTGCTGGCTGTCACGGCCTACACCATCGCGAACGTGGTGGCGATGGCCGGCCTGATCGCGCGCAAGAGCGGGCGGGCGCCGTGGCCGGCGATCCGGTCCAACGCCCAGTTGCTGGGTGCGACCGTGGGCGGCAACGTGATGATCGGGGCGCTGGCCGTGTCCCAGTGGCAGGCCGACCCGCGCCTGATCGGGCTGCTCGTGGGCCCGGTCGCCGCGGTGTACCTGTGGTCGCGCGGTTCGGTGCGCACACGCGACCTGCTCGAGCACGTGCGCGAGGACCGTGACCGGCTCGAGCACATCGTCAGCGGCGCGACCGATGGCATCGCGTTCGTCGACGAGGACGGCCACCTGCGGGTCTTCAACCCCGCGATGCAGCGCATCACCGGTCGCATGGCGTCGGAGTTGACCGGTGCGAGCGGCCGCGTCGAGCTCCGCGACACCGAGGGCCGCAACCTGCTCGCTGTCGCCGAGACCGACCGCGAGCCGGTCGAGGCCGTGGTCCTGCGCCCCGACGGCACCGACGTGACGGTGCGACTGTCGCGCGCCGTCCTGCGTACGAACGAGGGCGACGAGGCCGGGCTCGTCGTGGTCGTCCACGACGTCAGCAGGCAACGGGAGCTGGACACCCTGCGTGAGCACTTCGTGTCGCGCGTCTCGCACGAGCTGCGGACCCCGCTCGCACCCATCATGGGCTTCGCCGAGACCCTGCTCAGGAAGGGCGACCGCATGAGCCCCGAGCGCCAGCGTCGCGCGCTCGAGTCGATCTCGGAGCGTGCCGAACACATGACGCGGCTCGTCGACGACCTGCTGCAGGTCACCCGGTGGAGCCGTGCGGACGACCACGGTGCGCTTGCGCTGGAGCCGCACGACCTGCGCGCAGTCGCTATCCGTGCGGTGGAGTGGGCGCATGAGGAGGCACCCGACCGCGAGTTCTTCCTGTCCGCCCCGGAGCGGGCCTGCGTCGTCGACGTCGACGAGCTCCGACTGCGCCAGACACTGACGAACCTGCTGCGCAACGCCATCGCCTACGCCCCGGCCAACCGCCCGGTGGACATCGCGGTCGCGTCTCACGCGGGTGGGTTCGAGATCCGGGTGGCCGACCGCGGACCCGGCGTCCCGGCGGACAAGCGCGAGACCATCTTCGAGCCGTTCCAGCGGCTGGAGGATCCGCTCACGATGCGGACCGGCGGCGTCGGCCTGGGCCTGCACCTGGCGCGTCGCTTCGCCACGGCCATGGGTGGCGGGCTCACGGTCGCAGCCCGGCACGGAGGCGGGGCCGTGTTCACCCTGCGACTCCCGGCGTCGGCCGCCCAGGACGTCCAGGCCGCCTGAGCACCCCTGCGACGACGCCAGCTCCTCGCAGACCTGACACGTTCACGTCAACTCGGGGCGCAACCCGCGCTGGTCACGGAACGGGTGGGGGCAACGGTCGTTGAGGGGAACGCCGGACCACCGATCGGACAGCGACCCGATGGGGGTGCCCGCCGGATGTTCGACCCGGGTCGCTGCTACCTCGCTTCTTGCTCCACGGGGGTCTCGTGCCGCACGCCGTACGCCGTCTGGTCCCTGCTGCGCTGCTGCTCGCCGTGGGCGCACTGGTCGTCGCGCTGCAGGTCGCCCGCCCCGCACACGTGCCGAGCGCGGACCGGTCCGAGCTCGTGGTCGACCAGCAACGCGCGCCAGCGGGCCCCGTCGGGGCCAGCGACCAGCCACCCTCGACCCCCGAGTCGACCGGCGTGGGGACCGACCAGCGCTCTTCCACCCCGGAGTCGAGCGCGGGCCACACGAGCGGCCCCCCGGCGCCCGCAGCTGAGGCAACTCCTGACACGATCGGGGCGGCTTCGGGCCGCCCGTCGGCCGCGCTGGACACGGCGGGAGACGCGGCCGGGCCGACCGACGACGCGCCCGTCGTCCTGGAGGCGACCGTGCCCATCGAGCTCCGCGTCACCGCAACCGAGCAGGTCTCGCAGGTCACCGGCGCTGGCTCGGTCAACGACACGGCCGCCCGCTGGAACGTGCACGGGACCGACCTGGGGCACCCGATCGAGCACGGGGGTGCGCTGTACCTCGTGTTCGGCGACACCTGGGGAGCCGACGGGGTAGAGGGCGACCAGTGGCGCAGCAACGTGATGGCCAGGGTAGCCGATCCCGACCCGCGCAACGGGCTGCGCTTCGAGTCGATGATCGCCAGCGGCGGCACGGCCAGCGAACTCCTGCCGTCGCGCAAGGTGGGCGGTGAGGAGAAGACCGTGATCCCGACCAACGGGACCTCGCTGAACGGCCGGATGTTCCTGCACTACATGTCGGTCCGGACGTGGGACGGCGCGGGGAGGTGGACGCTCAACCATGCAGGGCTGGCCTACTCGGACGACGACGGGCGCTCCTGGATCAAGGATCCCCGCGCGCGCTGGCCAGGTCACAGCAACTTCGGGCAGGTCGCCTTCGTCCATCACGGGGAGCACGTGTACCTGTTCGGAATCCCGGGCGGCCGGTTCGGGGCAGCGGTCCTCGGACGCGTCCCCCGTGCCGCCGGCCCGCTCGACATCGGTGCGTACGAGTACTGGGACGGCAACGCGTGGCGTGCGGACGCCGCTGCTGCCAGGCCCGTCGTACCCGGCCCCGTGGGTGAGCTGTCGGTGCGTTGGAGCGCCGAACATGATCGCTGGCTGATGATGTACCTCGACGAGCACCGCCAGGCGATCGTGCTCCGCACGGCTGCTGCCCTGACGGGCCCGTGGGACGAACCACGCGTGGTCACGACGGCGGCGGAGCATCCACGACTCTACGCGCCCTACCTGCTCCCAGGATCGGGCGCCGGTGCCGACCTGTATTTCACGATGTCGAAGTTCGGGCCGTACCAGGTGTTCCTGATGCGCACGCGCCTGGAGCCGGTCGCGGGCTGACCGATCGGTCGACTCCTTCCGACCACCCCGGGATGGCCGTGCGACCAGGCGTCCGGCTCGGCGAGCGGCGCCGGCGTTGGTCCTTCGGCCACCCCCCTGCGCCCCACCCCGTTGCCTCCTGGAGACGATCGCTGGGTTGTGTCCTCCTTGGCCGCCCGCGAGGTACGAGCCTTGTCCACGCTCGCAACGGTCCTCCAGCGGACCTGGATCGAGCATCTCGCGCAGCTCAGCGAGGGCACCCGCGAGCGGCTCGCCACGACCGGCCTGACGGTGTTCGTGGTCGCCGCCTACGGGCGGGCGATGCTGCCCGGGATGGGCTTCAGCGGCGATGCGGCGAAGTTCCAGTACCTCGGGCACGTCCTGGGCACCGGCCACCCTCCCGGCGAGCCGATCTACACCATGCTGCTGGCCGGGTTCGACCGGGCCCTGCCCCTGGGAACACCGGCCCTGCGCGCCAACGTGATGTCCGCCGTCTTCGGGACGGTCGCCGTTCTTCTGCTGTACCGCCTGCTGCGGCGCCTGGACCTGCGGCGCACGGTCGCGATGGCCACCGCGGGTTCACTGGCCGTGATGCCGACCCTCTGGTCGCAGGCGATCGTCGCCGAGGTCTACACGCTCGTTGCCGCCGTCCTGGTCGGCCTGCTCTACCTGCTCGTGCGCTGGCACCAGGACGGCGGTCGTGGCTGGCTGTACGCCGCGGTCGCCCTGTACGGCGCGTCGATCGGGCTCCACACGATGGTGGTGCTGTTCGTACCGGCCGTGCTGGTCATGATCTGGCTGACCGACCGCCGCGCGCTGATCGACCCGCGGGCGGTCGGCGCCGCACTGGGCGGGCTGGCCCTCGGCCTGGCCTCCTACCTGTACATCTACTGGCGCACGCTCGACCCGGCCACGCCGTACCTCGAGGTGGCCATCGCCGACGTGCAGTCGTTCGTCGAGGTCATCACCGGGTCGCAGTTCCACGGCTGGATGTTCGCGTTCGGGCTGGCAGATGTGATCACGGTCCGGGTGCCGGCGTTCCTGCGCCTGGCGAGCCGCGAGTTCCTGCTCCTGCTCCCGATCGCCGTGTACGGCGTGGTCCGCCGGGCCGACTGGTCCTCGCCGTTGCACCTGGCCGTGATCCTGGTGGCGGCCGCGGACATCGCCTTCGCGCTCAACTACGCGGTGCCTGATCTCCCGGTGTTCTTCCTGCCCGCCTACCTGGCCATGGCGGTCTGGGCCGCGTACGGACTCGACGAGCTGGTGACGCAGTTGTCGCGGGTGCGCTTCCGGCCGAGCCTGGACCCCGTCCTGCACACCGCCCCGGTGCTGGTGCTGGCGACGCCGTTGCTGTTCGGACTCGTCAACTACCCCGTCACGGCTCAGCGGGGCAACGTCCACCAGGAGTTGTGGGCCACGAGCGTGGTCGAGGCCGTGGCCGACGGAGGCGTCATCTTCGCCGGTGACTACCAGCGCAGCCAGGAGCTGTGGTACGTCACGATCGGGCAGGGGGCCTACGAGCAGCGCGACATCCACGTCCTGTCCTACCGGTCGACCCTCGCCGACTTCGACGCATGGCTGGCCGGCGGGCAGTTGACGATCCCCGAGCAGCGGATCCCGGTCCCCCCGGATCGACCGGCGTACGTCGTCGCCGAGGCCGACGCCCAGGCGCTGGAAGGCGCCGGGTACGCGCTCGAGCCGATCGACGCCCACGGCCACGCGATCTGGCGGGTCCACGACGCCGTCGACCTGCACCTGTGGTCGATCCTGGTCGACGACCACCGGGCGAGCCAGCCGTGACGCATCCAGCCACGACGCACCGACCCGGCGCTGCCGGTGGTCCGGGCCGACGTCGTCCCAACGCCTGACACCGGAGGTGTCACCGCCATGACGACCACTGCGACACCGATCCGAACCGATCGCCGCACGTCACGCGAGACGGAGGAACGGCTGGACGTGACGGTCATCCTGCCCGTCTACAACGAACGCGGCCACATCCTGACGGAGATCGCGCGCATCAAACAGGCCCTGGAGCGCTCGCCCTACACGTTCGAGATCCTGGTCGTCGACGACGGCTCCGACGACGGGACCGAAGCGCTCCTGCAGGACGCCGTTGGGATCCGGCTGATCACCCTGCCCTACAACCGGGGCAGCGGGTACGCCCGGCGGGTGGGCACCCGAGCCGCACTCGGGGACGTGGTCGTGTGGACCGACGCCGACATGACCTACCCCAACGACAGGATCCCGGAGCTGGTCAGCGAGCTCGGTGACGCCGATCAGGTCATCGGCGCGCGCACCAGCGAGCAGGGGACCCACCGGTACCTGCGCATGGCCGCCAAGGGCGCGATCCGGCGGCTGGCCGGCTACCTGGTGGGCCAGGAGATCCCCGACCTGAACTCGGGGTTCCGCGCGTTCCGCAGGGGCGTGTCGCTGCCGTACCTGCGCCTGCTGCCGGACGGGTTCTCGTGCGTGACCACGATCACGCTGTCGTTCATGGCCAACGGTCACCCGGTCCGCTACGTGCCGATCGACTACGAGCAGCGCGCGGGGCGCTCGAAGTTCCACTGGCGCAAGGACACCGCCCGCTACCTCCTGCAGATCGTGCGGATGGTCATGAGCTTCAACCCGCTGCGGGTCTTCCTGCCACTGTCGCTGCTGCTGCTCACCGGGGCGTTCGGCAAGATGGCCTTCGACGTCGTCGACAAGTCGGGCCGGATCACCACCAACGCCGTCATCCTGACGATCGTGTCGTTCCAGCTACTGGCCACCGGCTTGCTCGCCGACCTGATCTCGACCCTGATGGGACCACGGGAGTAGCGGCCGCTCGTACCGGCGCGCCGCCTCGAGGACCAGCAGGGCGGCGATCACGACCAGCGCGGCCGAGCTGATCTTCATGCCGGACACCCACCCCGGTGGTTCGTAGGCGAGCATCACGTCGTGCTGCCCGGCCGGCACCAGGATGGCGACCAGGGCGTGGTCGGCGTCGAGCAGTTCGGCGGGCTCGCCGTCGACCCGGGCTCCCCACCCGTGCTGGAGGGCGTCGGCCACCACGAGGTAGCCCGCGCGAGCCGCGTCCACGCGCACCCGCAGCCGATCGCCGTCGGGCTCGATGACGTCGATCCGAGCCTGATCGGCCACCTCCTCCGTGGCCTGCAGCGGGGCGGGTGCGGACAGGACCACGGTGTCGGCCGGGAGCCGGGTCGCCAGTGCCTCGAGCCGGGCCGCGGGCTCGGGGATGACCGCGACGCGGCTGGCCCACCGGAAGCGGTCCAGGGCCGTCAGGCGCTGCCACACCTGGGCTCCCTCCGTGTGAACCAGCCGCAGGCCGTCGTCGACGGCCTGCACGAGCGCCAGCGCGGTCCGGCCGTCGGGTCCCGACGTCAGCTCGACTGCCCCGTCGGGAGCGTCCAGCCACAGCCGCACGTGCAGGGAGGCGCCCCCGTCCGGGTGCACCTCGGGGATCGCGATGACGAACGGGCCGGTGTGGGGACCGGTCACCCGGGCATCGGCGACCTGGAGCAGCGGCGGCTCGGGGGCGCCCGGCCACAGCCGGCGCCGCCCGTGCGTGAGCACGGTGCCGGCGTCATCGACCACCTCGACGCGCAGGAAGGCGCGCCCGCTCGAGCCGGTGAACGGGGCGTGCAGGTCCACGACCACCCCGCGCAACGGCAGGTTCGGCACGTCCACGGTCGCTGCGGTCCCGGCGGGCAACGGTGCCCCAGGACCATCCGGAGGGACGACCTCGGTGATCGGTCCGAACGGCGGCTGCCAGGGTGGGGTCGCGAACGCGTGCACCGCCAGTCGGTCCAGGACAGGCGACCGCACGACCTCGATGTTCCCGCGCAGGTGCGGGAAGGTCGGGCCTCGGACCACCGGCTGCGATGCTCCGCGCTCGAACGCCTGGGGGTCGACCTGTTCCAGAAGGTCAGCCCACTCGGGGGCGACGAACGCATGCGCGGTGACCGACCGAAGCCCGTACGCGGTGGTCGTGCCCGGGTACATCGTCCGGTGCTCGGCGGCCAGGCGACCGGTGCCCTGCACGTTGCGGGCCGCGGCGTGTGCCGACGTCTCCGGGTAGAACTGATCGGGCGGGACACGCGCCCAGTACGGCAGCGTGAACGCCAGCGCCTCGACCGCGAACAACGCTGGCAGCAGGACGACGGCCAGGGTCGCCCCGCGGCCCGGGCGGACACGGCGGGCCCACACCACCGCGGCGACCGCCGCGACCAGCGCACCCAGCGGCAGGGCCGCCTGCCGCCACACGTACGCCCCGGCGCCCGGAGGCACCCGCTGCGCGTAGGCGAGGGCCAGCAGCACGGCGGCGGTCACGCCTGCCAGCGCAAGGACGAGCCGCGTGCGGCGGCGGACCAGGGGGCCGTCCCGGTGCAGGAGCGCCTGGAGCCCGAGCGTCGCGAGCATCGCGAACCCCAGACCGAGCACGGACTTGAACCGGCCGATGTGGTTGGAGCCGAACAGTTCCGCCAGTCCTGGAGTGGTCTGCAGCAACCGCAGCGGTGCTCCGCCCACGTACACCAGCAGGATGCCGCTGCATGTCAGGCCCCACGCGAAGCCCTGGAGCCCGGGCGCGGTCCGGAGTCGCCGCCGAGCGGCGAGCGCCACCACCGCCAGCACCATGGTCGTGGCGCCGACGAATCCGGCTACCTCGACATAGTTGATCGGGCCGAACCAGAT
>DASWKO010000253.1:0-3300 GCA_036396595.1 Nitriliruptorales bacterium | reverse complement strand
CGGGGGGTCTGCACACCCTGGAGCGCGAACGCGATCGCGGTCGCCTCGACCGCCCCGATCCAGATAGGCAGGTAGCGATCGCCCTGCTTCTCCTTGAGCAGGACGATCGGTTGGTTCGCGGGCAGCTCCACGCGGACACCGACCAGCTCCAGCTCGATCACGTGGAGCCTCCTCAGCAGCTCGGAGGACGAGGCTACACGACCCGTCAGCCCGAGTCCGGCCCCCTGACGTGCGCTTCGAGCGCTCGGCGGACGGTGCCCTCGGGATCCTCGCGCAGCGCGGATGGGTCGTGCGTGGCAAGGACCGCCGGGACGTGCCGCAGGCGTCCGTCCAGGTCGAGCCCGTAGCCGACCAGGAACTCGTCGCCGACCTCGAAGCCGACCCAGTCCAGGGGCAGGTCCGCGATGCGTCGCACGGCCCGATCAAGCAGCGTGCACACGCGCAACGACGCCGGCTGGCGTGCCGCCAGGACCTGCAACAGGTACGCCAGGGTCAACCCCGTGTCGACGATGTCCTCGACCACGACGACGTGGCGGCCGGCGATGTCGACGTCGAGGTCCTTCTGCACGTACTTGCGGCCGGACCCGGGGTACCGGCCGAGCGCGAGGAAGTCGACCGTGCACCGGATCGTGACGGCTCGGACCAGGTCCGCCAGGAACACCGAGCCCCCCGTGAGCACGGTGATGAGGAGCGGGTCGTGGCCGGCGTACAGTCGGCTGAGGTCCGCGCCGATCTCGGCTATGCGTGCCTCGAGTTCGGCCGGGGCGACCCGCACGTCAACCACGCCCATTTGCTCTCGTATCACCGGTCCGCGGTCCCGGCCCGTAGTGCCGCATACGCCCGGTCCCACAGCCAGCGGCCGACGGCGGCGCCGTCCTCTGGCTGCGCCGCGCCGCGCGACTCGATTGGCGTGACCAGCGTGGCCGCGGTGAGCGGCGAGCCGTTCCAGGTCACCTCGACGGTGCCGCTGCCACCCGGTTCGATCGGTACCCGGATCTCGACCCGGACCGCCGGGCCGGTGCGCGGCACGAGGACCGGCGGCACGACCGCCTCGGTCGGGACCCAGCCGCCTGCGACCCGCAGACGCACGTCGAGGTCCACGGCCGCCGGTTCGAACGCGTTGAACCCGTGCTCGAGCAGCGCGACGGCGTCCTGGAACCGGGCGCCCGACGTGGGTGTGGCCAGCACCACCGCGATGAGCTCGCGCCCCTCGCGCATCGCCGAGCCCACCACCGAGTAGCCGGCGGCCGACGTGAAACCGGTCTTGACCCCCGTGGCGCCCGGCAACGTGCCGAGCAGTTCGTTCCGGCTCGCGAGCGTGCCGACGCGGGGCAGCGTCACGGTGGGCGCGCCCGCCACGGCGCGGAAGGCGGGATCGGCCATCGCGGCGCGGGTGATCGTTGCCAGATCGCGTGCGGTCAGCAGGTTGTCGTCGTTCAGGCCACTGGGCGTGACGATGCGTGGCTCGTCGAGCCCCAGGGCGGCGGCCTCGGTGCGCATCAGCGCGAGGAAGCCGTCGACCGAGCCGCCCACGTGCGTCGCCAGGGCGACTGCGGCATCGTTGCCCGAGCGGGCGATGACCGCCTCCAGAAGCTGGGCGACCGTCAACCGGTCCCCGACCCGCAATCCGACGCCCGCTCCCCCGATCCCGTCGATCTCGGCCCCGACCGTGACGAGCTCGTCGGGCGCCGCTCGACGCAGCGCCGTCAGCGCCGTCAGGATCTTGATGGTCGAGGCCACCGGCCGTCGCAGGTCGGCCCCGTACTCGGCCAGCACCTGACCGGTGGCAGCATCCACCAACAGGTACGACTCGGCGGTCACCGGCGGAGGTGGTGGCCAGGCCCGTGGCACGCCCGGCTCCTGTGCCAGGCCCGGCGCGCCGACGAACAGCACGCCGACGAGCAGGGCGAGGGCCACCGGGGCAGCGGGTCTCACGAACGCAGCAACCCACGAAGCTCGCGAGCCAGCACCGCCGCGTGCAGCCGGGCTCCCTCGCGGGTGAGATCATCGAGCTGCTCGGTCGCGACACGACGGCTGTCCGGGTTGCGCTGCCGCAGCAGCGGAGCCACGAGCTGCTCGCACAGCGAGAGTTCGCGATCGGCGAACTGGCGGTACATGCGCAGGTGGCGTGCCTCGAGGCCCAGCTCCATGAGCGCGGCCGCGGCCTTGGCGACACGCAGGTCATCCCCGTCGAAGCTGGCCTCGCCCTTGACCAGACCGTGATCACGCAGCTCCTGGATGTCGCGCATCTCCAGACCCGTCGCCTCACACAGTTCGCGCAGTTCCAGCCGGACGTCCGTGGGGCCCGCGTCCAGGACCGAGATGCTCGGCGTCTGCGGCGGGTCGGTGCCCACGGCCGCAGCCGGTGCGGGGCGCCCGGCCGCGTGGGTCCCCGACCTGGGCTCCGCTCCCAGCAGGGCGACGTCAGTCTCCGGCGGCGCCGCCGAGCGGTCCTCGACCGGCAGGCCGGCGTCGAGCCGCTCGAGCTCGTCCTTGATGACCTTCAGCGGCAGGTACCGGTCGCGCTGCGCGCGCAGGACGTAGCGGAGCCGGTCGACGTCGGGGTCGGTGAACTTGCGGTAGCCCGAATCGGTCCGATCAGGCGAGATCAGGCCCTCGGACTCGAGGAACCGGATCTTGCTGATGGTGATGTCCTCGAACTCGTCCTTGAGCTGGTTCAGGACCTCCCCGATCGTGTAAGTCCTCACCCGGTCGTCCGAGACGTGCCGACGAACATCAACTTGAACCTGCCCACCTGCAGCTCGTCGCCGGAGGCCAGAGCCCGCTCCTCGACCCGGTCGCCGTTCACGTACGTCCCGTTCAGCGAGCCGAGGTCCCTGACCGCGAAGTCCTCGCCATGACGCTCGACTTCGGTGTGCCGGCGCGAGACGGTCACGTCATCGAGGAACACGTGGCTGTCCGGGTGGCGGCCGACGGTGGTCGTGTCGCGGTCGAGCAGGAACCGCGAGCCGGCGTTGGGACCGCGGACCACCACGAGCATGCCCGTGCCGGGTTCGAGGTCGGGGACCTCGCCGAGGTTGGCCTGGTCGTCCATGACGCCGAGGTCGATTGCCACGGTCGTGACGTCGCCGGTCTCGCCCTGCTTGGCGGGCCCGTCCACGGGGGCCCCGCACGCGGGGCAGAAGTGGGAGTCAGGCGGCGGCTCGTGGCCGCACTGGGTGCAGTACATCGATCGCCTCCGTGGCCCCGGAGCTACCCGGGTGATCGCGCTTCCGCCGCGACGGACCGCCAAGGTCGACCTGACGTCGAGGTCGCGGCAACGAGCAGGGTAGACGACCG
>DASWKO010000252.1:0-8664 GCA_036396595.1 Nitriliruptorales bacterium | reverse complement strand
CCCAGGCCCACCGGCCGGTGCTCGGGTCCAGCAGGGCGGTGGTCGAGGCGTTGGATCGCTCGGCGCCGACGTGACCGGTCAGGTCGTGGACGAGCAGGTCCGGCAGCAGCAGGAGGTGCGACGCCCGAGCGAGCTCGGCGTCGTCGTGCACGGCGAGCTGGAAGATCGTGTTGATGGGCATGAGCTGGATGCCGGTCGTGGCGTACAGCCGGTCGCGCCCGAGCCCGTCGGCGAGCAGCTCCCACCCGTCGGTGCGCCGGTCGCGGTACGAGAACGGTGTCGACACCAGGGCGCCCTCGGCGTCCAGCAGGCCATAGTCCACCCCCCACCCGTCAACGCCGATGGACGCTGCCGGCCCCTGGTCCAGCGCGAGGTCCAGGCCGCGCCGGACCTCACGGGTGATGCCCTCCCAGTCCCAGCGCAGGGTCCCGTCGGCGTGCTCGACGGGGCCGTGGTGCCAGCGGTGGACGACCTCGAGGGCCGGGGGTGAGGGTCCGAGGTCGGCCGCGGCGACCCGGACGGACGTCGCACCCAGATCGACCGCGAGGACCCGCGTGCTCACAGCCCCGTGGACACGGCGTCGGCGCCCCGCTCGGCGAGCTTCGACGCGCGGTAGCCCACCTCCCGGTAGGTGGCCAGCGGGTCCAGTGCGCCGCCCTTGCGGCGACGTGCCTCGGCGACCAGCGGCCGCACGTCGGTCCGGTACGCGCGCTGCACGATCTCCTGGCCCAGCGCCGGGTCGTTGCCGTCCTGGGCAGCCTCCAGTGCGGCCCGGTCGACGACCAGGGCCTGCGCGTAGGCCAGCAGCAGCGCCTCGGTCGACTGGATCAGATCCTCCAGCGGGTCCTTGAGGTTGTGGCTCTGGTCGATCATGTAGGCCAGGTCGGGCGCCCGGGTCCCGCCGCCGGCGCTGACGAGCTCGTGGAAGACGAGCATGAGCTGGAACGGCCTGATCGAGCCGGTCGTCAGGTCGTCGTCGCCGTACTTGCTGTCGTTGAAGTGGAAGCCTCCCAGCCGGCCCGCCATGGCCAGCCGGCTCACGATCACCTCGATGTTGGTGTTGGGCAGGTGGTGGCCGAGGTCGACCAGGCACGACGCCTTGTCCCCGGCCGCCTGCGCGAGCAGGAGCGAGCTGCCCCAGTCCTGGTTGACGGTCGAGTAGAAGGCCGGTTCGTAGGGCTTGTGCTCGGTGAACAGCCGCCAGCCGTCGGGGAGGTGGTCGTGGATCTGGCGCAGCCCGTCGGCGACGCGCTCGAACTGCACGCGGAAGTCGGCCTGGCCGGGGTGGTTGGTGCCGTCGGCCAGCCACACCGTCAGCGCGGTCGACCCGAGCTTCACGCCGAGGTCGATGACGTACTGGTTGTGCTCGATCGCCGACTTGCGAGCCCCCTCGTCGGCGTTGGCCAGCGACCCGAACTTGTAGCTGACCTCGCCGTGGCGGGTGGTCGACGGGTTGTCCTGGAACGTGTTGGAGTTCATCGCGTCGAACGCGATGCCACGAGCGTCGGCGTGCTCGCGCAGCGCGCCGGGATCCTGGGGGTCGTCCCACGGCACGTGCAGCGACACCGCCGGGTTCGCGCGGGTCAGGGCGTTGAGCGCCGCGATGTCGTCGATCTTCTCCTCGGTCGTGCGTGGCTCGCCACCCCGCGGGAAGCGGCCGAAGCGGGTCCCGCCGGTGCCCACGGCCCAGGACGGCGCGGCGACCTCGAACGCGCCGATCGTGTCGATCACCCGCTGGGCGTCCAGTTCCTGGCGGTCGAGGAGGTCGGCCGCGTGGGTGAGGTCGCGCTCGTGTGCGGCGGCGCGGCCGGTGTTGGCCTGCTCGATGCGGTCCTGGTCGATCATGGCGTGGCTCCCTCGTTGGTCGTCGCGCATCAGCGCAGGAAGGCTGGTGCCAGTCCGCTGTCCACCGGCACCAGCATGCCAGTGGTGCGGGTCAGCTCGCCGCTCACCAGGCAGAACGCGGCGTCGGCGATGTGCTCGGGCAGTACCTCACGCTTGAGCAGCGTCCGGCCGGCGTAGAACTCGCCGAGCTCGTCCTCCTCGACGCCGTACACCTGGGCGCGTTGCGCCCCCCAGCCGCCGGCGAAGATCCCCGACCCCTGGACCACGGCGTCCGGGTTGATCCCGTTGACCCGGATCTGATGCTCCCCGAGCTCGGCCGCCAGCAGCCGGACCTGGTGGGCCTGGCTGGCCTTGGCCGACCCGTAGGCGACGTTGTCGGGTCCGGCCACGATCGCGTTCTTCGACACGATGTAGACCATGTCCCCGCCGTGGCCCTGGGCGATCATCACGGCCGCGGCGTGCTTGGCCACGAGGAACGAGCCCCGGGCCATCACATCGTGCTGGCGGTCCCAGTCCTCGACGCTGGTGTCGAGCAGCGAGCGCGACAGCGACAGGCCGGCGTTGTTGACGACGATGTCGAGCCCCCCGAAGCGGGTGACGGCCGCGTCGATCGCGGCCTGGACCGCGGCGTCGTCGCAGACGTCGGCCCGGATCGCCAGGGCGTGGTCGCGGGCGCCCAGCTCGTCGGCGACCCGCTCGGCGGCCGGGAGGTCCAGGTCCACCACCGCGACGACCGCGCCCTCGTGGCGGTAGCGCTGAGCGATGGCGCGCCCGATGCCCGACCCGGCTCCGGTCACCAGCGCGACCTTGCCGGTCAGCGGCTTGGGTGCGGGGCGACGCTGGAGCTTGCGCTCCTCGAGGATCCAGTACTCGACCCGGAACTTCTCGCGCTCGGGCACGGGGGCGTAGGTGGACAGCGCCTCGGCGCCGCGGATGACGTTGATCGCGTTGACGTAGAACTCGCCGGCGATGCGGGCCGTGGGGGAGTCCGCCCCGAAGCTGAACATGCCCACGCCCGGGACGAGGAAGATCGCCGGGTCCGCGCCGCGCATCGCGGGCGTGTCGTGGTCGGCGTGGCGCTCGTAGTAGGCGCGGTACTCCTCGCGGTACTCCTGATGCAGCTCGCGCAGGCGGGCGGCCTGTTGCTCCAGCGGCGCGCTCGTCGGCAGGTCGGCCAGCAGCGGCCGCACCTTCGTGCGGATGAAGTGGTCGGGGCAGGACGTGCCCAGCGGCACGACCCGCGGCGTCTGCTCGCGCGAGATGAAGTCCAGCACCAGGTCGCTGTCGTCCCAGCTCCCCACGACCGGCTGGTCGGTGGACGCCAGCCCGCGCAGGATCGGCGCCAGCTCGGCGGCACGCCGCAGGCGTTGCTCGCGCGGCAGCGGGGCGAACCCGTCGCGGACCGGCCCCAGCGGCTCGGGGTCGCCGCGTTCGTCGATGTGCTGCTGTGCCCGGCGGATCAGCTCGAACGACCGGTCCTGGCATTCCTGCGACGTCGCGCCCCAGGTGGTCAGCCCGTGACCGCCCAGGACCACGCCCTCGAGCCGGGGGTTGTCGTCGTACAGGGCCTCGATCTGCACGCCGAGCTCGAACCCGGGGCGCCGCCACGGGACCCAGGCGACCCGGTCGCCGTAGATCTCCTTGGTCAGACGCTCGCCGTCGGCGGCGGCCGCGATCGCGATCACCGCGTCAGGGTGCAGGTGGTCGACGTGCGGTGCCGGGACCAGGCCGTGCATGGCGGTGTCGATGCTGGGCGCCCGCCCCCCGTCGCCGAACGCGCAGAACGACAGCAGGTCCTGCATCTCGTCCTCGTGGTCCGGGCCCCGGTAGACCTCCTTCAGACCCCGCAGCCGCTCGACCACGAGCACCGCCAGCCCCTCGGGGCCCAGCGTGCCCAGGTCGCCGCCCGAGCCCTTGACCCACATCAGCTCGACGTCCTGCCCGGATGCCGGGTCGGGGGCGTGGGCCTTGGCGGAGGTGTTGCCGCCCCCGTAGTTGGTGGTCGTGGGATCGGACCCGAGCTCGTTGGACCGGGCGATGAGCTCGCCGACTGCGGGATGGTGCAGGTGGCGCGGGGCAGGTTCCTGCACGGGAGCCTCGTCCTCGGTCGGGAGCTTGCGGAGCCGGGCGTGCTTGCTGAGAGGTTCTGTGAAAACTAACATCTATGAACATCCGCTGGCAAGGGGCGGACGGGTCCGGGAGGAACGTCGCGGTGTCTGCCAGTCCAGCCAGCGCCCCGCCGCACGAACGGCTGTCGCACATCGAGCAGCGCCTGCGAGGTGCCGGCAGCGTCCGTACGGACGAGCTGGCGCACGAGCTGGCGGTCAGCGAGATGACGATCCGTCGCGACCTGGACGAACTCGAGGCGCTCGGCGTCGCCCGTCGGGTGCGCGGTGGGGCGGTGCCGATCGGACCCGAGCCGTTCGCGCAGCGCCACCGACACAACGCCCGGGCCAAGGCGGCCATCGCCGCGAAGGTGCACGACCTGTTGCCGGCATCGGGCGTGGTCGCCTTCGACGCCTCCTCGACGGTCCACCGGGTCGCCTCGACGCTGGACATCGCCCGTGACCTGACCGTGGTCACCAACGGGCTGGACACGTTCGATGCCCTGCAGGGGCGCGCGGGGGTGCAGGCCACGCTGACGGGTGGGACCGTCGATGCTCGCACCGGCAGCCTGGTCGGGCCCGTGGCGGGCCGGGGTGCGCGCGACCACCTGTACGACGTGTTCGTCTGCTCGGCCGCGGCCGTCGATCCCGACCTCGGCTCGTCCGAGGCGACGCTGGCGGAGGCGGAGGTCAAACGGGTGTTCGCGGCTGCCAGCCGACGGTGCGTGCTGGCGGTCGATCACACCAAGCTCGGCACGCGCGCGTCGGCGCGGATGTTCGAGCTCGGCGAGCTGGACGTCCTGGTCACCGATCTTCCACCCGGCGACCCGCGCCTGGGTCCCTACCGGGCGACGGTGGAGCTGCGCTGAGACGCGGACGTCCACGACCACGCGGAGCGGCCGTTCCGACTGCGAGAGGAACAGCGTGGCGCAAGTCCCTACGTACGTCGGTCAGCGCGGGAGCCCGGGGGTTCTACGCTGACGCCACATCTGCGTGCGTACCGGAGAGACGAGTGACCGACGTGAACTTCGATGCCATCGTGATCGGTGCCGGCGTGATCGGCTGCGGCGTCGCGCTGGAACTGGCCCGAAGCGGTCGCTCGGTGGCGGTGATCGACCGCAACTCCGCGGCTGGCGCGGGATCCACGAGCGCGTCGTCGGCGATCGTGAGGTTCAACTACTCCACCTACGAGGGCGTGGCGATCTCGTGGGAGGCCAAGCAGTGCTGGGCCGACTGGGAGGGCTACCTCGGTCATGTCGATCCCACTGGGATGGTGAGCTACATCCCCACGGGCGGCCTGGTCATGGAGTTCCCGGGTGTGCCGGTCGACCGTCTGCTCGAGCTCTACGAGCAGGTGGGGATCCCTGCGCAGCGCCTGACCTCCTCGCAGCTCACCGAGCGGTTCCCGTACCTCGACGTGGGTCGCTACTACCCGCCGAAGACGCTGGCCGACGACGCGTTCTGGGAGGAGGCGACCGACCAGCTCGATGCGTTCTACACCCCCGAGGGTGGCTTCATCAGCGACCCGAGCCAGGCAGCCAAGAACCTGATGCACGCGGCGACCCAGGAAGGGGCAACGCCCGTGTTCGGGGCGACGGTGACCGCGGTCCGGCGTGAGGCGGGCCGCGTGAGCGGCGTGACGCTCGCGGATGGTCGCGAGCTGCACGCCCCCATCGTCGTGAACGTGGCCGGACCGCACTCGCCCGTCCTCAACGAACTCGCGGGCGTGCTCGATGGCTTCAACATCACGACCCGACCGATGCGTCAGGAGGTCCACCAGGTCCCCGGTCCTCCCGGCTACCGGATCGCGGCGGGCACCCCCGCCCCGTTCGTCGCGGACGCAGATCTCGGGACCTACTTCCGTCCGGAGCCCGGGGGCGAGGTGCTGGTGGGCGGCCAGGAACCCGAGTGCGATCCCAAGCACTGGCTCGACGACGCCGACGACTACGACCCCATGCCGACCGGGGCGATCCACGAGGCCCAGGCGACCCGCCTGGCACGTCGGATGCCCGAGGCACAGGTCCCCAACCGCGCGCGCGGGATCGTCGGGGTGTACGACGTGACCCAGGACTGGATCCCGATCTACGACCGCACCTCGCTGGACGGCTTCTACGTGGCGATCGGTACGAGCGGCAACCAGTTCAAGAACGCCCCGGTGGTCGGTCAGATGATGCGTGCGCTGATCGACGCGTGCGAATCCGGACACGACCACGACGCCGAGCCGGTGACGTGGCGCGCGCCCCGGATCGAGCTCGACATCGATCTGGGCCACTACTCGCGGCGACGCGAGATCAACGAGGACAGCTCGTTCTCGGTGATGGGCTGACGGGAGCGGGGCCAGGCCCCTGGGAGGAACCTGTGGCACCACCCGCCACCGAGGTGGCCGTGGAGCGTGACGTCCTGGTCCCGATGCGCGACGGCGTGCGGTTGGCTACCGACATCTACCGCCCCGTCGCGCGGGACGGCAGTCCGGCCGGTGAGTCGCTGCCGACCCTGCTGTACCGCACGCCCTACGACAAGACCGAGGTGGAGCAGGCGCCGGGTTGGGCCAGCAGGTTCGCACAACACGGGTACGCCGCGGTCGTGCAGGACTGCCGCGGCTGCTTCGGCTCCGAGGGCGAGGTCGACTTCGTATTCCCCGAGGCCGACGACGGCTATGACACCGTGGCGTGGGTGGTCGACCAGCCGTGGTGCGATGGGCGCGTGGGGACCTGGGGGACGTCGTGGTCGGGGTGGACCCAGACCGCGCTGGCCGCAGCCGGTGCCCAGGGCGTGGCCGCGATGGTCCCGAACATGAGCGGCTCCAACGGCCACGCGAGCACGGTGCGCCACGCGGGCGCGATGGAGTTGCGCTTCATCGCGTGGGCGTTCTGGCACTCGGCCTACAACACGCAGGTGGACCTCAAGGCCCACCCGTGGGTCGACCCGGCGCTGAACCTGGGCTCGACGTCGTTCGGCGAGTGGCTCCAGCGCTGGCCGATCCGTCCGGGCGTCACCCAGCTCGCGCTGGTGCCTGCCTACGAGCGCTGGGCGTTCGAGCTGCTGACCCACGCCGACTACGACGAGTACTGGGCGCACCCCGCCATCCACCCCCTGGCTCACCTCGACCGGTTCACCGACGCGCCGACGCTGCTGGTCGGCGGCTGGTACGACTCGTACACGCGGGCGACGTTCGAGCTGTTCACCGCGCTGTCGCGAGACAAGCGGGGGCCGATCCGGGTCCTGGTCGGCCCGTGGACACATGGGCAGTCGACCGTGGAGGAGGCGTTCGCGGGCGACGTCTGGTTCGGCCACGAGGCCGCGCTGCCGTCGTTCTGGGACCTGCACCTGCGCTGGTTCGACCGCTGGATCCGGGATCTACCTGCTGCAGAGCCCGACGACCCGCCGGTCCGGATCTTCGTCATGGGAGGCGGGCCGGGCACGCGCGGGCCGGGCGGGCGCCTGCACCACGGAGGTTGCTGGCGCGACGAGCAGGAGTGGCCGCTGGCACGCACGCGTTGCGCCCCGTGGTACCTCCACGGTGACGGCGGGCTGCGTCCGGACCCACCCACGGCTGACGAGGACGCGACGACCTTCCGGTTCGACCCGTCGAACCCGGTGCCGTCGATCGGCGGCAGCGTGTCGTCGTTGGCCGAGATCGGCCCGCTGCCGCGGGGGCTGGCCGACCCCAGGTTCGCGACCCGCAACGAGCGCATGAGCGACATCATGCGTGCCGGCGGCTTCGACCAGCACGAGGCCGAGGGGTTCTTCGGCTGCCGGCCTCCCTACCTCCCTCTGGCTGCCCGACCCGACGTGCTGGTGTTCCAGACCGATCCCCTCACCGAGGATCTGGAGGTCACCGGGCCGATCGAGGTCAAGCTGTGGGTCGCGTCGACGGCGGTCGACACCGACATCACGGCCAAGCTCATCGACGTCTACCCGCCCAGCCCGGCGTACCCGTACGGGTACGCGCTCAATCTCACGGACTCGATCGTGCGGCTGCGGTACCGCGATGACCCGCGCTCCGCGGCGCTGCTGGATCCCGGGGACGTGGTCGAGGTCACGGTCGAGCTGTATCCGACCAGCAACCTGTTCGTGGCGGGGCACCGGCTGCGCCTGGACGTCTCGAGCTCGAACTTCCCGCGGTTCGACGTCAACCCCAACACCGGCGAGCCGCTCGGCCAGGAGCGGCGGCGGGTCGCCGCCGACAACACGGTCTTGCACGGCGCCACGCACCCGTCGCACATCGTGCTGCCGATCATCCCGCCGAGCTGAGGCGTCGGACCCGGCCGGGTCGGGGGCGGGGTCGTCCGCGCACCCCAGTCGGCGGGGTTGGGGGCGCTTGGGTAACGTGGGGGCCATGACTGACGACGACTACCTCCCGAGCAGCTCCGAGTGGGTGTCGGATCACGTCCAGCGCTACCTGGCGACCGACGGTGAGGACGGCTACGAGTTCCAGAAGGGGGCCAAGGTCATCATCCTCACGACCACGGGGCGGCGCACGGGCCGGCCGCGCAAGACGCCGCTCATCCGCATCGCCGACGGTGACCGCTACCTCGTGGTGGCCTCGAAGGGGGGCGCGCCGACCCACCCTCACTGGTACCTCAACCTGGTCGAGCACCCCGAGGTCACGATCCAGGATCGGGCCGAGGTGCGCGACTACCGGGCCCGCGCCGCGTCCGGGCAGGAGAAGCAGGAGCTGTGGCCCAAGGTCGTCGCCGAGTGGCCGGACTAC
>DASWKO010000251.1:0-12141 GCA_036396595.1 Nitriliruptorales bacterium | reverse complement strand
GAGCATCAGGTAGGCGGGCTGCTCCGGGGTGGCCCTGCAGGTCGCGAGGACGGCACGCACGAGGTCGTCGAGGCTCTCCTGCAGCAGCAGCGGATGGTCGAGCCGGAGCCACCAGATGCGGCCGGGATCGATCCCGACCGCGATCAGGTGCCGCACGGTCTGGTACAGCGCGGTCGTCTTGCCCACACGACGGGGACCGAGCACGAGCTGGAAGCGGTGGGGGTCGTCGTCCCGCAGCCGCTTCCAGAGCAACGTCGCCAGCGGACGCTCGATCGGACGCGCCAACGTTGCGGGCACCTCGCCCCGTCGATGCCACGGGTTCTGCTCGTCGAAGACCCGCTGGAGATCCTCGGGTTGCGGCCGCCACGTAGCCAACCTGGGTCCTGTGAGAGAGGGCTAGTGAAGAGATAGCATATCTTGGATGAATGCTATGTCTCCTGGAACAGAAACAGCCAAGAGGTCGCCGTTGGCTGATGGCTCCACGGCACGGCCACGCCCGCCGCACCGGCCGTGACCAGGTTGCGCTCGTATCCGAGCGGTTCCTGCTCACGGATGCGCGGTACCCCTGCCGCTCTACGGCACCACGACGACGAACGAGGCGTCGACGGTCGGCGCCGAGCCACCGTCGAGGCGGTAGGTCTGGACCTCGACCTGGCCGGTCGCGCACACGCTCTCGCCCGTCCCGACCCAGTGCGCCACCAGGTCGTCGCCCACGCTGTCGCCCCAGTCGATGGTCGTCAGCACGACCGCGGTGGCCAGGTCGATCTCGCGCGACGCGTCGAGCGTGAGGCAGTACACGCCGGGCACCGGGCTGGTGACCGCCGTGAACCCGTAGGTACGAGCGGGGTCGAACCCCGGGTCGGCCCCGCCCCACACCAGCGCCTGTGCACGGCCGCCGGGGTCGCGGACGCGGACGAACCCGGCGTCGTACTCGTCCAGCAGCGCAGCCAGCGCCGCGGCGGTCTCGGTGCGCCCCTCGCCGGCGACCCGCCGGGTGTCGTAGCCGAGCGCCTCGACGTCGGTCTGGACCTTCGGCATGAGCGCGGCCTCGCCGCCGGCCAGGATCACCAGGTCCGGGTCGGCCGCCAGGATGCCGTCACGTGCCGCCGCGCCGAGCTCGGCCGGGAACGTCAGCAGGACCACCCCGCCGAGCTGCGCGGCGACGGTCGAGGCCGCGAGCGCATCGACCGGGTTGTCGGCGCGCGCCAGCACCACGATCGACGGGGGTGCCGCGCTGCGTGCCAGGACGGTCGCGGCGGTCGCGCCCAGCGCCAGCAGCGCCACGAGCGTGGCGGCGACCCAGCTCCGTCGGCTCAAACCGTCCCCTCCTCGACCTTCCAGCTGTACTCGACCTTGCCTCCTGCCTTGCCGGTGTCGTCGTAGGGCGTGTAGGTCACCTTGATCTCCTCGTAGTTCAGCGAGAAGCTCTCGGTCGGCACGGCGCCCGTGGAGCCGTTCAGGTCGTAGCTGGTGATCTGGACGTTCGTGAGCTCGATCTTGAGGTACACGGCCGGGGGCGCGTCGCTGCCCACGTCGCGCAGCAGCTCGACCATCGTCGTCGCGTGGTTCCTGCCGCTGGAGATCGACTCCATCAGCTTGGGCGTGGACTTGTCGAGCTGCTTGACACACACGATGTCGCCGAAGGTGGCCGAGCTTCGTTGCCTGGTCGCGCCCGTGTTGCTGCCGCTGGGCCTCTGGATGGAATGCGAGACCGACTGCAGGTCGATCCACTCGCCGTGGGCGGCGTCGGTCGACTCACCCTTGATGTCACCGATCTTGATGTACATGGTGACCGCGGCGGCGATGTTGGCCTGGACCGATCGGGCCACCGCCTGCGGTGAGCTGAGGTCCAGGCCGGGCCCCGAGTCGCCGGAGCCCGCCGTCGTCCGTGCCCCCAGCGCGAAGCTGGTGGCAGCCAGCAGCAGGGCCGCGAGCAGCGCCCCGGCCACCTTCCACCGCTGATCGATACGTGCGGACATGGCCCGTCCTTCCGCGTGGGGCGACCACGACCGGGCCGCGCCAGATCCGTCGCCGCCTGGTAGGTCCGTGAGCCTGCTCTGTCCACCGGATCACGTCCAGCCTCGTCCCGGGTCGTGCGGCGTGGCCGCACACCGCGGCTCGTCGGGTGCACGGTCACACCGTCCCGGGCGGGGGCGGGGAAGCGTCCGTGCGGGGGCGGGGGAGCGTCCGTGCGGGGGCGGGGGAGCGTCCGGGCGGGGGCGGGGAAGCGTCCGGGCGGGGGCCCCGCAGTAGCGTGTGCGCGACCGAGGAGGGCGGGTGTCCACGACCACCGAGCGGAGCGTCGCGGCCGGCACGGGGCAGACGTTCGTGTTCGAGGAGCTGGGCGAGGGGCCGCTGGTGGTCCTGCAGCACGGCTTCCCCGACACGCCGGCGGGCTGGCTGCCCACCCAGGTCGCGCTGGCCGGGGCCGGCTACCGCACGATCGCCCCGTGGCTGCGCGGCTACCGGCCGGAGAACCGCGTGGCCGGACGTGGCTACGGACCGGAGCTGCTGGGCCGCGACCTCCTGGAGCTGCTCGACGCGCTCGGAGAGGAGCGGGCCGTCGTGGTCGGGCACGACTGGGGCGCGCTGGCGGCCTACACCGCAGCGGCCCTGGACACGACCGACCGCATCCGGGGGATCGTCGCGATCGCGATCCCGCACCCGCGCGTCACGCCGAGGAACCTCGACAGCGCCAGGATGGGGCGCCACTTCCTCACGTTCAAGCTGCCGACCGGCCCGTGGATGGCTCGGCGCAACGACTTCGCCTACATCGACACGCTCTACCGCCGCTGGTCGCCGAGCTGGGACGGCCCGGTCCGCGAGCGCGCGGTCGCCGGCGTCAAGGCGCTGTTCCGGCAGGACTCCGAGGCGCTGCTGGGTGCCCTGAGCTGGTACCGCGAGTTCCCGCTGGTGCCTCCACGGGCCGTCACCGCGCGCGTGAACGTGCCGGGCCTGGTGTTCGCCGGCGACGAGGACTGGGGCGGCGACCCCGGGCCGTTCCGGCGGAGCTGCGAGGCGTTCGACGCGCCGTGCGAGGTCGTCATCGTCCCGGGCGCCGGCCACTGGGCCCACCTCGAGTGCCAGGACCGCTTCACCACCGAGCTGCTGCGCTTCCTCGAGGCAACACCGGACTGAACGCGCGCCTGGCCGGGCGCACCCGGCTCACCCCCGGCTCGACCCTGGCTCGACCGTGGCTCGACCCCCGGGCGCGTCACCACCGGGCCAGGTGGTCACTTGGTGACCTCGACCTCGTCGGCGATGTGGGCGACGCCGCTGAAGAGCTGGAGCGACCAGATGCTGCCGCTGGCGATGGGGGTGGTGTCGAGGATCGTGAACGAGGCGTGGTTGGACGCGAACCGCTCCCACTCCCACGGCTGAGGGGCGATCCCGAGCAGGTGGCTCAGCACGACCGAGTTGGTCCCGGCGTGCGCGACGATCACGAGCCGGCCGGCGTGCTCGGGCACCGACCAGAGGTGCTCGGGATCGTCGGGATGGCGGGTGACGTCACGCTCGGCGAGCGCGCCCTCGAGCCCGGTGGTCACGCGCTCGTGGAAGTCACGGAACGACTCGCTGCCCTGTCCCAGCCCGATCCACCACTGGTCGCGCGGCCGCGCCCGGGCATCGCGCAGGCGACGGCCGACCTCCTGGGCGGGCGTGCCCTCCCAGTCCGGCGGGAGCCGGATCTCGTGGATCCAGTCGTGGTGGGTGGCCTCGAGCCCCATCGCCTCGGCGATCGGCTCGGCGGTCTGGCGGGCGCGCCGCGCGGTCGACACCAGCAGCTCGGTTGGCCCGTCGTAGGACAGGGTCGCCAGGCGCGCCGCGATCGTCTGGGCCTGGAGCCGACCCAGGTCCGTCAGCCCCGGGTCGTTCACGGCGGTGCCGTCGGGCTCGGCCCACGCGGGCTGGGCGTGCCGGATGAGGATGAGCTCCATGCCGCGACGCTACCTCGCGTCCGCCGCGCCGGAGGTCCGCCGTTCAGGCGGAGCGGATGAGCTTGCCGGCGTGGCGCAGGCGCTGCTCGAGCTGCCTGACGGTCGCCTCCGAGATGCGCTCGATGCCGGCGAGCGCGTTCAGCTCGGCGTTGATCTCGCGGTGCGTGCGGCCCGTCAGCCGGGTGAGCTCGCGGGCAGCGTCGGCGTTGTCGTCGCGCAGCCGGCGCTTGTAGTCGCGGCGGCTGAGCAGCTCGTCCTCCGGCGCGGCGAACGCCGGGTCGCTGACCGCGTCGTGGCCGCCGGCGACCGCCGGAGGAGGCAGCAGCTCGATCCGCAGCGACTCGTCGTGCTCGTGGGCGCCGTGGTAGGCGACGTCCTCGGGGTGGTCGGCGGCGAACACGTCGCGGCTGTGCTCCCGCTCCAGGGCGACGGCGGAGATGGCCTGGAACAGGTCCATCTGGACCCGCTCCTCCTGGTTGGCCCGCGCGAGCAGCTCCTGCTCCTCGTCGAGGTCGAGGTCACGGTCGACCTCGCGCTTCCTCAACGAGTGCCTGCGCTGCTCGGCGATGCCGAACGCGAACTGGCGCAGCCGCGGGTCGTCGGGGATGAACATGAACGCCCGCTGGCGCGACATCCCCGCGGTCCAGCGCACCAGGCGGCCCACGGCCTGGCGGAAGAACAGCTCGGTGGTGGTGTTGGTGGCGTACACCCCGACGCGCAGGCGCGGGATGTCCACCCCCTCGGACACCATCCGGACCGCGACCATCCACTCGTCCGTGCTGCGTGCGAAGGCCGCGATCTTGTCGGAGGCCTGCGGGTCGTCGGAGGTGGCGACCCGCGCCCTCACGCCGAGCTGGTCGCGCATCAGCCGGACGATCCCCCGGGCGTGCTCCTGGTCCATCGCGATCACCAGGCCGCCCGCCTGGGGGTGGGTGGCCCGCAGCCCGGTCAGGGTCTCGTGCGCCCGGTGCAGCACGGCCCGGATCCACTCGCCCGACAGGTCGAGCGCGGTCCGCAGCCGCTGGCTGTTGCCCGCGACGTCGAGGTGGTCGTCGAAGGTCGCCGCCATCTGTGCCCCGTCGGGGGCGGTCCACTCCATGTGTCCGTTGGTGCGCGGGAAGAACACCGGGCGCACGACGCCGCCGTCGCGCAGGGCATCGGCGTAGCCGTACTCGTAGTCGGCCAGCGAGGCGTCCCCGTCGTAGCGCACGAACGGGATCGGGTTGGTGTCGCTGCGGAACGGCGTGCCGCTGATGGACAGGCGCTGGGCGGCGACGCTGAAGGCGAGGTAGGTGCTGTCGCCCCAGGCTCGCTCGTGGCCCGCGTGGTGGATCTCGTCGAAGACCACGAACGCGTCGGTGGCCAGCGCGCGCAGCTCGACGGCCGACGTCGAGACCTGTGCGTAGGTGACGACGATGCCGTGCATGTCGGCGGGCAGCCGGCCGTCGCGCACCGACCACTGGGGCTCGAGGTGCAGGCCGAACAGGGCGGCGGCGCGCACCCACTGGAGCTTGAGGTGCTGCGTGGGCGCGACCACGACGACGCGGCGGCGCGGGTGGTCGGCCAGGTGCCGGACGGCGGCGGTGAGCGCGAAGGTGGTCTTGCCCGCGCCTGGCGTGGCGACGGTCAGGAAGTCCTGGTGTCCGCTGGCCTCGAACAGCTCGAGCGCGGACTTCTGCCACGGGCGCATGCGCAGGGTGGTGCGGCGTGCCATCGGTCCTCGACGGGGTCGGAGCCGGAGCCGGCCCCGTGGGAACGGGGAGCGGTCCGCGTGGGAGCGGTCAGCGGTCCGCGGCGGGCGGAAGGCCAGCGGGTCCGCACTGTGCCACGCCGGCCCCGGGCCTCCGAAGCACGCCCGCTCCACGCGCGAACTCGAGGCCCCGACGTCCCGCCGCGCTCAGGTGGGGGCGTTGCCGCGCGTCGAGCGGGTGGCGACGACGAAGAGGCGGGTGAAGGGGAACCAGGTGGTGCCGTCGGGCTCGCTGGGGTAGGCGGCCCGGAGGCGCTCGCGGTACCCGGCGTCGAAGGCCGCTGCCTCCTCGTCGGTGAGCTCGGCCAGCAGCGGGCGGAGCAGGCTGCCGCGGGTCCACTCCGCGACCGGGTCCCGGCCCTGCATCGGCTGGAGGTAGGTGGTGGTCCAGACGTCGAGGTGCGAGACCAGCGGAGCCAGCAGCCGCGCGTAGGCCTGCGGAGCCAGGATCGGCCGCTCGCGCAGGAGCGGCACGAGCCGGTCCGCCCAGCGGGGGTCGCGGGCGAGCGCGTACGCCTCGCGGTGGCTGGGCTCGCGGTAGTTGTCGGGCACCTGGAAGGCCAGCGTCCCTCGTCCCGGGACGAGCAGGTCGAGAAGCCGGGGCACCAGCCGTTCGTGCTCGTCCAGCCAGTGCAGCAGCGCGTTGCTGAAGATCACGTCGACCGGGCGGTCGGGCTCCCAGGTCGCGGCCTCGTGCTGGACCCAGGTGGTCTCGAGGCCGGGGTGGTCGCGCCGTGCCCGGGCCAGCATCTCGGCCGAGTCGTCGACCCCGATCACCTCCGCGTCGGGCCAGCGCCCGGCCAGCCACGGCGTGACGTTGCCCGGCCCGCAACCGAGGTCCACCACCACCTCGGCCCGCTCGTTGGGCACGCGCCCGAGCAGCTCCAGCGCCGGCCGCAGCCGCAGGTCCTGGTACGCCAGGTACTGCTCGGGGTCCCAGGTCACCGCGTCGCTCCTCCACGTGGGGTTGGCAGGGTGCCACCTCCGAGGTGGGGACGTCCGGGCACGCCGGGCGTACCCGGGGTGTCCCCACGTCGGTAGGCCATTGGTCCGACCAGTTGACCTCTGTACCGGTGGGGCGGTAGAGTCGCCGGGACCACTTGGACCCGGAGGCAGCGTGCCGCTCGAGCCCGTGACGCGCCGATCGCTGCCGGACGCGGTCTACGAGCAGCTCCTGGGCGGGATCGTCGGGGGCGAGTACGAGCCCGGCGAGGCACTGCCCTCGGAGCGGCGCCTGGCGGAGGCGCTGGGCGTCTCGCGCCCGGCGGTCCGCGAGGCCCTGAAGCGGCTGGCCCAGGGCGGGCTGGTGGCCATCCGCCAGGGCGACGCGACCACCGTCCGCGACTACCTCGACTCGGGCGGGCTGGACCTGCTGGCCGGGATGCTCGTGCTCAGCGACGGCTCGCTGGACCTGACCGTCGCACGCTCGATCGTCGAGGTACGGGGCCTGGTCGGGCCGCACATCGCGCGCCTGGCCGCCCGTCGCGCCACCCCGGCCCAGGTCGAGGCCATCCGTGCCGTCGTCGGCGAGATGGCAGCGACCGACCCGGACGACACGGCGAGCCTCCAGCGGCTGGCGCTGACCTTCTGGGACCGCCTGGTGCAGGCCTCCGACAACCTCGCCTTCCGGCTGATGTTCAACAGCCTGCGCGGCACCTACGAGCAGCTCCTCGAGGTGACCGAGGTCCTGGTGGCCGACGAGGTCACCGACGTCGATGCCCACCGGGCCATCGCGGACGCGGTCGCGGCCGGGGACTCCGCCGACGCCGAGGCCGCCGCCAGCGTCGCACTCGACCGCACGACCCGCGCGGCGATCGCGCTCATCGACCACCTCCGCGCCGCGTCGAGCAGCGTCGGAGCCGGAGGCGGAGACGATCTCGCGGTCGGGCGGGACTGACCGCGCCCCGAAGCCGCGCCCGAGCACGAACAGGAAGCCGGGTACGAACAGGAGGATCACCGTGGCATCCGCAGACGTCGCCACCACACGCAGCAGCCGGCGCGAGCGCGCCGGTCCGAGCCTCTGGACGGTCGGCCGGGAGTTCTGGCGCTACCCCTCGCCGCGCATCATCGCCGTGGTCCTGGCGGTCGGCCTGACCGGGCGGATCGCGCTGGCCGGCTGGTCGACCGGTGACGCGGTCGTGCTGGGCGTCCTGGCGGCCTACCACCCGCTCAACGAGTGGCTGCTGCACAACTTCCTGCTGCACATGCGCCCCGTGCGGGTGCTCGGCCGCACGCTCGACCCGTTGCTCGCGCGCAAGCACCGGGCGCACCACGCCGACCCGAACGACACCCCGCTGGTGTTCATCCCGACCCCCGCGGTCTGGGGGGCGCTCGTGCTGATCGCCGCCGGATCGCTGCTCCTGCCCACCTGGGAGCTGCGGGTCACGACCATCGTGTCGATGAGCGCCATCGGGCTGGTCTACGAGTGGACCCACCACCTCGTGCACACCGACTACAGGCCGCGCACGCGCTGGTACCGCTGGATCTGGCGCACCCACCGCCTGCACCACTACAAGAACGAGAACTACTGGTACGCGTTCACGGTCCCGGCCATCGACGTGGCGCTGCGCACCTGGCCCCAGCCCAGCGACGTGCCCACGTCGCCGACCGTGCGCGACCTACTCGGCACGGGTGAGTTCGATGACACCGGCGAGGCAGCCTGACACGCGACCCGTGGGACCTGCAACGGGTGGACTCGAGGCAACGTGCCCGTCAGGCGGGCGTGCCCAGCGCCTGACACACAGCCCGTGGGACCCGCACCGGGCGGATCGTCGTCGGCGCCGCGCCGGGCCCCCAGCGCCCAGCGCCTGACACGCGGCCCGTGGGACCCGCACCGGGCGGGACCCTTGCCACTACCCTTCGTGTACGCGTCGGTACGGAGCGTGCTGTGCGGGGTTGGTGGATCGTCGGGTGGCTGTCGGCCTGCGCCCTCGTGGCCTGCGGAGGTGGCCAGGTCGCTGCCGGGTCGGCGTTCGGGTCGGGCGACACGCTGGCCGCGCTGGCCGTCATCGACACCCGCACCGACCACCGGCCCGTGACCGCCACCGTCTACGACGAGGCGTCCGACGGCCAGGCGCTGGTCCCCGGTGACGCCGTGCGGACCGACGAGCGCGGCTTCGCCGAGGTCGTGTACGCCGACGGCTCGCTGACCCGGCTCGGCCCCGGCACGGAGTTCTCGCTGGTCGCCCTGGGCGGCGACACGACCGTGCCCGAGATCGAGGTCGAGCTCGAGGTCGGGGAGACCTGGCACCGGGTGAAGACGGTGACCGGCGAGCGTGGCCGCTTCGAGGTGCAGACCGCAGTGGGCACCGCTGCCGTGCGGGGCACGGCCTTCGCCATCGCCTGCACGGACGAGCCGGTGTGCACCTTCACGGTCACCGAGGGGATCGTGGTCGTCACGACCCTCGACGGCCGGGAGATCGAGGTCGTCGCCGGTGACGCGCTCACCATCGGTCTCGCGCAGGACCCCGACGGCGGCGACGGCAGCGACGGCAGCGGGGCGGGCGGGGATGAAACCGGCGACGGCGTCGCGACCGGCGACGGTGGCAGCGGTGCGGACGGGGCCAGCGATGGGGTCTCGGACGGCACGACGGACGCAAGCTCCGGTGACGGCGACGGTGGCACTGGTGCGGGCGGGGCCAGCGACGGGGTCTCGGACGGCACCACGGACGCAGGGTCCGGTGACGGGGATGGTGGCGACACCGGGACGGCGGGGGGCGTCGCGCAGGGCGGCGCACGGACCGTGGTCCTCGCACACGGCGCCATCGACGAGGTCGACGAGACCGGCGGCGCCGGCGTCCGGGCGCTCGGCACGTGGGTCGCGCGCAACCAGCCGCTGGACGTGGCGACCGGCCGGTTCTCGGAGCAGCGGGAGGCCTGCTCGGTCACGGTCAACGGCCGCAACGTCGAGCATGCCGACAGCCCGGAAACCGCGATCGAGGCACCGATCGACGAGCTGCTGCGCATCGACGCCGTGGCGACCGGCGTGCTCGAGACCTACCAGGTGGACCTGCGGTTCGCGGGCGTCAACGTCAGGGCGGCGCAGGGGCGGGTGCTGGCCGACGAGTCGGGCGACCGCACCACGTTCCGGGGCGACGTCGCCGTCGCGCGCTACGCACAGTGGGGCGTGGGCCTGTACGAGGTGATCGCCACCACCACCGGGACGCGGTGCGACGCGGGCGCGTTCGTGAACGTCACGGGGCGCAACCCGCTGACGACCGGCACGGGCATCGCGGCGCTGCTGCTGGCCCTCGGGGGCGCGGCCGGGCTGGTCGCGGCGATCAACCTCGCGACCGGCCGTGAAACCGCCACGTTCATCGACCCGCCCACGACGATGACCACCACGACGCAGACCACCTCGATGCTCCCCGGCACGACCTTCACCGCCGATGGCGGCACCCAGCGCCTCGAGGAACCGCCGCCCGAGGGACAGCACGACCCCGGGTCGTGGCTCACCCGGATCGCCGACTGGTTCCGCAGTGGTGGCTCCACGGGGGAGGGTGAGGGTTGAGGCGCATCCGGCCGGTGACCGTCGCAGCTACCTCCGGGCTGCTGCTGGGCCTGGGCGTGACCGTGCTGCTCCAGCAGTTCGCGGTCTGGACCCTCACGGTGCTGACCCTGGTCGTGCTGCCGCTGGCCGTCGCCGGAGCTGGCGCTTGCGTGGCGTGGCTGGCCCAGCGCCGGTCGGAGGTGTCGCCGTGAGGCCGTCACGGCTCGGCCTGGGAGCCACGGTCGCTGCCCTCGTGGTCGGTGGGTGCACCATCGAGCAGGACCTCACGCCCCGGATCGATGCGGCCGGGGACCTCCGGCAACCGAGCGACGGGCCGTCCGGGCGCGGGCAGGACCCGTCGCCCGATCCGTCGCCGGACCCGTCGCCCGATCCGTCGCCCGATCCGGTGTCGGAGCAGCCGGAGCCGACCCAGGAGCCCGAGCCGTCCCGGCAGCCGGAGCCGACCGCGGAGCCGGAGCCGTCCGAGCAGTCGTCGGAGGAGGTGAGTCCCGTGCCGGACAACTCGCCGCCCGTCGCCCGGGACGACGACGCCCGAACGCCGGAGGACCGGGCGGTCACCATCGACGTGCTGGCCAACGACAGCGACCCGGAGGGGGACAGCCTGACCGTGGTGGGCGTGACCCAGCCGGCGTTGGGCAGGGCGACGTTCTCGGCCGGCAGCGTCACCTTCACGCCGGACCCGGACGTCAACGGCAGCACCTCGTTCACCTACACCGTCAGCGACGGCGAGCTGTCCGACAGCGCCACCGTCAACGTCACCATCACCCCCGTCAACGACGCCCCTGTGGCGCGGGGTGACACCTCGGATCTGGTCCAGTCGGGCGGCGCGGTCACCATCGACGTGCTGGCCAACGACAGCGACGTGGACGGCGACGAGCTGACGTGGGAGATCGTCGATCAGCCCGCGCAGGGCACGATCTCGCAGGGCCCGGACGGGACGGTCCACTACGACCACGCCGCTGGAGGGACGTTCATCAGGCAGGACACGTTCACCTACCGTGCCGTGGACCCATCGGGAGCCGCGTCCGACACCGTGACCGTCACCGTTCCCATCAACCACGCCCCCGTCGCGGGCGGCGAGTCCATGACGATCTACGGTGGGTCCAACTCCCAGCGCGACCTCTTCTTCAACGTCATCACCGGGCAGCAGGTCAGCGGTTGGACCGGGAGCGACTCGTTCAGTGGAGGGCCCGACAGCGACCCCGACGGGGATGCGCTGACGTACGCGGGCCCGGCCAACCCGACGTCCCCCGATGTGAGCCAGGTCGCCGTGCAGTGTGACCAGTCCGGCCTGTGCCAGATCCGCGTCGCGCCGGGGCTCAACTGCTTCCCGAGCTTCTCGTGGAACTACACGGTGCAGGACGGGCGCGGCGGGTCCGACACCGCGACGGTTCAGGTCAACATCAGCCCGTGCATCACGTGAGCTCGCCGTGGATGCTGACCGACCGGTTCGCCGAGGCGGTCGCGTACGCGCACGAGGCCCACGCGGGTCATACCCGCAAGGGCACGGGCGTTCCGTACATCGCCCACCTGCTGGCGGTGTGCTCGCTGGTGCTCGAGGGCGGAGGTGACGAGGACCAGGCGATCGCCGCGCTGCTGCACGACACCGCCGAGGACCACCCGCTGCCGGCCAGCGCGGGTTCGACCGGCGGCCAGGCCCGCGTCGAGGACGTGCGCGAGCGCTTCGGCGATCGGGTGGCGGGGATGGTCGAGGCGTTGAGCGACACGCTGGACAAGCACAACGAGCGGCGCACCTGGTGCCGGAGGAAGCACGACTACCTCGACCACCTCTCCGCGGGCGGTGCGGGCGAGCCGCACGTGCTGATCTCGGTCGCGGACAAGCTGCACAACTCCCGCAGCATCGTGCGTGACCTGCGGGCGGCCGACGACCCGGCCGACGTCTGGCGCCGGTTCACCGGCCGGCGCACCGGTACGTGCTGGTACTA
>DASWKO010000250.1:0-24269 GCA_036396595.1 Nitriliruptorales bacterium | reverse complement strand
GCTCGACCGGTGTGACGCGTTCCTTGGTCTCCTGTCGTCCTGGGCCTGCCAGCCATGACCCAGGGAGCCAGCCAGGACTACCGGGCAGCGATCGTGGACCCGTCCGCGATCGGGATCGAGGCGGCCAGGTTCCCGCGCGGGTGCGTGGCCTCACCCCACCACCTCGCGTCCGCGGCCGGCGCTGCGGTCCTGTCGCGTGGGGGCAACGCGATCGACGCGGCGCTGGCAGCGAACCTCGCGCTGGGCGTGGTGATGCCGTTCGCCTGCGGCTACGGCGGCGACCTGTTCGCGATCGTCTGGGACGGGGCGCTGCACGCCTACGACGGCAGCGGCCGGACGCCCGCGGCGGCCAGCATCGATGTGGTCCGCGAGCGGACGGGACGCGACCTGATGCCGGCCTTCGGCCCGCACGCGGTCAGCGTTCCCGGCGCCGTCGACGGCTGGTTCGCGCTGCACGAGCGCTGGGGCAGCCGGCCGTTGGGCGAGCTCGCCGCCGACGCGGTCGAGCTGGCCCGCGACGGGTTCGGCCTGTCGACCACGGCGCGCGGCTTCCTCTCTCGCGCGCGCCGCCTGTACGCCGACTCCCCGAGCTGGCAGGACGTCTACGGCTCCGCTGCCGAGTCCGGGTTCCTGCGCCAGCCCGACCTCGCGCGCACCATCACCACGCTGGTCGACGACGGGCCCGACGCCTACTACCGCGGGCCCATCGCGGACGACATCGCAGCACACCTGGCATCACGGGGCGGGCTGATAAGGCCCGAGGACCTGGCCGCCCATCGCGGTGCCTGGGTCCAGACCCTGCGTGCCGGCTACCGGGACACCGAGGTGGTGCAGATGCCGCCACCCACCCAGGGAGTCACGGCGCTCGAGGCGTTGCGCGTCGTCGAAGCCACCGGGGCCCTGCCCGAGGACCCGACCGACCGCCACCACCTGCTGATCGAGGCCGCGAAGCTGGCGCTGTCGGATCGGGGCCAGCACGTCGGCGACCCCGACCAGATGACCACCGACCCGACCGAGCTTCTCGCCGACGATCACGTCCGCGCGCACGCCCGCTCGATCGATCCGGGGCGCGCCCGCTTCCCCGCTGCCGCGCGCCCGGCACTGGGCGGGACGATCTACCTCTGCGCCGCGGACCGGGACGGGCTGCTGGTGAGCCTGATCCAGTCCAACTTCATGGGCTTCGGGTCGGGCGAGACCGTCCCGGGCCGGGGCATCAACCTGCAGAACCGGGCCGGCTACATGCGCTTCGAGCCTGGCTGGCCCGACTCCTTCGGACCGGGATGCAAGCCCCTGCACACGCTGATCCCGGCGATGGTGCTGCGTGATGGGTCCCCGTGGCTGGTCTACGGCACGATGGGGGGCGACAGCCAGGCCCAGATCCACCTCCAGCTCCTGACCCGCATGATCGACGACCGCGAAGACCCCCAGCGGGCGCTGTCGGCTCCGCGCTGGAGCGTGTCTGCGACCGACTGGGCCGTCACGCTCGAAGGTGGGTTCCCCGACGAGGTCGGCGCGGGGTTGTCGGATCGCGGCCACCAGGTCCGCTGGACGGCCGGCGCGAGCCACCAGGCGGGATGGGCCCAGGCGATCCAGGTCACCGAGCACGGCTACCTGGGAGCCACCGACCCCCGCCCCGACGGCGCCGTCACCGGCCACTGAGCCGCGACCGACGAGAACTGTTGACAAGATGCAACATGGGTGTTGTATGCTGTCAACATGGGCCGCACTCGCCATCCGAAGAAGGAGGTGGAGGCAGCGCTGCAGGGGCTCGAAGAGTCGGGTGACTGGAGCGTGACGACCGTGCACGGCAAGGGCCACCGCTGGGGCGTAGCCAGGTGCCGGTTCAGGCACCACGAGTGTCAGATCGGGATCTGGTCCACACCGAGGAACGCAGGTGACCACGCCAAGCAGATCCGGCGCGCGGCTGCGCGCTGTCCCAGAGAGGATGATCGAGGTGGATAGCTACGACTTCGTGCTGATCGTGGATGGCATCGACCTGACCAGCGACGATGATCTGGACCGTCTGTTCGAGGCTGGCCTGGACGATGCCACCCCGAGCGTCGTCGACTCGGTGCAGTACCTCGATGTCACTCGAGAGGCGGGCTCGTACGGGCACGCACTGTTCCGAGCACTGCGCGAGGTCGGCGACGCCGGGGGCACGATCCGTCACGTCTTCGAGGTCGATGAGCACGGTCAGCCCCGCCCCGGGCTGGTGTCGCTGTCGGACATCGCGCGCCGAACGGGCTGGTCACGCGAGTACGTCCGGCTCCTGGCGGCCGGCAAACGGGGGCCCGGCGGGTTCCCGGCACCGCACCGCGACGCGGCGCCGGCGCTGTACGCGTGGGCCGACGTCATCGAGTGGCTGGCGCGTCATCCGGAAGTGGCGGCCTCTGCGGAACTGATCACGGACATCGAGCGGGAGCGCGAGCACGCTGGCCTGACCCGGTTCGCGAACGTGGCCCTCGAACTGGAGCAGATCGACTGGGAGCGGGTCCACCTGCGGCAGCGGGATGTGACCGCTCTCCTGCGCAGCATCAGAGGGGCCATCGAGGCAGCCTGAGCCCCGGACCACGGCGTCACGTGCCCGGGCGGATCTCTCCTTTGATCGTCCCGTGCTCGCGGGCCTCGACCAGTGGACGCCGCCGGAGCTTGCCCACGTCCGAGTAGGGCAGCTCGTCCACGAACTCGTAGCTCTTGGGCACCTTGTAGGCCGTGAGGTGCTCGCGCGCGTAGGCGTCCAGCTTCTCGACCAGCGCCTGGTCGCCGCGCTCCCGAGGCACGAGCACCGCGTGCACGCGCCGGCCCCAGCGCTCGTCAGGGATGCCGATGACGGCGGCCTCGCGGACACCTGGGTGCTCGCCGAGCACGTTCTCGACCTCGGCGGGGTAGACGTTGGAGCCGCCACTGATGATCAGGTCCACGCGCCGGTCGGCGATGTACAGGTAGCCGTCCCCGTCGAGCCAGCCGAGGTCGCCGAGGGTCACGAACCCGTCGTCGGTGACGCCGGTGTAGTCCGCCCCGAGATAGCGGAACTGGGGCTCGGTGGCACCCACGGGGCGCATGTAGACGTAGCCGACCATGCCGGTCCTGACGCTGCGCTGGTCGACGTCGAGGATCCGGACCTCGGTGTCCAGCGGCCGCCCGACCGTGCCCGGACGCTCCAGCCACTCGTCGCCCCGTATGACGGTCGCGCCGATCGCCTCGGTCGCGCCCATCCCCTCGTAGAGGTTCTCGGGTCCGACCAGATCGATCCAACGGCGCTTGACCCAGTCCGGGCACGGCGCGCCGCCGTGGTTGAGCGCGACGTAGCTGGACAGGTCACGCTCGTCGATGTCGGGCACCTCGAGCATGCGCTGGAGCACGGCCGGGACGTACATGGTGTGCTGCACCCGGTAGCGCTCGATGGCATCCAGCGTCAGCTCCGCCTGGAACTGTTCCAGCAGGACCAGCGGGTTGCCCAGCGTGATCGCGGTGAGCGACCACCCGAAGCCCGAGGTGTGGTACAGCGGTGTGCACACCATCTGCACGTGGCCCTTGTGCAGCCCCAGCCCCTCCATCAGACCGGGCGGCACCGACGGCTCGCCGTGCTCGTCGACCGCGACCTCGCCCCGCCCCGGCGACAGCGTGATCTTCGGCGTTCCCGTCGTGCCGCCGCTGGCGATGGCGTGGGCGGGCTCGGGCACGACATCCGGCAGCGGCGCGTCATCGACGCCCTCCAGCTCGCGCAGGTCCGACCACGCCACGGTGGGCGGCTGCCCGTCGGCCCACTCGCCCACGCTGACCACCTGCTCGAAGTGCTGGTCAGCGAGGTCGATCAGGTTCTGGCGCTCGCTGGCGGGCATCCGGTGGCTGATGGGAAGCACGCACGCCCCGAGCTTCCACGCGCCGAACCGGATCGAGATGTGGTCGGGGTGGCTCGGCACGCCCAGGGCCACGAGCGTCTGCGGCCCCACGCCCCGGTCACGCAGGACCCGGGCGACCTGGTTGGCGTGGTGCTCGAGCTGCGCGTACGTGACGTCCCACGGCTCAACTTCGAGCGGCACGTAGTGGATCGCGACGTCGGCACCTCGCGACGTCGCCAGGTCGGTCAGGCGCCGCCCGTGCGAGCGGGTGGTCACCTCCGCCGGCCGGTCGTCGATGCTCACGCCGGGCTCACCTCCAGCAGGCCGTCCTTCATCACGGTCGTACCCGACCCGTCGGTCGTCTCGAACTGGTAGGTGCCCACGGTCGGCGACTGCCACACACGGGTGGTCAGCGTCTGGCCGGGGATGACCGGCCTCGAGAAGCGCACCGCCAGGCGCGCCAGCCGGGTCGGGTCGCCTGCGGCCAGCTCGGTGACGAGCCCGTGGCCGGCGATCGCCAGCGTGCACATCCCGTGGTTGATGATCCCCGGCAGCCCCGCCTCACGGGCCGAGCGATCGTCGAGGTGGATCGGGTTGCAATCGCGGCTCGGACCGGCGAAGCGCCAGGTCTGATCGTCGTCGACGCGCTGCTGGATCACGGCGAGCGGGTCCGCGTCCCGCACTCCCTCGGGGAACCCGTGCTGCGGTGCCTCCTCGCCGGCGCTGTCGGGGTTGACGTACCCGGGGTAGAACACCGTGACGTACTGCTCGACCACGAGGTCGCCCGCCGCGTCGCGCGTCTCGCCCTGCACCACCACGGTCGTCCCCGACCGCTTGGCGTGAACACCGACGACCGCGGCCTTGGTCCGCACGGTCTCGTCGGCACGCACGGGCCGGTGCCACCGGAAGTCGTGCTCACCGTGCAGACCCGGCGCGGGGACGCCTTCGGGCGCGACCGGCGCATAAGCCTGGTCCTGCGCCCGGCTCATGATCGGGTAGGTCAGGATCGGCGGGACCAGCTTGCCGTCGGCGTGCGGTGCCAGCGGGTCGTTGGTGGCTGCGGCATAGGCCCGCGCACGCGCTGCGGGGATGGCGAGCTCGTGCTCGTCGCTCCAGGTACCAACGGCCTCGAGGCGCAGCATCAGCCCTGCCCCCCTCGTGCCGCGGGGATCCAGTCGGCGATCTGGGGCGGCTCGACCAGCCGCGGGGTGACCCACTCGTCGAGGTCCTCGAGCGCCCACTGCCGGCCGAGCTCCCGCTCGTCGACGATGGGAGGCATGCGCGAGATCACCAGGTGATCGCCGGTGATGTGGAACACCTGGCCGCTGGCGGGACAGTCGCCCGCGGCCAGCCACGCGATCAACGGCGACACGTGCGCCGGGTCGCTGGGATCGAACTCGTCGGGCGGTGGCTCGGGTGCATCCTCGGCGCCGGGCACCGACAGCGACAGGCGGGTGCGGCCACCCGGTGACACCGCGTTGGACCGCACCCCGTACCGGCCGTACTCCAGGTGCACGACCTGCGAGAGTGCCAGGACCGCGAGCTTGACCGACGAGTAGTTGGCCTGGCCGAAGTTGCCCGCCAGGCCCGCGATCGAGCTGGTCATGATGACCGACGCGTTGACGGGCTCGCCCGCCTTGGCGCGATCCTTCCAGTACGCGACCGCGTGCCGAGTGGGTGCCGCGTGGCCCTTGAGGTGCACGTTGATGACCGCGTCCCACTCGGCCTCGTCCATGTTGGCCAGCGTCTTGTCGCGCAGGATGCCGGCGTTGTTCACCAGCACGTGCAGGTCGCCGAAGGTCTCGACGGCCAGCTCGACCATCTCCTTGGCCTGCTGCCAGTCCGCAACGTTGTGCGCCGAGGCGGCGGCGGCACCTCCCAGCGCCTCGATCTCCTTGACGACCTGTTGCGCCGGGGTGTCGTCGGCACCCTCGCCGTGCACCGAGCCACCGAGGTCGTTGACCACGACCTTCGCGCCCTCCTGGGCCAGCCTCAGCGCGTGCTCGCGCCCGAGGCCGCGCCCCGCGCCCGTCACGATTGCCACCCGTCCGTCAAGTCGTGCCATGGGAGTGTTCCTCCGTCGTATCGGTCCGGTCCGGTCCGGTGCGCCGCAGCCGTTGCGCGGCACCGCATCGCCCACCATGCAAGCCTACGGACGGGGTGCCGCGACGGTGCCAGAGCCCAGCTTCCGGGGGTCCCGGTTGTCGGTGGGCACGAACGCCCCGGTCCGGAACCCTGACCGCGAGAGCCGGTCAGACGTCGCAGCTCGGGCGACCCGACCCGCCTTCTGTGAACACGAGCAGGTCGAACGTCGGCTCGTCCGGGTTGGTCGCGTCGGTCATCGACAGCTCGATCACGCCTGGATCGGTACAGAAGGCCTGGACGTGACCCCAGCCCTCGGCGTCGGCTCGGAACTCGCCGGCACCGGACACGCCGGCGTTGCCGGACGGCGTGAAGCGGAACGTGTCGAAGCTGACCCCCGGCGCGCGACGATCACCGTCGCAGCGGTCCACGACCGCGAAGGAGACGTCGTAGACCACCCCTGACCGCCAGAGCGGAGGTTCGACGGAGTCACGTCCACCGTCGGTCGCGACCCACCGCGTCGGCAGCCCCGGTCCGAAGCGATGGCGCCACTGCACCGACAGCTCCCCCGTCACCACCTCGCCGGGCGGGATCGCGACCTTCCCGGTCGCGCCGCCGAGGATCTCGAGGCCGTCCGTGCAGCCGACCGCGATCTCGAGGTCGTAGAACGCCGGTGGGAGCGCCTCGGAGGCCACGCCACCGGGCCCCGACACCAGCGCGTGCTCGTCGCCTGCCTCGCTGACGACCCGGATGGTCACGCCCTCACGACCCTGACCGTGGGAGTCGATGACCGTGAGGTCGAGCCGGCCGTCGGCGTACGCCGGTTGCGATGTGGACCGCGTCGGTGCCGGTACCGCGGCCGACGGCGAGGCGACCGTCGCGGGCGTCGGCGACGCGGGCGGCGAGGCGGGCAGCGAGGACGACGAGGAGGCACCACCCGATGTCGGGTTCGTACAGCCGACGGCCACGACGCAGGCGGCGACGCGTTGCGCACAGCCGGGCGCGAGGCCGTCCCAGCCGCCCCCGTCGCACGCGCCCCCCTGGACTCCCGGTCGCGCCCACCGTACCGGCGCTGCTCAGCCAGCGGACCGGTGCGCACGCCCAAGGCCGATGGGCCCCGTTCGTCCGGGTGCACAGGTTCCGCCACGGCTCGCCGGCCTAGCGTGACGAGCACGGACAACAGGGGATGAAACGTGGAGTACCGGACGCTGGGCAGGACCGGGGTGCAGGTGAGCACCCATTGCCTCGGGGCGATGATGTTCGGCCCCTGGGGCAACGACGACGAGGACGACTGCGTCCGGATCGTCAACCACGCCCTGGACGAGGGCATCAACTTCATCGACACGGCCGACGTGTACTCACAGGGGCGCTCCGAGCAGATCGTCGGCAAGGCGATCGCGTCGCGCCGGGACGAGGTGGTCCTGGCCACCAAGGTCCACGGGCAGATGGGCGAGGGCCGCAACCGGTCGGGCAACTCCCGCCGGTGGATCGTGCAGGAGGTCGAGGCCAGCCTGCGCCGCCTTGGCACCGACCACATCGACCTGTACCAGATCCACCGCCCCGACCCGGCCACCGACATCGAGGAGACCCTCGGGGCGCTGACCGACCTCGTGCACGAGGGCAAGGTGGCCTACCTCGGGTGCTCGACCTTGCCCGCGTGGCAGATCGTCGAGGCCCAGTGGGCCAGCCAGCGACGCGGCCTGGAACGGTTCGTGTGCGAGCAACCGCCCTACTCGATCTTCGTCCGGCACATCGAGGCTGACGTGCTGCCGGTGGTCCAGCAGTACGGCATGGGCGCGATCGTCTGGAGCCCCCTGGCAGGCGGGTGGCTGGCTGGCCGCTACCGGCGGGGCCAGGAGGCGCCCGGGGACTCACGGGCCAAGCGGCTGGGCGCGCTCAGCCCCGCCATCGAGGCCCGCTTCGATCCCACGCTGCCCGAGAACCAGGCGAAGCTCGACATCGTGGATGCCCTCGACGAGCTGGCCGCCAAGGCCGACGCCAACCTCGCGCAGCTCTCCATCGCGTTCACGCTGGCACATCCTGGCGTGACATCGGCCATCATCGGTCCGCGGACCATGGAGCAGCTCGACGATCTGCTCGCCGGCGCCGACCTGCGCCTCGAGGACGCCACCCTGGACGCGATCGACGAGCTCGTGGCGCCCGGCCGCACGCTCCACGATGCGGATCGTGGCTGGGAGTCCCCGTCGCTGGCCGCGGCCGCGCGCCGACGGTGAAGCAACGAGCCGCGCCGGGCGCCTCCTGGCACCCGGGCCGCCGCGCCCGGGTCGCCCCGCTCGTGCTCGTGCTCGCCCTCGGGCTCGGGCTCGGGCTCGGTGCGTGCGCTGGCAACGGCGACCCGCCGGGCGGGACCGGCCAGGTCAGGGCCGGCGACGATCCCACCGCCACGGACGCTCCGGTCGGCTCGGATCCCAGCGTGCGCGAGGATCCTGCCTCCGTGCCAGGTCTTGCCGGCGCGCCGACGCCGGACGGCGACGCCGTACCGGATGGCGACGACGCCGGAGCCAGCCCTGCGAACGCCGGCGACGAGCCGGCGCGTGCGCAGGCTCCGGCGGGGGCGATCGGGGTGGCGCCGGGGACCTACGACTACGACGTCGAGGCCTCCGGCCGCTTCGGTGCCTTCCCGCCGCGGGAGTCGACCTACACCCTGACCTCGGTGGTCGAGCCGATCGACGCCGACGGCCACCAGCGCACGGTCACGACCCCCGCCGCCGACGATGACGAGCCCGACCGTCGGTCCGAGCAGACGGTCGCGCACAGCCAGACCGAGGTGCACCTCATCCACCTCGACACGCCGGACCGGCAGGGCGACAAGGGCGGCGCGGAGTTCCGCCCCGACCCGCCCGTCCTCCTGGTCGCCACGACCGCGGTCCCCGGCGACCGGTGGTCGTGGTCGATGACCTCCACCGACGGCCGCATCGAAGTCCGTGCGACCGTCGAGGTCACCGGCGTCCAGACCGTGAATGTCGGCGGCACGGACGTGGACACGCTGGTGATCCGGTCCGTGCTGGACTTCCAGGGTGACGGCTTCGAAGGGGTCGAGGAGTCGACCGCGTGGTTCGCGCCCGAGCGCCGGCTGACCGTCCGCAGGGAGTCGACCATGACCGGCACCGGCAGCTTCAACGACCAGAGCTTCGAGTTCGAGGCCGACGAGGACCGGGTCCTGCGCTCCCTCGAGCCGCGCTGACGGGCTCACCGCGCCGTCACCGGTACCTCTCGTGCTCGACGACAACAACTGCGGGGTCTCTTCGTGTCCCAACCCAACCTGATGCCAGAACGGGCTGCGTACCCTTGCACTCCCGTCAGCCCAGGACAGGTGATGCGGATGGGCCTCGACTCCCCCCGAACGAGGCGGCCACGGGCCGTCGCGCTGCTGAGCGCGTGCGTCGTGCTGGCGGCCGCGTGCAGCTCCAGCACGGCCCGCGACGACGCGGCCGCCCCGCAGGTCAGCGACGGGCCGAGCGCAACCGATGACAACGACGCGGACGACCGCGACACCTCGGTGACCGACGGCGACGGCACCGGCGAGGCGACCGACGGCAGCGAGCCCGGCGGCGCCACGAGCAGTCCGGGCACGAGCGGTTCGCCCGACGGCTCGACCGGTGGGAGCGACGGCGGCACGGACACCGGGTCTGACCCGACGACGTCCACCGACGGCGGGGCTTCCGGGTCGGCATCGTCGACCTCGACCACCACCGGGGGCGGCGACCCGCCACCGGACGTGGACACCGAGCCGTTGAAGATCGGGTACCTGTACTACTCCGGCAACACGACCGCGGTCATCGGGATGGAGGATCCCACCCCGTCGTCGGAGCGCCAGGACCGGTGGATCCGGGCGCTGGAGGCTCAGGTCAACGGGACCGGCGGGTTCGCGGGCCGCCCGATCGAGGTGACGATCCGCCACATCGACTCGACCGACACGAGCTACTCGACGCAGCAGCGCATCCAGACCGAGGCCTGCGTCGCGCTGACCGAGGACCTCGGGGTGTTCATGGCCATCGGTCTCGAGGGCTTCCACGCGGCGACCGACTGCTGGATCGAGCACGAGACCCCCGCGTTCAACATGACGGGCCAGGACGGCCGGAGCGACATGCTGGACATGCGGCCCTGGATCCTGCCCAACCTGTGGCTGAGCTCCCCCCGGATGGCGCGTCTGATCCCTCACTCGCTGTGCCAGCGCGGCTGGGTCAACGACGCGATCGGCGTCCTCGCCTACGACCAGCCGCAGACCAGGATCGCGGTCGAGGAGCACATGATCCCCGCCTTCGAGGCGTGCGGCGGGACCGTCCTGGAGGTCGTCTACGTCTCGCCCGAGGTGCAGAGCATCAGTGCGGAGGTCTCCAACGCCGTGCTGCGCTTCAACCAGCGGGGTGTTAACCGCGTCGCGCTGTTCGTCAGCGGTGGCGGCGGCCTGGTCGTCTTCGCCAACGCCGCCGAATCCCAGAACTACCGCCCCCTGATAGGGGTGAGCAGCTACGACCGGCCCGGGGTGTTCGCCCAGGCCATCCCCGAGGCGCAGCGGCGCAACCTGTCCGGTCCCGGGTTCCACGTCGGGATCGACGTCAGCGGGTCGGCGATGCCGCCGCTGCGCCCTCGCGAGCAGGAGTGCTTCGACGTCCTCAACGATCGGGCGGGCGAGAACTTCCAGAACCGGGGCAACCCGGCGGTCGACGCGAGTCCGGTGCTCGCGCTGGCGACGTGCGACAGCTTCTGGGCCATCCAGCACGCCCTGCGCCCCGCAGCCGGCCAGGCGCTGGCCAGGCGCGACGTGATCGACCGCCTGTTCGACGCCGGCAGCTCCTACCCGCCCGTGTTCTTCGAGCGAGCGACCTGGGCACCACCCCGCCGTGACGCGGTGGACGCCTTCGCCGACCTGGTCTGGGGCGCTGACTGCAACTGCATGCGCTACGACTCGGAGTTCCGCCCGATCCCCTTCTGAGCCTGCCCCCCCCCTGTTGAGGCGTGCCGTTACACGCGCATACGCCGGTTCCGGCACGCTTCATCCTGCGCCGGGGCGCCACCCGTGTTGAGGCGTGCCGTTACACGCGCATACGCCGGTTCCCGCACGCTTCATCCTGCGCCGGGGACGACGTGGCGGCGCGGGGCGAGCACCGCCCCGTCCATCCCGGCCTCGCGGTACGCGTAGGTCAGTCCGGGCGTCGTGCCGACGGCATCGTGGTTGCCCTCGCGATCGACGGCCACGACGCGCATGGTGATGGTCTCCGGGCGCATGCCCAGGGTGGCCAAGTCGTGCACCGCGGCGTCCATCGCGTCCTGGAGTGACCGACCCGCGGCGAGGTCGGCCACGATGGTGCGCGCGGTGCCGGCCCTGATCGCCAGCTCGCCGTGACCGGTGCACGCGGCGGCGCCGTACCGGCTGTCGGCGTAGTTGCCCGCACCGATGATCGGCGAGTCGCCCACCCGCCCCGGGTACTTCCACGCCCACCCGCTGGTGCTGACCGCCGACGCGAGGCGCCCCTCGCGGTCGACCGCGATGAAGTCGACGGTGCCGGCCACGTGATCCGGATCGGTGGCCAAGTCGACCAGCCCCGACAACACCACCTCACGAGCACGGCCCGACGACTCACGCCCCGTCGCAGCCGCCATCCGCGACAGCAGCAGGTCGGCGAGGCTGCCGGGCTCGGCCCGCCCCTGGAGGCCCTCGCGCCAGGTCGCCTCTGCCTCCGGGGTCAGCAGGTCCTCGGCCTGCATCCCGATCTCGGCCGCCAGCCGGGCCGCTCCCTCCCCCGCGACCAGGACGTGCGGGAGCCGGTCCATCACGGCCCGGGCGACCGTGATCGCGTGGCGGTAGCCGCGCAGGGCAGCCACGGCACCGGCCTGGCGGCTGGTGCCGTCCATGATCGAGGCATCCAGCTCGACCTCGCCGAGCAGGTTGGGGTAGCCCGAGTAGCCGACGGTGTGGTCGTCGGGATCGGCCTCGACGACGCGGGCACAGGCCTCGGCGGCGTCGACCGCCGACCCCCCGGAGGCCAGGACGTCCCACCCGGTCCCGATGGCCTCCAGGCCGTTCTCCGACGCGACGATCAGCAACGCACGACCTCCGGGTCGTTCGGGGCGTGAGGCGCCAGCCTCCTATGCGAGGTTGACCCACACGCTCTTGGTCTGGGTGTAGGTGTCGAGGCCTTCGCGGCCGTGCTCGCGCCCGATGCCGCTCTGCTTGAAGCCACCGAACGGCAGCGAAGGGTCGGTCGACAGGTAGGTGTTGACCCAGACCGTGCCGGCCCGCAGCTCGGCCGCGAGCCGGTGCGCCCGGCCCAGATCCCGGGTCCAGACGCCCGCGCCCAGGCCGTAGCTCACCGCGTTGCCCAGCCGCGCCGCATCCTCGGCGTCGCGGAACGGCATCACGGCCACGACCGGACCGAAGATCTCCTCCTGGGCCACACGCGCGTCGTTGCGGATGTCGGCGAACACGGTGGGCTGCACGAACCAGCCCGAGGCCAGCGGGCCCTCCGTCGCCCGGGCCCCGCCGGTCAGGACCGTCGCGCCCTCCTCGACACCGAGCTCGAGGTAGCGGCTGACGCGGTCGGCCTGCTCCTCGCTCACGACCGGCCCGAGGTCGACGCCGTCATCGAGTCCGTTGCCCAGGGCGAGTCCCTTCCCGACGTCTGCGAGGTGCTGGGCGATCTCGTCGTAGACCGGCTCCTCGACCAGCACCCGTGAGCCGGCCGTGCAGTTCTGCCCCATGTTGTGGAAGATCCCGATCGCGGTACCGGCCTTCGCGGCATCCAGGTCGGCGTCGGCGAACACGATGTTCGGGCTCTTGCCGCCCGCCTCGATCGTGACCTTCTTGAGGTTGGACTCGCCCGCGGCCTTCAGGATCTCGCGCCCTACCTCGGTGCTGCCCGTGAACGCGATCTTGTCGACGTCTGCGTGACGCGCCAGGGACGCGCCGACCGTCTCGCCGAGCCCGTTCACCACGTTCACGACGCCCGCCGGGATGCCGGCTTCGAGCACGAGCTGGCCGAGCACCAGCGCCGACAACGGCGTCTGCTCGGCTGGCTTCAGCACGCTCGTGCACCCGACGGCCAGCGACGGCGCCAGCTTCCAGGCGGCCATCAGCAACGGGTAGTTCCAGGGGATGATCTGCGCGCACACGCCCACCGGCTCGCGACGGGTGTAAGCCAGGACGTCACGGCCACCGACCGGGAGCGTCGAGCCCTCGATCTTGGTGGGCCAGCCCGCGTAGTAGCGGAACCACTCCGCGCTGCCTGCGACGTCACCGCGCGCGATCGCCAGCGGCTTGCCGTTGTCCAGCGTCTCGAGGTGCGCGAGCAGGTCGGCGTGCTCCTCGATCAGGTCCGCCAGCCGCCACAGCAGCCGCGTTCGGGTCGAAGCCGGCACGTGGCGCCACCCGTCGAACGCGTTGCGAGCCGCGGCCACCGCGCGGTCCACATCGACCGAGCTGCCCGCCGCGACCGTGGCCAGGCTGGTACCGGTCGCGGGGTCGATCGACGTGAGCGTGCCTGCCTCCGCAGGTTGCACCCACTCGCCCCCGATCAGCAGCCCCGAGGGCGGCGAGGCCAGGAACGACCGGACCTCCTCGGGCAGCCGCTCCTGCGCAGACGTCGTGGTCGTGGTCGCGGTCGTGGTGGTGGTCACGGTCGGTGCCTCCTTCGATCGACGGTCGTCACGTTCCAGCGCCGAGCACGACGCCGGGGATGGCCTCGGTGTGATCGCCCGCCGCGACGACCACGGTCCCGTTCACGAGCGTGAGGTCGTAGCCGTGCGCGAGCTGGACCCAGCGACCAGCCCCGCCCGGGAGGTCCCACCGGTACTCGGGCACCGGCAGGCCGAGCTGCTGGAGGTCGATGACGTTGATGTCGGCGAACGCGCCCTCGCGCAGCACGCTGCGGTCGTGCTGCCCGAACAGGCGCGCCGGGTCGGTGGTCAACCGCCGTACGCCCTCCTCGAGGGAGAACAACCCGACATCGCGGGTCCAGTGGGACAGGACGTACGTGGGCAGGCTCGCGTCGGTGATGTAGCCCACGTGGGCACCGGTGTCCCCGAGGCCGAGCACGGTGTTCGGGTCGGTGATCATGCGCTCGATGCCGTCCACCAGATGGTTCAGCGGGTTGGTCACCCACACGCCCCGGCCACGCGAGGTGCGCGCGTGCTCGAGGAACACCGCCGCGGGCGACCGGCCGGTCCGGCCTGCGTGGGCCATGAGGCTGTCATCGGGACCGAACTCGTAATCGGCCCGCTCGGAGCCGAGCATGTACGTGCGCCCGGGGTCGACGGTCGCAGCGTTGGTCCCGGCCTGGTCGATCAGCCGCGCCAGGACCACCTCGTCCTCGATCGCCGCCAGGCGCGCGGCGAGGTCGAGCGTCCCGAGGCGCTCCCACTCGGGGCCGGCGAACGGGAGGTTGTGGGCGAGGCTGCGCAGGACCGTGATGCGCCGTGCCGCGACCTGCGGTCGGAGGAGCGCTCCGTGCTCGACTTCGTGCGCCACCGCCTCGAGCACGACCCGGTAGACGTCGGGGCCCAGCTCGTGGTTGAACAGGTTGAAGGTCGCGGGGCGCCCCGTCCAGCGGCTTATGTCACCGTGCAGCGCGACCTCCGCGCGCGTCTGCAGCCGCCGCTCGTCCTCGTCCTCGTACTCCCCGAACCGCGCCGCGGACTCGAACAGGCCCACGCCGCGACGCCGCAGCGGCTCGCACAGCGCGAACAGCTCGTCGCGGCCCGCGAACGTTCCGGGGACCTGGCGCCCGTCGGGGAGCTGGTGGCTCAACGTGCGCGAGGTGGACAGGCCCAACGCCCCGGCAGCCAGGGCGTCGTCGACCAGCCCCTGCATCTGCGCGAGCTCGGCTGCCCGCGGCTGGCGCTCCGGGTCGAGGCTCTCGTCGCCCAGGACGTAGCTGCGGACTGCGCAGTGTCCCACCATCCCGCCCACGTTCAGTGCCTTCGGGAGCCGCCCGAGCGTGGCCAGGTAGCCGTCGTAGCCGTCCCAGTCCCACGGCAGCCCGCTCAGGATGGCGTCGGCCGGGATGTCCTCGACCGCCTCCATCATCTGCGCCAGTCTGGTCGCCCCGCCTGGCGGGCACGGGGCGAACGTCACACCGCAGTTGCCGAGCACGATCGACGTCACCCCGTGCCAGCACACGGGCGAGCCGGTCGGGTCCCACCCGATCTGCGCGTCCAGGTGCGTGTGCGGGTCGAAGAACCCCGGGGTCACGATCCGGTCGGTCGCATCGATGGTGCGGGCCGCGTCCCCGCGGGGCTCCCCGACCGCGACGATGCGATCGCCGACGATCGCGATATCGGCGGCCCGCGCCGGGGCGCCGGTGCCGTCCACGACCGTGCCACCTCGGATCACCACATCGAACTCCGGCACGGCTCGCCTCCACGTCGCTGACGTCGAGGCTGCACGCTCCGCGCGCGGTGCGTGTTGTCCGCTACGACCAGGAACCGGCCGCGCTCCCGTCGCCAGGATGAAGGCACAACCCTGCCGCATCGAGTGTGCCCGTTCCTGCATCATGAGGCAGTAACGAGCACACTCGATCCGATCTGTGGTGCGCCCGGTCCCGCCTCATCCGCCCCCGCCACGCTCGTCACGGTCGCGCTCGTCACGGTCGCGCTCGCTCAGCTCGGCCCACGCGTCCGAACGGTAGGGACCGTCGCGCCACGCCAGTGCTTGCTTGAACCCGTCCGTGGCCATCCGCTGCCACCACTCGTAGGCCTGCTCCGTGTAGTGACCGACGGCGTCGAGGTCGGTCGCGGAGCGCACCGAGGAGTAGATCCCCATGTTCTCGTAGAACCGGTTCACGTGCTGCTTGAGCATCGCCAGGTGGTCCGCGGTGAGGATGGCCACATGGTCGGCCAGCGCCAGCGTCCGCTGCTCGAGCTCATCGCCCGGCCACGCATAGTTGATCATGCCCCACTCCTCGGCCTGGGCCCCGCTCAGGTCACCTCCGGTGTAGAAGAACTCCTTGGCCTTGCGCATCCCGATGACCAGCGGCAGGATCATCGCGGTCCTGCTGCCCGCGAACCGCAGGCCCGGATGACCGATCCGAGCGTCCACGTCCGCGGTCACCAGGTCGGCCATCATCGCCAGTTCGCACCCGCCGGCCAGCGCGTACCCGTGGATCTGCGCGATCGTGACCTTCTGCACGTTCCAGAACGCCAGGTGGATGTCGGTGATGCGCTGCATCGCCCCGCGGATGCCCATGATCAGCGAGCGACCGTGCTCGTCGGTCTGCCGGAAGTCGCGGACCAAGGCGTCGGCGCCACCCTCGGGAGGGGTCAGGTCGTACCCGCTCGAGAACGCCCGACCGGCACCGCGCACGATGATCACCCGTGCGCTGTCATCGGCCTCGAGGTCGGCGACCGCGTCGCGGAACTCGAACAGCAGCTCCTGCGACAGGGCGTTGAGCTTCTCGGGGCGGTTCAGGGTGATGCGCGCCACACGACCGTCCGTGCCGACCCGGTCGATCAGCAGGTGCTCGTAGCTGCGGGAATCGGTCACGGGGTCAGCCACACACGGCTTCGAACACGCGCAGGTAGTTGCCACCGAGGATGCCGGCGATCTGCTCGTCGGTGTACCCGCGGCCAACCAGGCCACGCGTGATGTTGGGGAAGTCCCGGTAGTCGTCGAACCCGACCAGGTTGGTGGTGGGCTGGATGTTGTGCTCCTCGCGGAACCCCATCTCCGAGGTCATCGCGATCAGGACCTCGTCCAGCGTCTCCTTGTCCGCCTGGAGCGGCCAGTCGGTGCCGATCGCCACGTGCTCCCAACCGACCGTCTGCGCGATGTGGTCGATGTGGTCGAGCATCGCCTCGATCGTGACGCCCTCGCCGGCCCCGAGGAAGAACGGCACCGCCACGACGCCGATCACCCCGCCCGTAGCGGCCAGCGCGTGCAGCTCCTCGTCGGTCTTGGCGCGGTCGTGCGCGACGACCGCGTCGGCGGACGTGTGGCTGGCGACGACCGGCGCCTCCGACAGCTCGCACGCGTCCAGCGTGGTCTGACGCCCCGAGTGCGCGGTGTCCACGATCATCCCGAGCTCGTTCATCCGGGCGATGACCGCCGCGCCGAAGTTGCTCACACCCGTGTCGGTGCGTTCGGTGCAGCCGCCTCCCACGGCGTTCTGCTCGTTGTAGGTCAACCCCACCATCCGCATGCCCAGGTCGTAGGCGGTCTGGAGCCGCATCAGCTTCTTGTCCAGGCCGGTCGTGTTCTGCGTGCTGACGTAGCCCGCGTGCCTGCCCTCGGCCTTGGCGCGCCGGAAGTCCTCGGCCCGCGTGGCCTTGATCAGCCACGGGAAGGTGTCGAACTGGAGCTGGTTGAGCGCCCACGACACCCAGTGCTCGTCGTCGAGGCTCGACTGACGGTTGCCGCCGGTGATCCCGGATGCCTCCCAGGTCTCCTGGAACTCCTTGGACTCGCCTGCCACCGCAGCCCGGATCGGGGCCGAGACCGCGGCGTAGTAGCCGCCTCCCGGCCCGTCCTTGTCCCGGGCGGAGCGGATGGTTCCGAGCATGTCCTCGGAGTACGCGCGGTAGCCCACCGGCCCCTGGAACAGGACGTCGATCACGATCGACTCGGCGTGGAGCCGGGCGGCGCGTGCTTCCTGCTCCTCGGTCAAGCCGAAGTCGAAGTCCGCGAAGGTCTGGTCGCTCACCGTGTGTTCTCCTCGTTGCCGGTGCTGCCGGTGCTCTCGATGTGCTGCCACTCGGCCGCGCTGATGGCGGTGCGCGAGTCGTCGGTTCCCGGCACGACCGCCCCGCCGATGGGGCCGAGTAGCTCGCCGTTGATCAGGTGCATCTCGGCGGGCGAGACCTGGACCCGGTCCGAGAGCAGGAAGGCGCGGGTCGCCGGGATCGTGTGCTCGACCTGCGAGAGGTCCTCGACGCCGGCCCGGAACCCGTCCGCGTCCCACAGGCGGGCGCCTCCACGGCCCTCCTGGAGCACACGCGCCCCACCGACCATCGCATCCAGGTAGCCCTGGGTGAGCGGGCGCTCGATCCCGAGGTACGGCCCGTAGCGGTTGGCCGCGACCAACCCGGTCACGTACGAGACCTTCCAGGCCCACGGGTGACGGAACCCGCGGTGCTGCGACGGGGGGCGGTCGGTCGCCAGGAGCCAGGCGAGGAACGCGGTCAGGTCGTCGCCCTCGGCGTACCTCGCGGCGTGCAGCCCCTCGAACAGGTTCCAGTGGTTGGCCGACACGACGATCGCGGTCCGGTGCTTGCGGAACGCGCGGGCTGAGTTGGTCCACCCCCACATGTGCGCCCCGTTGTGCCCGAACGACTCGAGGTCGGTGCCAACCCCGCGCAGCATCCACACCAACCCGAGGTCGATGCCCTCGTGGAGCTGGCTGACCTCCTGGCCGGTGAGCATCTGCTCGACCGTCTCCTCCCGGAGCAGCTCGTGGCCGTCGAGCGTCCCGCCCTCGAGGTAGGCCAGCAGCAGGCGGACGTGGTCGCCCGGCGTGATGAGCGCCGTGCCCGCAGGATGGTCGGCGAAGTACACCGGCGGCGTGGGCACGTGCACGCCCGACCCGAGCTGGGCGTAGCCCGTGGACAGCCGCTCGAACAGCTCGGGCCGGATGTGGCGGCGGTTCTGGACCGGCGGGTACTGGCTGGAGGTCATGCCCAGCGGGTCCATGACGTGGCGCTGGACGTACTCCGAGTACGCCAGGCCCTCGGGGTTGGCGTTGGCGACGATCAGCCCCAGGGTGGCGATGCCGGTGTTGGAGTACTGCGGCTTCTCGCCCACGGGCGCCGACCAGGTGGGGATCTGCATCTGGGGGTAGAAGTCGACGTGGCCGCGGGCGTAGTCCTCGGCCAGATGCTCCTCGAGCGGCGTGGGTTCGTCGAAGCTGCTGCACGCCCCGTTGCCCATCAGGCCGCTGGTGTGGGTCAGCAGGTGCCAGACCGTCACGTCCCCGCCGCCGAGCGGGTTGTCGATGTCGAAGGGCAGGTGCGCGTCGGCCCGCTCGTGCAGGTCGATGATCCCGCGCTCGACGAGCTGCATCACGGCGGTCGCGGTGTAGACCTTGCCCATGGAGCCCGACCGGTTCACGGTCTCGGGCGTCATGGGCGCCTGCAGCTCGAGGTCCGCGTAGCCCTCGCCCGCCTCCCAGATGACCTCGCCGTGGCGTGCGATGGCCAGGTTCAGGCCCGGGGTCGCGTGCTGACGCGCCACCTCGGGGACCACGACCTCGAAGGCCTCGACGATGTCCTTGTCGGTCAGTGGCATGCTGCCTCGTGTCTCGGTGGCTGGGTGGCCGGGTGGCCGGGTCAGAACGTGAAGTTCAGGCTGCCGGAGTAGCCGTTGCACGGATCCTGCTCGGCCCAGCGTGCGGCCGCGTCCGTGCGTGGCCACGCCTCGCCGAAGTAGCGCTGCCCACCCTCGGGCATGCGCCAGCAGCCGGGCGAGCTGGCGCCCGGTGCGGTCGAGTTCGCGTCCCACCACATCGCCACACCGTCCTTGACGCAGGTGTAGTCACCCGGGTCGTAGAAACACGCCGGCACGCGTGGATCGCTGCTCGGCACGGCGGGGATCGCGTGGAACCCCTCGTCGATGGACTCCGGGGTGAGCTGGGGGCCGGCCACCTGGATCCCGGTGAAGAGCTGGCGCAGGTCGTGGTACCACCCCGAGTGCAGGCCGCAGGTGAACGCAGCATCGGGGTGACCGGGCGCGGCCTCCTCGAACGCCCGCCAGCACTCGGTCTCCTCGGTCTCGCCTTCCAACGTCTGCCCGGTCACGACCATCGCGTGGCGGTCGAAGGCGCCCTGGTCCTGCTGCTGCGCGCCGAGGTAGCCCTCGTGCGCGCCGTCGCCGGCGATGACCCACTCGGGAAGGTAGTTGGCGTTCGCGGCGGCTTCGGTGTGCTGGGTCTCGTAGGCCTGCGGCCAGATCACGGTGGTGACGTCGTTGGCGCCCAGGGTCGCGATGTTGCCCGGCGCGACCGTGGCGTTGGACTCGCCGGTCTGCTGGCGCGTGCCGTGCACCCGCCCCGCGACCGGGAACGTCACCTCCGTGGCGAACTCGCCCCCGCAGCCTTCGACGTGCCCTCGCACCACGTCGGTGAAGTGAGCCACCCCGGGGTAGCGGTCGTCGGTCGTGCGCATCAGGCCCAGGCGGCGCGGCTGCCCCGCGTCGCCGTTGCCCGAGAAGCTGACCGGGCGGCCGACCACCTGCGTGCACACGAGCTCGCCGTACAGCTTGGCTCGCTCGTCGATCGACGCGGTGTAGCTCCAGATCAAGCCGGGGAACTCGCGGAAGAACGAGGCGGGGCGGCCCTCGTGCGAGCCGAAGTTGAGCACCCCGTGGCGCGCGACCGTGCGCAGGTAGTCGTCCTCGAGCGAACCCGGGTAGCCGATCACCGCGAACGGCTCGCGCCGGGCGACGTTGTCGTTGGCCTCGGCACGGCGGGTCTCGGGCGTGTGGGCGCGATGGGGGGTGAAGTACACCCAGAAGTGCGCGGTCCGGCCGTAGGTCTGGTAGCGGGTGTTGAAGTACTCCTGGAACACCCGGAAGGCACGGACCGGGTAGGGGTCGTCGTCCTCGGGCGGATCGAACAGGTCGAAGTAGCGGTCACTGGGTCGGCACTCCGTGCCGCGGCTGGTGACGGCGTCGCAGTAGGGACCGGCACTGCCTCCCCCGGTCAGCGTGATCAGGACCGTGATCTGCTCGGCGGTCACGCCCCGGTACGTGGCCCCGCCGTTGTCGCCCTCGAAGTGGGCGACGCACGGAGGCGCCAGCGGATCCTCGGTCTGGCGCGGGCCCTGGGGTGTCTGGACACAGCGCTTGGTGACGGGACGGTCGCCCAGGCCCGCTGGCACCTCCGGCGGCGGTGGGAGCCCCGGACCACCGTCGGCGCCTCCCCGGGCGTCGCCGGTCACCGAGGAGGAGCTGCCGAGGCTCAGCGACTCCACGTTCGACGAGTCGGGCGGTGGCGGCTGATCGTCCTGCGGCGGGACGGGGGCGAACTCCAGCGTCTGCGTCGGGTTGGACTGCGGCACGTTCAGGGCCGAGGGCAGCACGAACACGGCCACCAGGACAGCGACCAGCGCCGCCGCGAGCGGCGGGTACTGGCGCGCCCAGTCACGGGGGCGTGCAGCCACGTAGGACCTCGGCGAGGCTTTGGGAACCTCGCGGGGGTTCGCCGTCACCCCGCGAGGTCGCTCCTACCCTGGCTCACCCAGCACGCCGCGGCAACCGACGGTTGACGAACACCTGGCCGTTCGCATGCATCAGATGTAGCCCGTGGCGGTCGCCCCGCGCGATGAGGCGTGCTGTTACCCGCGTATGCGCGTGTTGCAGCACGCCTCATCTGCTTGGCGCGACGACCTCGGCGTCGGGGTCATCGCCGAGGCGGACCAGCATCTTGCCGACGTTGTCGCCCCGGAACAGGCCGAGGAACGCGTCCGGGGCCTGGTCCAGCCCCTCGGCGACGGTCTCGCGCACGGCCAGCTCGCCGGACGACAGCCACGCGCGCATGCGCTGTTGGAACTCGTCGTACCCGTGGGCGTGGTCGCCGACAAGGAACCCTCGGATGGTCAGCCGGTTGACGATCAGCAGCCCGAGGTTGCGTGGGCCGGGACTCGGCTCCTCGTCGTTGTACTGCGAGATCATCCCGCATACGGCGACCCGGCCGTGCAGCCGCAGGTGGCCGATCGCCGCCTCGAGATGCTCGCCGCCGACGTTGTCGAAGTAGACGTCGATGCCGTCCGGGGCGGCGGCGGCCAGCGACCGCGCGACCGGCCCGTCGTGGTAGTCGAACGCGCCGTCGAAGCCGAGCTCGTCGAGCAGCCAGCGGACCTTGTCGGGACTGCCGGCGCTGCCGATGACCGTGCAGCCGTGCAGCCGTGCGATCTGGCCGGCGACGCTGCCGACGGCACCAGCCGCGCCGGAGACGAAGACGGTGTCGCCTTCGTCGATCGCCGCGACGTCGTGCAACCCGGCGTAGGCGGTCAGCCCGGGCATCCCGAGCACGCCGAGGTGGTACGACAGCGGGAACGACGACGGGTCGATGCGCCGCACCGCAGCGGCATCCACGACCGCGTGCTCGCGCCACGCGAGGTCGTGCACCACGTAGGCGCCCTCGCCGACCTGGGGCGACCGCGACGCGAGGACCCGCCCGACGGCACCTCCACGCATCGCCGCACCCACCTCCCATGGATCGGCGTAGGACCGGCCCTCGCGCATGCGGCCGCGCATGTACGGATCCACCGACATCACCAGGTTGGCGACCAGCACCTGCCCGTCGCCCAGCTCGGCCAGCTCGGCTTCGACGAGGTCGAAGTGCTCGGGACCAGGCGTGCCCTCTGGGCGGGCGGCCAGCCGGACCTCACGGGTCGTGGTCGTCGTCATGTCCGCACCTCGATCGCGTCCCTCATCCGTGTCTGGCGCATACGCCCTGCCTCCCGGTATGCGCCGCACGCTAACCGCCCGGACCTCCGGGGGGCGTGCGACACCTGTAGGGAGGATCAGCCCGGATCGTCCGTCGAAGGACGGGCGCGCCCAGACACCGTGCCGTGCCAAGGTCGCCGGGCCCGCCATCGAGAAGGTGATGCGCCAGCCGCCCCGCTCGAGGAGGACCACACGCCTACCCCGAGGGGACACCACGCCATGACGAACACGCTCGATCCCGCGACCTGGCCGGCTGACGAGGTCGAGCCCTTCTTCGAGCCGGGCGCGTCGCTGCGCAGCCTCGAACCGGCCGCGGGATCGTGGCCGACGGCGATGGTGATCGGCTCGACCGGTCCGTTCGCGCAGTACGCGGGACGGCGTGCCCTCCAGGCCGGTGGATCCGCGGTCGATGCCGCGATCGTGACCTCGCTGACACAGATCGCGCTGGCGGCGGGCTCGTGGGTCAGCTACGCGGGGATGACCAGCATCGTGTACTTCGACGCGGCCACAGGGCAGACCCACTCGCTGAGCGGGCCGTTCCGCGCCTTCCTCGAGGAGGACGACCCCCTGTCGATCCCGCCCTCGCCACAACCCAGCGGGCGGACCGCGATGGTGCCGGGCTACCCGGCCGCGATCGCCGCCGCGCACGAGCGGTTCGGCCGGCTCGCGTGGGCCGAGCTTTGCGCCCCGGCGATCTACGTCGCGGAGCGCGGCTTCCCGCTGATCCACGGTCAGGACGGGATGTTCCAGCTCAAGGAGTCGTTGCTGAAGCGGACCCCGGAGGGACGGGAGTTCCTGGGCTCGGACGCCGTCCCGGCGGCGGGTGAGGTGTTCCGCCAGCCGGCGCTGGCCCGGACGCTGCGGGCGATCGCCGACGACGGCGTCGACCACGTCTACCGCGGCCCGTGGGCCCAGAAGTTCGTGGAGGTGGTCCGCCGCGAGGGCGGCCGGGCCACCCTGGCCGACCTGGAGCGCTACGAGGTCATCTGGGACGACCCGCTGGTCACGACGGTCAACGGCCACGAGGTCCACGCCGTCAACGCCGGCAACTTCGGCGGGGCGGTGCTGCTGGAAGGGCTCAACCTGCTCGAGGAAGGCGGGGTCGGCGACTGGCGTACGGATGGTGACGCCCTGTACTGGCTGTGCCAGGTCGCCCGCCAGAGCGGGGCGGTCAACCAGGTCGACCCCCAGCGCCGGGTCACCAAGCAGTGGGCCCGGACCGTCTGGGAGCAGATGTCGCGGGCCGGTGCCGCGGTGCCACCGGGCGAGGCGCTGGTCGGCTCGCACTCCGACTACGTGGCGTGCGCCGACGAGCAGGGCAACGTGCTGGCCATGACCCACACCATCAACACCGGGATCTGGGGCCAGACCGGGATCTTCGTGGACGGCGTGTCGGTGCCTGACGCCGGCGGCGCGCAGAAGGAGGCGATGCTGCACGCCGGCCCGGGCGGGGCGATCCCCAACCCGATGAACCCGGCGATCGTGCTTCGCGACGGCAAGCCGGTGCTGGCGTCCAGCAGCATCGGCTCGGGCCTGCCGGTCACCACCCTCCAGTGCGTGGCCAGCGTCCTGCTGCACGGCGCGACCGTGGCCGAGGCGGCCGCCCAACCGCTGGCGCACGGCATCGACGCGCTGGGAAAGCGCCCGACCAACACGCTCACCGAGGTGGCCAGCAGCTCACGGTCCGCGCTCGAAGGCTCCGACGAGCCGACCCCCCAGCTTCCCGACGACCTGGCCGAGCTGTTCGGGCCGTTCGCGCTGACGGGGATGTTCTGGTACCGGCTGGGCTCGACCCCGATGTCGCCCACGGTGGCGTCCATCGCCGCGGCCTACGACCGGGTCGCGCAGATCGTCGAGGACGGCTTCGACGACGCCGTCCTCGACCAGGCGCGCCAGCGTGGCGTCAAGCTCGACGTGCGACCACGTGAGGAGCCCACCATCCCTCGCGG
>DASWKO010000249.1:0-7353 GCA_036396595.1 Nitriliruptorales bacterium | reverse complement strand
GACCGTCCCCCCATGGTCCGCTGCCAGCTCCAGGGCGCGGTCCATCCACGGCTCCACTGGATGATCCGCGGACTCGAACCCGAGCACGAGCAACGCACCGTCCTGCGAGGCGCCGGTGAGGGCGGCCTCGCCCGGGTCCAGCAGGCGGCAGTTGGCCGGCTGCAGGCCGGACTGCGCCAGCGCCCGCACGGCGCCACCGCCCGCGAGGAAGTCCGGGAACGTCACGGTCGCACTGGCGCGGAAGATCGGTCGGCGCTGCACCCGCACCCACGCCTCGGTGATCACCCCGAGCGTGCCCTCGCTGCCCAGCAGCAGTCGGTCGGGCGACGGCCCCGCACCTGACGCCGGCAGCCGCCGGGACGCCCAGGTCCCCGACGGCGTGACCGCGGTCACGGCCTCGACCAGGTCGTCGATGTGCGTCGGCCCGGTCGCGAAGTGGCCTCCGGCGCGCGTCGCGATCCATCCACCCAGCGTCGAGAACTCCCACGACTGGGGGAAGTGCCGCAGCGTCAGGCCGTGCCCGTGTAGCTGCGCGTCGATCGACGGACCCAGCGCACCCGCCTGGACCTGCGCTGCCAGCGACGTCGTGTCAACCTCGGTCACCCGGTCCAGCCGGGCCAGATTCAGCGTCAAGACCGCGCGGGCCTCGTCTGGCGGGTTCACCCCGCCGACGACGCTGGTCCCACCGCCGAAGGCGACGCACGCGATGCCCGCGTCCGTGCACCACTCGAGGACGGCGGCGACACCCTCGGGCGTGCGCGGGTAGGCCACGAGATCGGGGACCCGCGGGACCTCGCCGGCGAACGCCCGGACGACGTCGCGGAAGGCCTGCCCGTGCGCGTGCCGCAGCCGCTCCACGGGATCGTCCACGACCAGGTCAACAAGGGCGTCCGGAGGCTCCACGGTCGGCGGAGGCACCGCGACGTCCTGGGGGCGCGCAGGGTCCCGCGCCGTGAAGTCCCCGCCGAACCGCGTGTGCAGCTCGGCACCCAGCGCCTCGAGGCCGGCGCCATCGAGGTGGGCGTCCTCGTAGCCCCAACCCCACCAGCTCCGTTCCCGCCTCACGTCCGCTCCGTCACGGTCAGTGGGCGCGACCCTAGTGCTGTGCCCGCCACGTACCCTCCGGGACCGCCCCACCTCGACCCCGTGCCCTCGAGGCTGCGATGCCCGACCAACCGGTCCCGCCCGACGACGGCTACTTCGTCGCGCGCGAGACCGGCGCCGGCACGCCTCGGCTTCGGCCCTGGGTCGTGCTGAGCTGTGTGGCCGCTGGAGCCGCGGCGCTGCTGCTGGTCGGGCTCGTGGCCGCCGGACCCGCCGACCCGCCGCTGCGCGCGGTCGCCGGTGCAGCGGGCGCGACCGACCCGCAGGTCGTCGAGCCGTACGACGGCCCGGGATCGTTCCGCATCTGGGTCACCAACGACGACGGCTCGGCCGTGCGGTGGGATCCGTGCACGCCGATCCCGTGGGTGCTGTACGAGCCCGGCGCCCCGCCGCACGCGCTCACCGACGTGCAGACCGCGTTCGACCGCCTGTCGGCCCGGACGGGGCTGGACTTCGTGTTCGAGGGCTTCACCGACGAGCAGCCGTCGAAGGCGCGGCAGCCCTACCAGCCCGACCGCTGGGGCGACCGCTGGGCCCCGGTGCTGGTGGGCTGGGTACCCACGGGTACCGGCGCCCTCGACCTGGATGCCAACGACCGCGCCGTCACCGTCCCGGTGTCCGTCGACGCCGGCGATGGAGGCGTGTTCGTGACCGGCCAGGTGGTGTTCAACGCGGACCGCACCCTGAGCCCGGGCTTCATCACGCGGCAGTCGCACTGGGGCGGCACGATCCTGCACGAACTCGGACACCTCGTGGGGCTCGATCACGTGGACGACGAGGCCGAGCTGATGTACCCGCGGCCTGGCCTCGGTCCGCCGGACTTCGGACCCGGCGACCGCGCCGGGCTCGAGCGCCTCGGGGCCGACCTCGGGTGCGTGGCGCAGCCCGAGGCCCAGCCGGTCGAGGTCGAGTTCGCCGATTGAGCGTCAGCCGCGCGGGCGCTGGCCGTCAGGCCAGTTCCTCGATCACCACCGCGAGATCCAGGTCGAGCTGGGTGACCCCCCCGGCATCGTGGGTGGACAGGCTCACCTCGACCTCGTTGTAGACGTTGCTCAGCTCGGGGTGGTGGTTGCGCTGCTCGCACTCGAACGCGACGCGGACCAGGAACGCGATCGCGTCGCGGAAGCCGTCGAACTCGTAGCTGGTGTGGATCACGTCACCGTCGTACTCCCACCCCTCGGGCAGGTTGGCGCGGATGTCGGCTTCGGGAAGGGGGTCTCGTTGGCTCATGACGGCGAGTCAACCACCGCCGGTCCCTCGGGGCGAACTCCCGGAGCGATCCGTACTACCGTTCGGAGGCCGTCCCCAGCCAGGAGCCCGGATGCACACGGTCGTGCCCGACGATGCCGTCCGGATCGGCGAGCCGTTCACCGAGGAGCACGAATCGCTGCGTGGAGCGGTGCGCCGGTGGGCCGAGGACGAGATCGCGCCGAACGCCGAGCAGTGGGAGGCCGACGAGTGGTTCCCCGACGAGGTGTTCCGCCGTGCCGGCGAACTCGGCTTCCTCGGGCTGACCGTGCCCGAGCGCTACGGCGGCCAGGGCGGCGACTACTGGTCGACGGTGGTCCGCGCGGAGGAGCTCGCGCGTGGCCGCTCCGGGTCGGTCTCGATGGCGCTGGCCGTGCAGTCCGACATGGCCACCCCGCCGATCCTGAAGTTCGGGACCGAGCAGCAGAAGCAGGACTACCTCGTGCCCTCGGTCACCGGCGAGAAGATCGCGTGCCTGGGCATCACCGAACCCGAGGCCGGCAGCGACGTCGCCCGCATCCGCACGAGGGCGCAACGGGTCAGCGACGGCTGGGTCATCAACGGCAGCAAGATGTTCATCACCAACGGCGTGCGGGCCGACTACTGCACGATGGTCGTGCGCACCTCGCCTGCCGACGAGGGCGATGGTTTGGGCTGGTCGGGGATCTCGCTGTTCCTCGTGGACACCGACCTGGACGGCTTCCACGTCTCGCGCAAGCTCGACAAGGTCGGGATGCGCGCCTCGGACACGGCCGAGCTCAGCTTCACCGACCTGCACGTGCCCGACACCGCGCTGCTCGGGACCGAGGGCCAGGGCTTCAAGCAGATCATGTGGGAGCTCCAGGGCGAGCGGCTCATCAGCGCGATCGGTGCCGTGGCGGGCGCCCAGTTCATGTTCGAGCGTGGCCTGGAGTACAGCCGCCAGCGCCACGCCTTCGGGCGGCCGATCGGCTCGTTCCAGGTCCAAAAACACCGGCTGATGGACATCGCGACGCGCGTCGGGGCCAGCCGCCGCCTCGTGTACGAGGCCTGCGACCGCTGGAACCGGGGCGAGTACGCCATCAACGAGGTGGCGATGGTCAAGCTCGACACGGCCCAGCTCAGCTTCTGGGTGGCCGACGAGGTCATGCAGCTCTTCGGCGGCTACGGCTACAGCCAGGAGTTCCCGATCGAGCGCGCCTGGCGCGACAGCCGCCTCATGCGCATCGGTGGCGGGACCGACGAGGTGCAGCGCGAGATCATCTCCAAGCTGATGGGGCTGTGATGGCCGCCGACCTCGACCTCACGCCCACGACGGCCGCGCAGGGCACGCGCCTGCCCCTGTACGCCGAGGAGCACGAGGCGCTGCGGGCTTCCGCACGCGCGTTCGTCGCCAACGAGCTGGCACCGCACGTCGAGGCGTGGGAGGCCGCCGAGGACTTCCCCCGCGACGAGGTCTTCCGCACCGTCGGCGCCGGAGGCTGGCTCGGCTTGAAGTTCGATGAGCGGTGGGGCGGGTCGGGCCCGGACTACCTCGCCCACGCGGTGTGGCTGGAGGAGCTGGTGCGCACCGGGTCCGCCGGGCTGAACGCCGACCTCGGAGCGCACGCCGACCTCGCGCTGCTCTACGTCGACCGCAACGGCGACGACCAGCACAAGGAGCGCTACCTGCGTCCCGGCATCGCGGGCGAGACGGTCGGTGCGCTCGGGATCACCGAGCCGGGCGCCGGCAGCGACGTCGCCGGGATCACCACCCGGGCACGGCGCGACGGCGACGACTGGGTGATCACCGGCGAGAAGACGTTCATCACCAACGGCGCCTGGTGCGACTGGATCGTGCTCGCGGTCAAGACCGACCCCGAGGCCGCCGACCAGCACCGGGCGATCAGCCTGTTCGTCGTCGACACGGACCTGCCGGGGGTGCAGCAGCAGCGGCTCAAGATGCTGGGCTGGCGGCTGTCGCACACCGGCCAGCTCCGGTTCGACGACGTGCGGGTCCCCGCGTCGGCGATGCTCGGCGCCGAGGGATCCGGCTTCCTCCAGATCATGCAGAACTTCGCGTGGGAGCGCGTGTCGATGTCGATCGGCGCGTCCACCGCGGCGCAGCGCACGCTCGAGGCCGCGATCGCCTATGCCAAGGAGCGCCACGCATTCGGCCGGCCGATCGCCAGCTTCCAGGTCTGGCGTCACCGCTTCGCCGACCTCGCGACCCGGATCGCGACCGCCCGCGCGCTGACGTACCACGCGCTGAGGCTGCACGTCGCCAACGAGACCGGCCACGACGTGGATCCGATCGCGCTGATGCGGGCCACCGCGATGGCCAAACTGTCCACGCAACGGCTCGCGTTCGAGGTGGCCGACGAGTGTGTCCAAGTGCACGGCGGGTACGGCTACATGATGGAGTACCCGGCCCAGCGCTGGTGGCGCGACGCTCGGCTGGGACCCATCGGTGGCGGCACCGACGAGATCATGAAAGAGATCCTCGCCAAGACCTACGGCTTGTGAGGCGGGCTCCTGTCCGGACGGCGGTGGACGGACGGGCGGGAAGCGTCGGGCCGAACGGCCTCGTGTGCGTACGGCCCCCGTCGGTGGGCCGTACGGGCATTGCGCCGGGAACCGTCCCGGGTCCACGATGGGAGAGCCACACACCGACACCGGAGGTACACCATGGGTCTCGTCGTTCTCCTGCTCGTCCTCGCACTGTTGTTCGGCGGCGTGGGCCTGTTCGTCGAAGGCCTGAAGTGGGTCCTGATCATCGCCGTGGTGCTGATGGTCGCCGGCGCGCTGACCGGCTACCGCGGACGCCGCATCTGATCGCCCTCCGCGCCGGGGGCCCCACGGCTCCCGGCGCACGGTTAGCCTCGGGGCATGTGCGGACGGTTCACCTCGTTCAGCGATCCTGACCAGTTGGCCCAGTTCTTCCAGGTCGATGAGGTCGCGACCTCGGCCCTCCCCGAGCGCTACAACGTCGCCCCGACCCAGGAGGTCTACGCGGTCATCGAGCGCGACGCGAAGCGCGCGCTCGGGACGCTGCGGTGGGGACTCGTGCCGTTCTGGGCCCCCGACCCCAAGGGGGCACCGGCTCCCATCAACGCTCGCATCGAATCGCTGCTTGACAAGCAGTTCTTCCGCGACCCCTTCGAGCGGCGCCGCTGCCTGCTCCCCGCTGATGGCTTCTACGAGTGGAGGCAGACCGGGCAGCTCACCGAGAAGGGCAAGCCGAAGAAGCAGCCGTACTACATCCACCGCGTCGACGGCAAGCCCCTGGCCTTCGCCGGCATCTGGTCGTCGTGGCGCGCCAGGGACGACCCGGACGCGCCCCCCCTGTACACGTGTGCGATCGTGACCCGCGACGCGGTCGGGCCAGTGATGAAGCGGCTGCACGACCGCATGCCCGTGGCACTGCCCGAGGAGGCCTGGGAGCGCTGGCTCGACGTCGAGGACACCGATGCGCAGGCGCTGGTCGGCTACGTCATCGACCTCGCGCCTCCGGAGCTGGACGCCTACCCGGTCACCACCCGCGTCAACAACGTCCGCAACGAGGGCCCGGAGCTGCTCGCCCGCGACGAGAGCGCCTGAAGCGCGGCCGCGTCGGGTCCGTCCGGGCGACCACCCGCGGCGGTGTGGACACCCGGCTTGACACGCCCCACCCCACCGCTACACTCGAACACACGTTCGACACACGCTGCGGAAGGAGGACCGATGCACACCAACACCATGCACCGGACCCTCGCCCGCGAAACCCCCGGCACCTATGAAGCCAGCCCGCCACCGGATGCCCCGCTGGACCTGCCCCCCGCACTGGCCGAGCTACTGGACCTGGCCGGCTGCGCCGACCGCGCCCTGGCCCGCATGATCACCCTCCTGGCACGGCTCCAGGCATCCGGCGAGGTCGAAGCCGCCACCGAGCTGCCCGTGGAGGCCTGGCTGGCACAGCTCGGACGCATCACCCGCATCGACCGCAGATTCCTGGCCCTGGCAGCAGACATACTGGCCCCCATGCCAGCCACCCTGGCCGCCTTCGGTGACGGCAGCCTGTCCTGGTCCCAGATCCGCGCCATCGTCACCGCACTCCGCCCGCTCAAGATCGCCCAACGGGCCCAACTCGACCACCAGATCGCACAGGCAGCCCACCAGTTCGCCTCCTGGGACCCCGAACAGATCGTGTGGCGCGTCGAACTGCTGGCCGCCGAACTCACCACCCTCGACCCCCACCACCCCGATGACGACGTCGACGGGCTGCTGGAGGCCCCTGAGCGGCCGGCTGACACGCTGGTGCTGCAACCGCGTCTGGACGGCGGCGGCAAGCTGCACGGCCACTACCACGACCCGCTCGCCTACGCCACCATCGAAGAAGCCCTCTCGCAAGCCATGGGCCGCCCCGACAGCCTGGAAGCCTCCCGCGACCACGAGGCCCGTACCCGCAACGCCCAGCGGATCAGCCAAGCCCGAGCCCAAGCCCTGACCGACCTGTGCGCCAACTCCCTGGCCGGCCACACCCACCACCCCACCACCAGCACCAGCGACAGCACGAGCGACAGCGCCGATGCCGCCGACAGCACCAGCCACGCCACCAGCACGAACGACAGCACGAGCACCGACGCCGCCAGCACGAGCACCGACGCCGCCAGCGCCAGCGCCAGCGACGGCACGAGCGACAGCACCAGCGGCACGACGAGCGACAGCACCAGCCACGACACCACCGCCAGCGCCAGCGACACCGCCAGCGACACCGCCAGCACGACCGACAGCGCCGGAGGCAGCACCACCGACAGCGGCGGCGGCTCCTGCGGCTGCGGTGGGACGGCGGTGGCGGCCAGGCCGCTGTTCTTCGGCACGATCCAGCTCGAGACCCTGCTGGGGCTGAGCCATCTGCCGGGTGACATCCTGACCCGCATGACCGGGGGGCGGCTGCGGGTGGATGCGGCCACCGCCCGCCGGCTGTTCGACCAGGCCGGGGTGGGGCTGCGCACGATCGTGATCGACCAGACCGGTCAAGCCGTCGGCGTGGGTACCAGGACC
>DASWKO010000248.1:0-7327 GCA_036396595.1 Nitriliruptorales bacterium | reverse complement strand
GAAGGTCTGGGTGCTGCTGGCTGCAGCTCGGGCCAGCCCGAAGTCGGTGACCTTGACCGAGCCGGTGTCGGCGAGCAGGACGTTCTCGGGCTTGACGTCGCGGTGCACGAGGCCGGCATGGTGGGCGGCGGCCAGTGCGTCGGCGACGGGCGCCAGGATCGACAGCGCCTCAGCGGGGGCGAGCCGGCCACGGATGCGCAGCACGTCACGCAGGCTCGGACCCTCGATGAGCTCCATGACCAGATAGGCGCCGACCTCGGCCTCGCCCCAGTCGAACACGCTGACGACGTTGGGGTGGTTCAGCGCGGCTGCGGCGCGCGCCTCACGTCGGAACCGGTCCAGGAAGGCCGGATCCGTGGCGAACTGCGGGTGCAGCAGCTTGATGGCCACATCCCGACCGAGCGTCTCGTCGTGCGCGCGCCACACGGTGGCCATGCCGCCGCGGGCGATCTCGCCGTGCAGGCGGTAGCGACCGCTCAGCAGCTCGGTCGGCGGCGCACTGGGGGTGTCAGGCATCGCCGTGATGGTACGGCCCACCCCCGGGCGGTCCCGAGCAGGCCCGACGGTCCGACCGGACGGGTCGGTCACTCGGTGTGGTCGCGCTTGTGACGGTCGAACTCGGCGCGGAGCAGCTCGTGGTCGTCGGCCAGGGACAGCAGGTCGTTGCGCACCTGGGCGATCAACGTCTCGAGCGAGGCGATGCGGTTCTCGAGCTCGAGGATGCGCGCATCCAGCGAGGTGATGGACGCGCCCACCTCGGCGGCGGCGTCCTCGGTGGCGGTCTGTCGGGTCTCGAGGTCGAGGCGCACCTGGCTGAGCTCGTCGGTCAGCGCCTGGAGCTGCTCCTCGAGACCGCTCAGGGTCTGGGTCGCGGACGCGCCGCTCTGCTCGCTGGAGTCCAGCAGGCTCTCCAGCTCGCCGATCCGCTCGCGCAGGGCAGCCTGCGCCTGGGCCTGGTTCTCCAGGTCGTCGCGCAGCTCGGAGACGTCGCCGGCCTCCGCGCTGCAAGCGGCCAGGAGCAGGCCTCCCAGGACGAGCGCGGCCAGCGCACGGGGACGGATCGTGGGTCGCATGAGGGGAGGCTGCCGCGGCGCGGAGCCGGAGCCAAACACGCAATACCGTGTGTGTCCTGAACCCCAGCACGGCGAGGAGCAGCACACGTGAGCCACCAGCGGCCGTCCCGGTCCTTCGAGGAGGGCATCGAGGGCCTGGGTTTCGTGCAGGCCGGCCACTCACGACGGGGCGGCCGCATGTGGACGCTCACGTTCAATTCGTACCTGGAGTTCACCCTGCACGACTACCACGAGCACGTCGTGCTCACGTGGTCACTGAACCTCGGCGAGTTCGTGCAGACCCGGGGCATGCAGATCGGGGCGGGGGAGACGTCGTACCAGGAGCTGTACCCGCAACGCGACGTCAAGCTCGCGATCGACGTCGACCGGGTCCGTGCCGAGATCACCCGGACGCTGGGCTCGCTGCGCTTCGACTTCGCCGACCCGGGCCTGTAGACCAGTTGGATCGGGGCAGGTCCTGCGGTCTGCGCGCCGCGGCCGTACCATCGGAGGTGACCGACCGGGGAGCCCGCGTGACAGCGGGCTGAGAGGCTGGCTGACGTCGCCAGCGACCCGTAGCCACCTGATCCGGTTCGTACCGGCGTAGGGAGTCAGATGTCGCTCACGACCACCCCCACCACCACCCCCACCGGCCCCCGCGCCGGCTCCGGCGGGCTCGCGGACGATCCGTTCGTGGTCGCAGGCCGGACCCTGCGCAGCCGCCTGTTCGTCGGTACCGGGAAGTTCGCCTCGTACGACCTCATGCGCAGCGCCATCGAGGCGTCGGGCTCCGAGGTCGTGACGGTCGCGCTGCGGCGGGTGGACCTGTCCGGCCCGGCCGGTCAGGACATCCTCGACTTCATCGACACCGACCGCTTCCTGCTGCTGCCCAACACGTCCGGCGCGGCCGACGCGGACCAGGCGGTGCGCCTGGCCAAGCTCGCCCGCGCCGCCGGGATGCCCGACTGGGTCAAGCTCGAGGTCACCCCCGATCCCCGGTCGCTGGCGCCCGACCCCATCGAGACCCTGAAGGCAGCCGAGGCGCTGGTGGCCGAGGGGTTCACGGTGCTGCCGTACTGCTCGGCCGACCCGATCCTGTGCAGGCACCTGGAGGAGGCGGGCTGTGCCACCGTGATGCCGCTGGGCGCCTGGATCGGATCCAACCGCGGGGTCCGCACCCGCGATGCCATCGAGTTGATCGTCCAGCAGGCGGGCGTGCCGGTCGTCGTCGATGCCGGCCTGGGCGCGCCCAGCCACGCCGCGGAAGCCATGGAGCTGGGTGCGGATGCGGTTCTGGTGAACACGGCCATAGCCGTCGCCCGCGACCCCGTGGCCATGGCACAGGCGTTCGCCGAGGGCACGCGCGCAGGACGGCGCGCGTACCGCGCCGGCACCGCCCCGGCCCGGCAGGCCGCCGAGGCATCGAGCCCGATGACCGGGTTCCTCGAGGGACTGGGGCCGGCGTGACCGGCACCGCGGTGACATCCGACACCTTCGAGGCGATCCTGGCCGGCACGCCCGTGAGCGACCTCGTGCGGGCCAGTCTTGACGCGACCACCGTCGACGTGTACCGCGCGATCGGCCGCGCCGAGGCGGGGCAGGCCGACCTGTGGGACTTCGCCGCGCTCATCTCGCCAGCGGGAGGCGGGTTGCTGGAGGAGATCGGCCAGGCCGCCCGCCGCGTGACCGAGCGCCGCTTCGGCCGCGCCGTGCACCTGTTCGCCCCGCTGTACCTGTCCAACGAGTGCCTCAGCACCTGCATCTACTGCGGCTTCAGCAAGGACCTCGACATCCGGCGTCGCACGCTCACGCCCGAGGAGGTCCAGCGCGAGGCCCGGCACCTGCTGCACGACGGCTTCCGGCACGTCCTGCTGGTCTCGGCCGAGCATCGCAAGCACGTCAGCCCCGAGTACCTCGAGCTCGTGCTGCGGCGGCTGCATCCCGACGTGCCGTCGCTGACCATCGAGACCGAGGTCTGGGACACCGACCACTACGAGCGCTTCCGGGAGGCCGGCTGCGAGGGCGTGGTGATCTACCAGGAGACCTACGACCCTGCGACCTACGCGCGCACGCATGTCGGCGGCCGCAAGCGTCACTACGGCTACCGCCTCGCCGGGCCCGAGCGCGTCGCCCGGGCCGGCCTGCGCCGGATCGGCATCGGGGCGCTGTTCGGACTGCACCCGCAGTGGCGCGAGGACGCGGTCGCGCTGGCAGCTCACGGCGACTGGCTGGTGCGCACGTACTGGCGGCTGGAGGTCACGGCCGCGTTCCCGCGCATGCGGCCCAGCGCCTCGGGGTTCGAGCCCGCTCATCTCATGGGTGACCGCGAGTTCGTCCAGCTCACCGCCGCCTACCGGTTGTTCCTGCACGACGTCGGCATCGTCCTGTCCACCCGCGAGCCGGCGTCGCTGCGCGACGGGCTGCTGCCGTTCGGCATCACGCACATGAGCGCTGGCTCGCACACCGAGCCCGGCGGCTACGAGCAGCCCGGTGACGCCGAGGAGCAGTTCGCGATCAGCGACCAGCGGTCGCCGGCCGAGGTGGTGCAGGTGCTGCGCGCGAGGGGCTACGACCCCGTCTGGAAGGACTGGTCGGCAGCGCTGGCCGGGGACGCGCTGGAGGCGTTGTGAGCGAGCCGGCGCCCCGGACGACCGAGCCGGACCACGACCTGGTCGACTGGCGGCGCACGGCGCGCCGCATGCGCGCGAGTGGGGTGGTCCTGCTCGGGCTGACCGTGGTGGCGTGGCTGGCCAGCGGCGCGTTGTTCACCTGGCTCGGCGTCGCGCTCGGCGTGCTGTTCGTCGTCGAGGTCGTCGTCGTCGGGGGGTCGGCGCTGCGTGGGATGCTCCGGGCGGGGCAGCGGGGCGAGCGCCTGGCCGGCCCCGACGTCGGGTTGCTGCCAACGCGGCGTCGGCGACAGCGGGACGCCGCGACGGGGGACGAGGCATGAAGGTCACCGCATGAAGGTCACGGCCAACGACCAGGCCCACGAGGTCGAGGACGGCGCGACCGTCGGTGACTTCATCCGCGGCATCGGGCTGGACCCCCGGTACGTGGTGGTCGAGCGCAACGGCGAGGTCGTCAGGCGCACCGAGGCCGATGCCACCGAGCTCGCCGGGGGCGACCGCCTCATCGTCGTGCGAGCGGTCGCCGGGGGTGCGGATCCGTTCCCGAGCCTGTCGGCGGCGGGGGAGCGGCGACAGGCTCGGCTGCGCGATGCGCGGCTGTACGTCGTGACCGATGCCCGCCGTGACCGCGGCGACCTCGAGGAGCTGCTCACCCGCATGACCGAGGCGAGCGTCGACATCGTGCAACTGCGCGACAAGACCGCCACCGAGGACGAGCTGCGGGCAGCCGCGGACGTGTTCGCCCGGGTCTGCGACCGGACCGGGGCGCTGTTCGTGCTGAACGACTTCCCCGGTCTGGCGGTCCAGGTCGGGGCCGACGGCGTCCACGTCGGTCAGGAGGACGTCCACCCGGATCACGCGCGCACCGTGGTGGGTCCGGACCTGCTGATCGGGCGATCCACCCACAGCCGGGCCCAGATCGATGCCGCCGCCGACGAGGACGTCGACTACTTCGCGGTCGGCCCGATCCACGAGACCCCCACGAAGCAGGGCCGGCCGGCGATCGGCCTCGAACCCGTCCGCTACGCGACGAGGCACGCCGCCCACCCCTGGTTCGCGATCGGCGGGCTGAGCCCGCAGACCGTGGGTGAGGTGCTGGAGGCCGGGGCGCGACGGATCGTCGTCGTGCGGGCCGTGACCCAGGCCGAGGACCCGGCCAGCGTGTGCTGGTCGCTCCGGCGGGCCGTGGCGCCGTTCCACGACGAGTGACCACGCTGCTCGGCGGATGGCCTACTGGCCTGCTGGCTCGGGGCTGCCTCGTGGTGGGAGGCTCTGCAGGATCTCCCGTAGCGCGGCCTCGTCGAGCACGTTGTCCCAGCGGTGGGTGATGATCCCGTCGCTGCCGACCACGAACACCCACGGCTCGGTGGCGCTGCCATCCGGGGTCTGGATCCACTTCGCCGCGCTGCCGTTCATCTTCTGGGCCTCGAAGTCCTCCCAGACCTCCAGGTGCAGGAACTCGAGCCGGTCGCCGAACTCGGTGTCGAGCTGCTCGAAGGTCTCGGTGATGGGTCCGCAGAAGCGGCTGACGCAGAACACCGGTGTCGACACGACCACCGCGAACGGCGTGTCGGTGGCCAGCAGGGACTCGATCGTCACATCGTGCAGCTCGGGGTCGGGCACGTGGCCCTCGGTCACGGCACGCGAGTCGATCTCGCGGTCGGTGAAGTCGAACTCCTCGCTGTTGACGGTCGCCTGACGGACGTTCGGGGCCTCGTCGCCGACGGCGGGGACCTGGTGCTCGGCGCGGACCTGCAGCGACGTGGTCCCCGCGACGGTGCGGCCGTCCGCGAGCTCGGCCGTCACCAGCAGGCCGTAGAAGCCGGGCGTGTCGAGGTCCAGCGCGGTCTGGTAGACGCCCGCGCCGGTCGTCCCGGTCAGGATCATCGGCTGGTCCGACGATCCCTCGGGCTGCATGCCAGGGACGGGGATCCACGAGGCGGTCGCGGTGCCACGCTCCTCGGGGGAGCCCGAGGCGTCCTGCTCACCGAGGAAGAACACCTGGACGTCGACCTCGCCGAACCCGATGAGCTGCTGGTCCGGGGTCAGCACGCCCAGGATGACGCGCTGGTCGGGGCCCACGGCCAGGTCGTAGCTGGCGGTGACGACCGCGATCTGCTCCTCCGCCTGTCCGGTGTCGAGCGACGGGCTGGTCGAGGCGCTCGGTGCGGGGTCGTCGTTGCCGCAGCCCACCGTGACGAGAGCGGTCGTGAGCGCGGCGAGTGCGATCGCGCGGCGGGTGCGCATGGGTTCCTCGGTCTCGGGAGGGTCAGCAGGTCGCAGGCGTGCGCTCGAGCGCGCGCACCGCGTCCTGGGTCGAGGCCAGCAGCCGGTCGATTCCCTCACGGACCTCGTCCGTGGGGGCCTGCTCGCGGAGCAGCGATTCGACCGCGTTCTTGGCCAGCAGCAGGTCGTTGGCCTCGGCGCGGTCGACCTGCACGACCTCACTGGCCAGGTCGTGCAGCGACGCGTGGGCGCCGCTCCAGAAGGCCACCGCCGCGGTGCCGCGGTCCTCGGCGGACAGCGCCTGACACAGTGCCGACACGGTGGGACCGTAGGCCGCGTCGCCAGGGCTGGCGTCCGCGCCGTTGCCGCCACACGCCGTGGCGACCACGCTGGTCAGAACCAGCGAGGTGAGGGCGCGGATCTTCGGGCCGGGTGCGGTTGGCTGCGGCACGTTCGCTCTCGTTGCGCACCGTACGTGTGCGCTCGGTGACGGCGCGATGGTAGGCCGGGTCCCGGGCGGGTGCCCCACCGGCACGGAGGTGGTGGGGCGGGTGGCGGGTGCCTGGCACCCTCCGGTCGTGCGCTCACTCGGTCTGGCCGTCACCCTCCTGGTCCTGGCGACCGCGTGCCCGCCCGGTGCTGGATCGCCTGACCCGCCCCCGTCGGTGGAGGCGGTCGTCATCGGGGCGGGACCGGATCGTGAGAGCCAGCTCCTTGCGGCCGTGACCGCCGGCCTGCTGGACGCAGCCGGGATCCCGGTGGTGGTCCGCGAGCCGTTCGATCAGCGGCGCGATGCGCGGCAGGCGCTGGAGTTCGGGGACGTCGACGTGCTGCCCGGCTACACCGGCGCGACCTGGCTGGAGGTGCTGGACCGGGCCGACCCACCGGGCGATCCCCTGTCGTCGTACCGGCGGGTGCGCCAGCTCGACCTCGGGAACGGCGTGACCTGGCTGCGGCCCGACTTCGGGCGTGACGAGCGCATCGATCAGCCGCCTGCGAACGCCACGTTCGCGTTCTTCGTCCGGGGCCTGCCGGCGCCGTCGGCGTCGCTGCAGACCCTGTCGCAGCTTGCCTCGCGGCTGGCCGACCAGCCCGAGGCGGCGTTGTGCGTGGACCCGGATTTCGCCGAGCGGCCCGACGGGCTGGAGCAGGTGCTGGACGCCTACAGCATCCCGCGGGGGATCCGCCGGGTCGCGGCCGCGCCCGAGGACGCGGTCGAGGGGGTGGCGGCCGGAGGCTGCGTGGCGGGACTGTCCACCGCGACCGACGGGCAGGCGTGGCGGGCGGGGCTCAAGCCCTTGCGCGACGACCTCGAGGTGTTCCCGGCGTTCGTGGTCGCGCTGCAGGTCGTGACCGAGCTGCGCCGGAAGCGACCAGAGGTCGAGGCGGCGGTGGAGCCGCTGCTCGTGTACCTCACGACCG
>DASWKO010000247.1:0-7757 GCA_036396595.1 Nitriliruptorales bacterium | reverse complement strand
TGGGGTGACGACCGCGTCGAAGTGGCTCATCCAGACCGTCTGGCGCTCCGGCGTGCCGTCCATCACCACACCGGGCGTCTGGACGGCCAGCTCGCTCTTGCCGTACTCGCCGACGCCCGACCGGCTGACCTCGCCCCCGAGCGCGACCGCCATGAGCTGCTGGCCGTAGCAGATGCCCAGCATCGGGATGCCGAGCTGGAAGATGTCGCGGTCCATGCGCGGCGCGCCCGGCGCGTTCACGCTCTTGGGGCCCCCGCTGAGGATGATCGCCTGAGGCGCCTTCGCCCGGACCTCGTCCGCCGTGATCGAGTGCGGGACGATCTCGGAGTAGACGTGCGCCTCGCGGACCCGGCGCGCGATGAGCTGGGCGTACTGGGCACCGAAGTCCACGACGAGGACCTGGTCGAACTCGCGCTCGGCGGACACGGCGGCTCCTGCGGGCGTCGGTGCGCCGAGGCTACCCCTGGGCCTGCACGGACGGCCGCCGCCGGTCACGGACCCCGACAGCGCCCGGTGCGCTGCCCGCGATGACCAGGACCACGACCACGAACGCCTCGATTGCCCGCGTGTGGCTGAGTGCCTCGACCTGGGCGTGCAACAGCAGCGCCACGACGCCCGCGAGCAACGCGGTCCGCGCGGTCGAGGATGGCAGCGACCACAGCCGCCACACCAGCAGGATCCAGATCCCCAGGTAGGCCACCGTACCGAAGATCCCCGTCGTGGCCAGGGCGTGGAGGGTCAGGTTGTGCGCGTTCACGTGGGGAGGGTGGCCACCACGACCGGTGTAGGTCTGGAGCTGGTTGACCCCCACGCCGAACGCGGGGTGATCGAGGAACGCCTGCCACGAGGCACCGTAGAGCTGGCGCCGGCCACCGAACGCGAGGACGCTCAGCGCTCCGTCGAGCTGGGACAGCCCTGGCCCGTCCGCGTCCGGACGGTCGGGTGCGCCGGCTCTGGGACGGTCCGGATCGGACGCGTCGTCGCCGGAGGGCGTCACGGACGACGGCTGGCGTCGGGTCGTCGGAGGTTGGTCCGGCGCCTGGTCCGACGGGGACGCTCGTAGGTCCGGGCTGGCGAGCTCGACGTCGCCGGGTGACGACGCCAGCCCGGCGGCGATGACCGCCACCAGTCCGAACGCGATCCCGGCCACACCGACCGCGGCTGCTGCGCGGATCACGGCGTGCCGTTCACGCCACGCGAGCCCCAGCCCCAGCAAGACCGCGACGGCGGCGGCGATGGCGCCTCGGGACATCGTGGCCAGCAGCCCGATCAAGGTCGCCGCGGCCGCCCAGAACCACAGCCGCCGCTGCTCGACGCCGTGCACCAGCACGACCAGGAACGCCACCAGCAGGAAGGCCGCCAGGTAGTTGCTGGCCCCCAGCGGGGTCACCACCGCATTCTTGACGTCGTAGAAGGTGGTGATGGCCGGATCGGCCAGCGCCCCCACGAACGGGACGACCACCCAGGCGGCCAGCGCCGACCCGAACATCGCGATCGCCAGCGGCCACTGCCACAGCTCGCTCCAGTCCTCGTCCCGCGCCAGGGCGAGCTGGCTGAGCCCGAACAGCAGCAGTGTGGCCGTGACGAAGCGGCTGGCGCCGCCCACGATCGCAGCCTGGTCGTCCCGGAGGAATGCCTGGACGCCGATCACGGCCAGCAGCCCGAGGTAGCCGACCAGCGCCCGGTCGAGCCGTACGGTGCGCCGGCGCCAGGCCACGACGGCGCCTGCGCAGGCCACGCCGATCCCCACGGCGTCGATGAAGCTGAACGTCCACTCGCGGCCCAGCGCGGTGACGTCGGCGGCCACGCCGAGGAGCAGGGCGAGCAGTGCGAGGTGCAGCGGCATCGGGTGCTCCGGGGCGTTCGACCGACCCTACCGTCCGGCCGGGAGGAAGCTCAGTACTTGCCGGACTTCAGACCCTCGAGGTCGGCACGGTCCGCATCATCGAACCGGTCGGGCGGTGGGCCGCTGAAGACCTGGCCGATCGCCGTCGACTCGACGGCCCAGTACATCACCGAGCCACGGCTGTCCGAGTGCCCCGGGTGCTCGGGATCCTCGTGCGGGATCTCGCTCTGGTACGTGAGGTTCACCAGCCCGAACAGGTGGCCGACCTCGTGTACCAGCACGGCACGCTCGACCGCGCGGTTGCTGCCGAGCAGCACGCCGATGCCGTCGTTCCAGCGCTGCGGGAAGACACCAAACTCGCTGGCGCTGTACGCCACCCCGATGGCCGTACTCTGCTGCCCGCCCGCGTGGAACGAGCCACAGACGTACTGGATGTACAGCGCGACCTCGTCACCGCCCGAGAACGTCGAGCGGTTGCGCTCCGCGTTCGCGCGCAGGTCAGCAGAGGTCCACTCGCGGCGGTCCGACTCGAACGTGTTCCCGCCGCGGAGCTCGATGCCGGCCGGCTTGTCGACCACGCCGCGCAGCGTCGAGACCAGGTGGTCGACGGCGCCCTGGTCAACCGACGTGCAGGACTGCACGTCGACCTCGATCACCAGCCGTGCGTAGCTGCTGCGCAGCATCGGCTTGCCGTTTGCCCCGACGGGACCGAGGTCGTCGGCCTCGACGCGTTGGGTCCCGCCACCGGTAGTGACGACGCCCCCGTCGCCGCCAGTCCCGACGTCGCCGTCGGACCCCGGCCCACCACCTTCGGCGGTCCCTCCGGGATCGTCGCCGGTCGCCGTACTCCCGTCGGCGCTGGTCGCGGTGTCCGATCCCGGTGCCGCCCCGTCCTGGCTGCCATCGCTGGTGTCCGCTGGACCATCGGTGAACAGGCCGTCGACGCTGCCGTCGCTGCCCGCGCACGCGGTCGCGAGCAGTGCGAGTGCGACGAGCGCGGCGGCAGTGCGGCGCAAGGTCAAGGGGGTCCTCCGGGCGGTGAGATCGGCGGTCGTGCGAGCTGTTGGTGGTTGCTCCGACGGGGACATTCGCCGTCGGCGGCGTCGGCCCCTACCGACGCACGATCAAGTCGCTGCGTTGCAGCGCATGCAGATCCTCGTGGCCGCAGACCGCCATCGCGCGGCGCAGCCCACCGAACAGGTTGACGGTCCCGTCGTCGCGGTGCGCGGGACCGGTCAGGACCTGTTCCAGCGTGCCCAGCGTCTCGAGGCGTTCGAGCCGGCCGCGTGGGAGTTCGTGGTGGGCGGCCGAGACCCCCCAGTAGGCGCCCTGGCCCGGTGCCTCCTCGGCGGCGGCCAGCGGGCGGCCGAGCATGACCGCGTCGGCGCCGCAAGCGATCGCCTTGGCGAGGTCGCCACCGGTGGCGATGCCGCCGGATGCGATCACCTGGACGTAGCGGCCCGATTCGGACAGGTAGCGGTTGCGTGCGCTGGCGACCTCGGCGACCGCGGTGGCTGCCGGGACGCCGACGCCCAGCGCCTGGTGGGTCGTCGAGACGCTGCCGGTACCCACGCCCACCAGCACGCCGACCGCACCGGTGCGCATCAGGTGCAGGGCCGACTTGGCGCTGGTCACGCCCCCGACGACCACCGGGATGTCGTACCGGGCCGTGAACGCGCGCAGGTCGAGCGGGTCGCTGCCCTGGGTGCCGACGTGCTGGGCGGTCACGACCACGCCGTGCACCACCAGAAGGTCCAGGCCCGCCTCGAGCGCGGCATGGTGGTAGCGCTCGACCTTCTGGGGCGTCAACGAGCCAGCCGCGAACCCCGACGAGGCAAGTTGCTCGACGCGACGGCCGATCAGCTCCTCCTTGACCGGCTCGCCGTAGAGCTGCTGGAGAGCCACGGTCGCGGCGGGGCCCGGCTCGAGCTGACTGATCTGGGTCAGGATGTCCGCAGGATCCTCGTAGCGGGTCCACAGGCCCTCGAGGTTGAGCACGCCCAGGCCGCCGAGGTCAGCTATCAGCGACGCCGTCGCCGGGGAGGTGACCGCGTCCTGCGGTGCGGTCAGCAGCGGCAGTTCCAGCCGGTACGCGTCGAGGCTCCAGGACAGGTCGACCAGGTCACGGTCACGGGTGCGCCGGCGCGGGACGATCGCGATGTCGTCGAACGCGTAACCGGTACGGGCGTGGCGGCCCCCGCCGAGGTCGACCTCGAACACGCTGGATCCTGTCTGGGACGGGTGTGGAGCACCCGTCGGCGACACGTGCAGCGGGCCCGGGTGCGTGCGGAGGGTACGTGGCCCACACTGGCATCCCCAGCATCGCAACGCTCCGGAGCGGTAGCGGAGCCCGGGACGTGACAGACTCGCGGTCCGACCGGGGAGCATGTGCAGTGAGTGACGAGGAAGACGGCGACGACTTCGAGGACTTCGACGAGTTCGAAGGCTTCGAGTTCGAGGACGACGAGGATGGGTTCGGCCCGCTGGACGAGCACGAATCCGCACTCGTCCAGCAGGACCTGCTCGACCTCGAGCGGTTCATCGACGCGTTCGCACCCGAGGGCTACCGCGGGGTGTCGGTCTACTGCCACGACTGCGCCGAAGAGCACTACTACCCCTGGGACATGCTGCGCGAGAACCTGCGCACGCTCCTCGAGACGGGCGAGACGCCCGTGCACGAGCCGGCGTTCGCCCCCGACCCCGACGACTACATCCCGTGGGAGTACGCTCGGGGGTACGTGGACGCGTTGGCGGACACGGGCGCCGACCAGCGCACGCCGGTCGAGGCGTGCCCGCGCTGCCACCTCGCGCTCGCGGAGCAGGGGGTCGAGCTCGCCAACTACTGCCCGCGTTGCGGCGCCCCGCTGTTGCGGTCGCGACTGCTCTCGGCCCTCGCCGAGCTCGGGCTCGACGAGGCCACGGCGATCGACCTGCTCCAGCGCATCGGCCTACCGACCTGAGCGGCCCGGTATCGCGCTACAGGCGACGGGTCAGCACCACCCAGATGGTCCGCGCGAGGATCTCGAAATCCAGGGTCGGTGACCAGTTGACGAGGTACTGCAGGTCGTAGCCGAGCTTGTACTCGGGGTCGGTGTGATAGCGGCCGTGGATCTGCGCCAGCCCCGTGATGCCCGGAGGCAGCTCGTGGCGGCGGCTGTAGCCGGGGATGACCTGCTCGAACCGCTCCGTGAGCTCGGGGCGCTCGGGGCGCGGCCCCACCAGCGACATGTCGCCGCGGAGCACGTTGTAGATCTGCGGCAGCTCGTCGAGGCGGGTCGACCGCAACCAGCGGCACGCCGGCACGATGCGTGGGTCGTCCTGGGTCGCGAGCTGGGGCGCGCCATCCTCCTCGGCGTTCGGGTACATCGTGCGGAACTTCACCATCCGGAACCGACGGCCTTCGGCTCCCACCCGCTCCTGCCAGAACAGGATCGGCCGGCCGACCACCAGCAGCTCGTAGGCCGCGAGCAGGCCCACCAGCACCAGCAGGACCGGAGCCGACAGCACGAGCAGCGTGAGGTCCGTGAACCGTTTGAAGTGGGCGCGGCTGGTCTGCATGGTGTGCGAGCGAAGCTGCACGAACGGCAGGCCGCCGATCTGGCGGACCCGCTCGAGGCCGAACATCGTCTCCTTGGCCGTGACACGTTGAAGCACGTTGACGGTGCGCGCCTCCAGCCGGTCGAGCACGCGCGGGTACAGCGTGTCGAACCAGCGGCTGCTCAGCAGGACCACCTCGGTGGCATGGGTCTCCTCGACCGTGACCAGCAGCTCGTCAGGGCTGCCCAGGGACGCCACGACCACGGCGCGGTCGGCGTCCACATCGATGTGCTTGCGGGCCACGTTGACCTCGTCGGGCGCGCCGACGAGCACCACGCGGGTCGGACCCTCCCGGTTGTAGCGAACCCAGTGCACCAGCTTCCGGTTGGTCGCCACGCCGATCGAGCCGAGCACGAACAGCGCGATGAGGTTCGGGAACGGCATCGGCAGGGCTCGTTCGATCTGGGCTCCGAGCTCTTTGGCCAGCGACGTCAGCCCCAGGTTGGCGATGGCGTACAGGCCGGTGGCCGCCACCGACTGCCGGACCACCCGCGGGAGCACGGGGGGAAAGGCCAGCCGCGGCTCGCGCTCGTACAGGCCGCCGAAGTAGTACGTGGCCACGAACAGCGCTGCGGTCGCCACGTACGACAGCAGGTACAGGCTCGGCGAGAACGTCTGCCACCCGGCGGGGTTCCACCCCTGGCGGAACACCTGGGTGGCGAGCATCACCAGCAGCAGGAAGGCCGCGTCCACGCCCATCAGCAGGCGAATGCCGCGCTCGTTCAGCCGCGTCAGCAGCGGCATCGGCCCGGTGTCCACCTCAGCCGATGAGGCACCGACCGTCGGCGACGACGGTCTGCTCTGGGGCGCCTCGGGCTCGCGCATGCTGCTCACCTCACCGATCCGGTCCCATGCTGGCGTGCCCCCGACGCTCAGGTCGTGTCCGGCCCCGACCGCTGGTCCGGGGCCCCGCCGCCGGCGCGCCCCACCAGGAAGCCTACCCCCCAGGCCAGGTGCATCAGGGTGAGGGCGAACGCGATCCGAGGGACCAGCGCCAGCCGGTCGCGCCCCGCGGCGAGCCCGGCCGCCAGCACCACCACGGCGTAGGTCCCGACGACCAGCGCCAGCGGCCCCCACGCCCCGGCCGCCGTGCCGATCGCCACGCCGGTCAGGAGCGCCAGCACCAGGCTGGGCGCCACGACCTGGCGCAACCGCACCGAGGTCGGGTGGAGCAGGAGCACGCGCCGTTTCCAGACGCCGTAGGCCAGGTACTGGCGCCACAATGCGCGGGGCGTCGAGCGCGGCCGGTAGGCGACCTCCAGCGACGGCTCGTAGCGCACGCGGTAGCCGGCGGCGCGCAGGCGGTGGTTGAGTTCGTAGTCCTGGTTGCGCGCGAGCCGTTCGTCGAACCCGCCGACCTCCTCCAGGGCTTGGCGTCGGAAGACCCCGAGGTACACGGTGTCCACGTCGGCCGATGCTCTCCCGTGCCGGTAGGCGGCCCCCCCGGTCCCGACGGGCGAACTCATGGCCCGGGCCACCGCCTCGGCGAACCCACCCGCGGCGGTAGGGATCTGGCGGCCGCCGACGTTGGCGATGGTCGGGTCCTGGAGCACCTCGATCGCCGTGTGCACGTAGCCAGCGGGCAGCACCGCATGGGCGTCGAGGCGCACCACCACGGGGGCAGTGGTCGCGACGATGGCGAGGTTCAGCCCGGCGGGGGTCGTGCCCGCCGGGTTGTGGACCACCAGGACCCCATCGTGACGGCCAGCGAGCTGCGTGGCGACCTCGAGCGTGTCGTCCTGCGAGGGCGCGACCGCGATGGCGACCTCGAGCCCGTCCGGCGCCTGCTGGTCGACCGCGGACTCGACGGCGCCAGCCAGCGTCCGGGCGGCGTCGCGGGCGGGGATGACCACCGCGACGGCCGGCGCGGCACCGAGGGGAGGCAGTGCCGCCATCAGCGGGCCCAGGTCCGGAGCAAGGCCACGAACCGCTCGCCCTCGCGCTGCCAGCTCAGGTCGCGTCGCGCCGCCTCGTGTCCGCGCCGACCCATCTCCTCGCGGCGGTCGGGCTGCGCGTGCAGGTCCCGCACGGCCCGCCCGACGGCGTCCACGTCACCGAAGGGGACCACCACGCCGCAGCCGTAGCGCTCGACGAGTTCGGCGGCCGCGGGCAGCGGCGTGGTGATGACCGGGACGCCGTGCGCCATGTACTCGATGACCTTGGTGGGCAGCGAGTGGCGGTAGTTGGGCTCGTCGTGGAGCAGCGACAGGCCGGCCGTGGCTCCCCGGACGCATGCGAGCGCCTGGTCGTTGGGGACGTAGCCGCCTCCGGTCCAGCGGATCACGCCCGCGGCCGCGGCCGGCTCGAGCTCGCG
>DASWKO010000246.1:0-5994 GCA_036396595.1 Nitriliruptorales bacterium | reverse complement strand
GTCGGTGACCGCGAACCGACCGGGTTCCTGCTCGTGGACCACCCAGCCCTCAGGGAGCACCAGGGTGACGTCCTCCCAGCTCACCTGACCCGGCGGACCTCCGCAGGCGGCCGCCAACAGCGAAACGGCGACCCCCGCGAGGGTCGCCGTCCCGAATCGATGGGTCAGCCGGTCAGCCGACGTCGACCCCATTCTTGCGCCGTGCGATCAGGACCATCGCTGCGCCGAGGATGATGATCCCGGCTGCCAGCGCTCCGCCCCTGGTGAACTCGCCGCCCGTGATGGGCAGCGCGTTGTCGATCACCAGGCCGGCCACCGCGGTACGCGTGAAGTCCCCGGACGCGTCGGTGCCCGACAGGGTGCACTCGGCATCACCGTTGGCTGCGTCGGAGGGCAGCGTGAACGTGGCGGTCGCGTTGCCGTTGGCATCGGCCGTCACCGTGGTGCTGAGGTTCAGGTTCGAGCCCACCAGGGTGGCCGTGACGGTGGTCCCCGCCAGGAAGCCGCCCGCGGTGCAGGTGACGTCGTCACCGGGTGCGATCGCGCTCTTGTTCAGGACGGCGGTGGCCCCCGGTGGGTACGGCTCAGCGGCCCAGCCAGCGGTGGCACCCAGCAGGGCGACCGCCAGCGCGACCAGCGCGACCGTTGCGGTACGGATGGTTCCCATGTGCCCCTCACTTTGTGGCCTACCGCCGGGGTGGCGGAACTCGGTCGTTCGTCGCTATCGCTCGTGACTGGCGCGGACATGACAGCGTGCGGCGCGTGACCCCACGCCGTGCATTGTCTAGCACACGCGACCTCAAGTTGCACAGGCTCAACACCACCACGACCCTCACGACGTGACCGACACCCCGTCACCCCACACCCGCCCGCGGCGTGCGCGACGTGCCCCGTGGGCCCTGGTAGCTGCCGTCACGGCCGGTATCTGGGGCATCTCGGTCCTGCCCGCGGACACGGTGGCCAGCGCCGGAGGCTTGGACCTGCTGGGTCACGCAGCGGAGTTCGCCGTCCTCGGATCCGTGATCTCTCGTGCGTCGAACGCACGCGCACGAGCGATGGTCGCTCTAGGCATCGCCGCGCTCGTGGCGGTGGGTACCGAGGCGACCCAGTTGCTGGTGCCAGGACGCAGTGCCGAGCTGGCCGACGTCGCAGCCGACCTCCTCGGCGCGCTCGTGGGCGTGGGCGCGTGGGCGGCTGGCGCCGGTCGGGGTGGCGGCGTCAGGTTCGCGACGGTTGCTTGGCGTAGGCGCCGTAGTACCCGTAGCCGTAGTAGGAGTCGCCCAGATCGATGTTGTTGAGCACGAGCCCGCTGAGGCTGGCCCCCACGGCTTCGAGCCGCTGCGCCGCCGCCCGGAGCTGGTTGCGACCGGTCGCTCCCGTGTCCACGACCAGCACGACGCCCCCGACCTTCGGGGACAGCTCCGCCGAATCCGCGACTGCGAGCGTGGGCGGACCGTCGTAGATCACCAGATCCGCGATCTGCTCCAGCTCGTTCATGAGCTGGGCCATCGCGGGCGATCCGAGCAGCTCGGCCGGGTTCGGCGGCGTCTGCCCCGCCGGGATCACCCGGAGGTTGGGCACACCCACGTCAGTGATGGTCTGGACCAGGTCCGCGTCGCCCACCAGGACGTCTGACAGCCCGGGGCTGGCCTCGAGCCCGAACACCCGGTGCACGGCTGGCTTGCGCAGATCCGCCCCGACGAGCAGGACCCGCGAGCCCGCGCGGGCCAGCACGACCGCGAGGTTCGCCGCCGTCGTGGTCTTGCCCTCGCCCGGCCCGGCGCTGGTGATCAGCAGCGAGCGGTACTGACGACCCACCGACAGGAACCGCACGTTGGTGCGCAGGCTGCGGTACGACTCGGCCACCGGCGACGACGGCTCGACCAGCGTCACCAGTCGCGAGTCCCCCTCCACCCCGCTGATCCACCGCGGCACGTGCCCCAGGACCGGCTTGTTGGCCGCACGCTCCGCCTGCTCCTCGGAACGGATCGCGTCGTCGAGGAAGTCGCGGAGGAACGCCAGCCCGACGCCCAGCATCGCGCCAAGCACGAGCGCCAGGACCGCGGTCCGCAGCGGCTTGGGCGAGAACGGCGCCTCCGGGACGCGGGCGTTGCGCGCCAGCCGGCCCCCTCCGCCCGCGAGGACCGAGGTGGCCGAGAGCTGGGCCTTCTGGGTGGACAGTTGCGCGAGCTCGGTGTTCAGCAGCTCCTGCTCACGACGCAGGGTCGCCGCGTCGGCCTCGGAGGCGGTCGTGAGCTCGATCTCGATCTGTCGCAGGCGGTCACGGGTCTCGTCCTCGCGCTCCTGCAGCGCCTCGCTGGCCCGTAGCACCTGCTCGAGCGCCTGCTCCTGCCGGAAGTCGAGGTACGACACCGCGAACTGCTGCGCGATCGCCGCTGCCTCCTCCGCATCGGTGGAAGTGGCCCGGATGGTCAGGATCTGCGTGTCACGGAGGAGGTCGACGCTGACCTGCTCGACAAGCTGGTCGGGCCTCCGGTCGAGGTCGAGGCGACGGATGACCTTCTCGGCCACGAGCTCGGAGGTGACCAGCTCCTTCTGCGTCTCCAACTCGCGCTGCCCGAACACGAGCTGGTTCAGCACCGAGTCAGTCCCCGCTCCGACGTTGGGCTCGACGACGAGCTGCACCGACGCCTCATAGCGCGGGGTCTGGACGAAGGTCACGGCCAGCGCGACCGCGAAGACGACCAGGACGGTCTGGATGACGATCCACCGTCGGCGACGCAGGACCGCGAGGTAATCGCGCAGGTCGAGGGTGTCCGGTTGCTGCTGTTCCAACGCTGGCGACCACCCTCCGACGCGCTCGAGCCGCGCCAGCGTACCCGCCGGCCCGGCCGCCGAGCCGATGCTGGCTAGGAGGGTTGTGCGCAACGTGGTGTGCGGCTGGGCGAGGCCAGATCGTCATCTGGCTAGGCGCGGCGAGCGACGCATAGCAGCGCTACGCGAGCGAGTCCGCAACGTAGCCAGGGGCGATCTGGACCGTCCAGGCGTGCGCCACAGTTGCGCACAGGCCTCCTAGGCCGTCCCGCCGAGGTGTTCGCGCGACCAGATCTCCTGGGCCAGCGTCTCGAGCACCGCGGTGGCGACGAGATCCTCGGCGGCGGCGTCCTCGTCGTCGGTGACCTCCCGATCATCGGGGGTATCCACCAGGTCGTGCCTCGGAACCGCACGCAGCGGGCCAGCACCTGCGTCTACACGCAGGTCGGGCCGCGGTGGCGCCGCGGCCGCTGCGGCCTCCTGCTCGATCTCTCGATCGATCTCCGCGAGCCCCAGCAACGCGGCCGTCCTCGGCGGCCGCGCCGGCTCCGGCTCCTGCTCCTGCTCCTGCTCGTCCTGGTCGAGCAGCGCCGCAGGCGATCTCGCGCTCGTGCCATCCGGGTCGTCGTCGGCCCACACCTCGGTCCGCTCCCGCGCGGCCATCACGGGTCGGGGGCCGCGCTCGCCCGACTCGTCCGGGCGTACGGCATCGAACGGCAGCGGACCGGTCTCGTCGAGGCCGTCGCTGTGATCGAGGCCGTCCAGGCCGTCGAGGTCGTCGAGGTCGTCAGGGTCAGCGGGGTCGGCGGGGTCGGCCGGGTCATCGTGGGGGTGGTCGGGAACGCCGGGGCGTGCTCGCCCACCGTCGTCAGACGCAGGAGCCGGGACGGGAGCGTGCGGTGGGGTCGCGGCGGGCGATACGTCGCCGGGGCGGTGCAGGAGCACCTGCGCGTGGACAGCGACCAGGTCCAGGGCTTCGAGCGTGGCGAGCAGGTCGACCCGCGAGGTCGACCCGACGACGGCCAGGACCAGGACGCACTCGACCGCCGTGGCACCGGCACGGGCCGCGGGGTCGGTCAGGGGCGGCAGCGCGACGACGGTGCGCTCGATGTCGGCCGGCAGGCGCGGCGCGAGCCCCGGCAGCTCCACCAGAGCAGTCTCGAGGTCGGCGCCGGCGCCCAGCCGGGCCAGCATCAGCCGGGGATCGAACGTCACGGCCTCGCCCAGGGGCGCCTCACCCCGCGCCACGTCGACGATCCCGGCCTGGCTGGCGTCGGGCCGGCTGGCGTCCACCACCAGGACACGGCGTTCGGCGCGGGCCCACGCCTGGCCGAGCCCGTCGGCGATTGCGACGGTGGCGTCGCGGGCGCCCGCGGCGGCAGGGACGAGTGCCACGCGGTGCGCTCCGAGCGCATCGAGGCGCTGGACCACGGCGTTCACGCCCCCACCCTCGGCCCGGCCACGCAGCACGACCGCGACGTCCGCCCCGGCAGCCCGCACGTGTCGGGCGCCCTGGACGGACAGATCGCCAGCGTCCAGCCCGATGACGGCCGCCAGCGCGAGCAGGCACGCCGCGACACCAACGGCCGCGCCCACTCCGGGGGTCGCGGGCAGGACGCCCGGGGCGAGGAAGGCGACGAGCAACCCGGTCACGACGACCGCGCCGGCCACGGCGATGGCCAGCCGGCGGCGGATCTCCAGCAGCTCGAGCAGTTCCTCGAGCCACGTCGGGGGAGCAGCAGCGCGGTCCACGAGCGAACCTTCGATGTCTCGTCGGTCATCCGCCAGGTACCCGGCGGGGCGACCGTCGACCTCAACGTACCGAGCGCGTGGGTCCGTTCCACGGAACCTGCACGTGCCTGGAGGGATCTCTCAGCCGGCGTCGGGCGAGCCGAGGTCGGTCGGGTTCAGCGCCCGCTCGACGGCGTCCAGTGACGCCGTGAGACGCGTCACCGCGATTGCGGTCGGCGCGTGCTCCTCCCAGCAGTCGCCGTCACCCGCCGACGTCAGCGGAGCGCCGAGCCCGAACGGGTCCTGCGCCAACTCGGCCCGCCGTCGGTCGAAGGCGTCGCCGCGGTGCGCGGCCACGTGCTGACGCAGCTCGCGGGTCGCCGAGGCCACGAAGGTCGCGGCGTCCACACGACGCTGCACGTCGTCGGTACACGCATGAGCCTGCAGCTCTGCCGACAGCTCCGTCGCCAGCACCTCGGCACGATCGGCAGCCTCACCGAACGCGTCGAGCTGCTGCTGGCGCGAGCCGGGTTCGTCCCAGACGAGGATCAGCTCCTCGAGCTCGGCGTCCACGGCGGCGAGCCGCCCGATCAGCTCGAGTTCCGAATCTGCGGCCGAACGGAGCTCGTCAGCGGCGGCCACGACCTCGGCCCAGGCGTCGCGGGTCGCCGTGGCGTCCGGACCCGTGCCATCGATGGGCAGCCTCTGAGCGCTCGACAGGGCACGTTCGAGCGCCGCCAGGCTCTGGCTCCGAGCACCGGCCACAGCGGCGGGCCGGACCTCGGGATCCTCAGCCGGGGCGGTCCGCAGGGCCCGGACCGCAGCCGCCAGCCGCGTCCCTGCACGCCCGAGGGCGACAGCCGGCTCGGCCAGCGCGTCACGCAACTCGCGTACCTCGGCGATCCTGGTCGAGGCCGGCGCCGCGCCCGGCACGATCGGACCGTCGGTGCAGGCGGACAGCACGAGCACGGTAGCGAGCACCGTAACGAGGGCGGTAGCGAGGAGACGGGGCACGGGGCGCGGAGCATACAGTCGCGCGCGTGCGTGCCTCCCGACTCGTCCCCGTCGCTGCGCTCCTGCTCGTGGCGAGCATCGCCCCGCGCCCAGCGACCGTTGTCGAGGCCGACGCGACCGAGTCGGGGCTGGCCGTCAGCCCGGCGATCGCGGTCGTCGCGGTGGAGCCCGGCGAGGGTGCGCTCGTGCCGCTCCAACTGCTCAACGGCAGCGAGCAGGACGTGCCGGTCACGCTGAGTGCCGTGGCGGTCGACATCGACGGACAGGGGCGCCCGCAGGTCACCCGCCGCGGCGACGGGCCGGCGACGTGGATCAGCTTCGCGGAGGACCGCGTGGTGCTGCAGGCACGTACCGTGACCGCGCTCGCGCCGGCCGTGAACGTGCCGGCTTCGGAGTCGGGCCAAGGGCTGGTCGCCGTGCGCGCGACCGGCGATGCCGGACGTGACATCGAGGTTGTGGCGATCGTCGCGCTGA
>DASWKO010000245.1:0-9470 GCA_036396595.1 Nitriliruptorales bacterium | reverse complement strand
CACACGACCGAGATGCGGGTGGCGACCAACACGATCTTCCACGATGCCGACCGACCATCCCGGATCGTGCTGCCGGTCGTCGACGACCGGACCGGCCAAGGCCGCGGCTGATGCCGACGAGGCCCGGCGCGCACCGAGCTCAATGGCAACGGCGCTACCCCCCGCTGGCGGGTGCCCTGTGCGCCGCGCTGATCGCCGTGTTCGTGCTGCCGTCGGCGCTCAACGTCCCGCAGTCCAACCCGACGCAGACGCTGGAGTTCGCACCGATCCCGCCTGCGGACGACGAGCCACCACCGCCCGACAGTGGCAACGTGGACCGGCTCGGTCTCGGCAGCAGCGCGACGGTGCCCGGCGAGGCGCTCGGCGGCCGGGGTCCGGTGCTGGCACCTCCGCCACCGATCCCGGACGGGGCCGGGCAGCGGCCGGTCACCAAGCGGTGCGTGGGTGATCCTCCGAGGCAGACCGAGGATCCGCTGGCACCTCCGTGCGTGGCGCACTTCGAGGGCGACAACGGCGGGGCGACGTACGCGGGGGTGGACGCGGAAGAGGTAGCCGTCCTCTTCTACGTCAAGACGAACCCCTGCTCGAACGTGACCAGCCGTGGGAACGAGTGTCCGCCCCCAGGAGAACTGTTCGACCTGGCGCAGCCCGCCGAGGACGACGACCACGTCGACGTCCGTGCCCTGCGCGTGTTCCAGCGCTACTTCAACGAACGGTTCCAGACGTACGGGCGGTTCGTGCACTTCTACGTGTACTTCGAACGCAACGCCGACTCGCGCTCGCCCGAGGGGCGCCGCGCCGACGCGGCGCACCTGCTCGAGGAGGTCGGGCCGTTCGCGGTGCACAACTACTCGGCCGCGTTCCAGGACGACTTCCTCGACGCGACCGTCTCCAGAGGCGTCATCAACTTCGGGTCGCAGGAGGCGCGGCCGGCGGCGTTCTACACCCGGTACCCGCGACTGGTGTGGAGCTACCTCCCATCCGTCGATCAGCAGGCGGCGCTGTTCGCAGAGTTCGTGTGCACGAAGGTCGTGGGCCACCCGGTGTCGTTCAGCGGGAACGGCGATCACGGGGAGCCCCGGCGCCTCGGGCTGCTGTCCAGCGGCGACGAGCGCAAGCCGAGCTTCGCGGCGTTCGCGGAGGTCGCGCGGAGCGGCATCGAGGATTGCGGCGGCGAGTTCGTGTCGGACGCGTCCTACCCCGTGGCGGCCAAATCGGTGGATCAGAACGCTGCCGCGCAGAACCAGCAGGCCGCGACCGCGAACATGGCCCAGTTCCAGCGTGATGGTGTCACCACCATCGTGTGGCCTCAAGGCTACGAGATGTACCACTCGCGGGCGGCGGAGCGCATCGGGTACCTGCCGGAGTGGGTGCTGGCCGGCGACCTCCAGCACGAGGGGCACGCGACGACGGGCTTGCAGAGCCAGTCGGCGTTCGACGAGAAGGCGTGGGTGGTCGCCGCGACGCCCGTGCCGCAGCCACCGGAGTCCGATCACTGCCGCGGGGCACTGCGCGAAGCGTCTCCCACGATGGAGCCGCTGGACCGCGACTACATCTGCCAGTTCCGCACGTACTACGAGGATCTGCGCCTGACCTTCACGGCGATCCAGGTGGCAGGACCGCAGCTCACGCCTGCGTCGATCGACGTCGGGCTGCATGCGATCCCTGCGCACCGCAGCTCGTCGCCGAGCATCCCTGCCTGCTTCTTCGAGGTCGATGACTACACCTGCGTGAAGGACGCGAACGCGTCCTGGTGGGACGCCGACGCGCAGCGCAGCCCCACGGCGACCGGCTGCTGGCGCCTGGCGCGCGGCGGCTTCCGGTTCATCCACGGCACGTGGCCGGCGGGCGATGTCCTCACCCTGCGCGGGGCGGACGACCCGTGCAACACCTACTCGGGGCCCCTGAACCGATGAGCGCTCGACCACGGAGTACGTGACGGTTGGACGCGCGGTGGTATGCTGGCATACATGAAGCGGACCACCGTGAAGCTGCCCGACGATCTCGATGCGCTGCTGCGCCATGAAGCCAGCCGGCGTGGCGTGACGCTTTCGGAGCTGACCCGCGACGCCATCGCCCACCACCTCGGTGCCGCAGGCAGCCGCCGTCGGCTGGGTGCGGCGGGGGCAGGGCGAAGCGGTCGTGACGACGTCTCCGAGCGCATCGAGCAGATCCTGGCCGCGGAGGTCGGGGCATCGCGCTGATCGTCGACGCGGGACCGCTGTACGCCTACGTGGACGCCGACGATCGCCACCATCGGGCCTGCCTCGAGTTGCTCGAGACGCATCCCGGGCCGCTGATCGTGCCCACCCTGGTGGTCACCGAGGTCAGCTACCTGCTCGCCACCCGGCTGGGGATCGAGGCAGAGGTGCGGTTCCTGGGAGATCTCGCCTCGGGCGCCTTCCATGTCGAGGCCGTCGCGCCCGGTGACTGGATCCGCATCGCCGAACTCGTGGCGCGTTACCACGACCTGCCGCTCGGGACCGTCGATGCGTCGGTCGTGGTGGTTGCCGAGCGGCTACGGGCTTCGACCATCGCGACCGTGGATCGCCGCGACTTCTCGGTCATACGACCTGCCCACACGGATCAGTTCGAGCTCTTGCCGTAGCACCAGAGCCGTCAGTCCGGGGGGCCGAGGTGTTCGCGGAACCAGGCGACGGCGAGGTCGGTGGCGGGCTCGCGGTACTGCTCGTAGATGTCGAAGTGGCCGCACGGGAAGCGCTCGTAGCGAACCGGCGCGTTGGGCCGGATCAGCTCGACGATCCGTTGACCGTGCTCGGTGACGTCGACGAAGTTCTCCTCGTCGGCATCGATCACCAGCGTCGGAGCCCGGACCCACGGGGCGACGTCCCACACCTGGTACGAGCGCCACTTGGCGTAGTCGGGCGTCCCGTTCAGCCCTTCGGTCGGGTCGATGCCCTGGGGGACGGCCCACTCCAGATCGCCGCGGGCGCGTTGCCTGCCGCGGAGGTCGGCGAAGTCGAGGAACTCCGGGTCCGCGGGCACGCCGAAGGACGCCACCTGGGTCACGACCGCCTTGACGCGCAGGTCGTGAGCGGCGGTCCACACGACCAGCCCGCCCCCGTAGCTCGACCCCCAGAGGCCGATCCGGTCCGCGTCGACCTGTTCCTCGCCGCTGAGGAAGTCGAGCGCGTTGCGGACGTCCAACGCCTGCGCGACCGGGTCGACGACCTCGCGCACGACCCGAGCGCGGATGTCGACGACGGCCGCCTCCGTGAGGTTCGAGCCCTCCCCGACCCGGATGAGCTGGCCGTCGGACTCGCCCCACCCGCGGTAGTCGAAGGTCAGCACGACGAACCCCTCGGCGCAGAACCTCGGGGCGTAGGCGGTGGACAGGTGCTGCTTGAGACCGCCCCAGCCGTGGCACAGCAACAGTGCCGGGCGGCGCTCGCCGGGGCCCAGGTCGTCGGGAACGAACAGGTCCCCCGCGAGCCGCGTGCCCTCGCTCCAGATGGTGACGGGGCGCTTCATGGTCGCTGCTCCTGGTGGCCGGCCGCCCGCAGAGCCGCGCCGAACCCGTTGCCCTGGAGTCGGGACCACTTGTTGCCGGCCGTCATGCCCCCGTCGATGGTCAGCGCCTGCGCGGTCACCAGAGTCGACTCGTCGGACGCGAAGAACAGGGCGGCGTAGGCGATCTCGATCGGGTCCCCGAGCCGCGCCAGCGGCTGGCTGTACTCGGCCGCGGACCGCAGGTAGTCCATCGCGGTCGTCGCCAGCTCCTCGGGCACGTGCCGGAGGTAGATGCCGGTCGCGAACGTGCCGGGGAGGATCGCGTTGACGCGGACCCCGTACTCGCCGAGCTCGACGGCGGCAGAACGGGTCAGGTGGATCACGCCCGCCTTCGCGGTCGAGTACCCGTGTGCGGACAGCCCGGCGCGGATCGCGGCCACACTCGACGTGTTGATGATGCTGCCCGACCCCTGGTCGCGCATGATCCGCCCGGCGTGCTTGATACCGAGGAACACGCCGCGGAGGTTGACCGCCTGCACGCGGTCCCACTCCTCGACCGTGATGTCGAGGATCGAGTCGTTGCCGACGCCCAGCCCCGCGTTGTTGCAGAGCACGTCGAGCCGCCCCCAGCGCTCGACGCAGGTGCGCGCTGCGGCCTCGACCTCGGACTCCTCGCTCACGTCGGCGCACAGGTACGCGACGTCCCCGAGGTCGGCCACCGATGCCTCACCGGCTGCCTCGTCGACGATGTCGACCGAGAGCACGCGCGCGCCCTCGGCCGCGAACAGCCGGACCATCGCCGCACCGATGCCTCCGGCGCCTCCCGTCACGAGCGCCACCCGACCCTGCAACCGACCGCTCACCTCTGGTCCTCCTCGACGGCTCCAGCACGGATGCTTGCGGTTGTGCGGCCTGATCGGGTTGTCGTGATCACCCAACCCGCGCAGGTCGATCGGGACGATCGCACAGACCCGACGCCCGTGCTTGCGCCATACTGGCCCGAACAGCCGCGACACAAGGGGAGAGCCGTGCCCGAGGATCCCAACACAACGCTTCAGGACCTGTTCGGCGTCGCGGGCAAGACCGCCGTCGTCACCGGAGGCTCGCGAGGCATCGGCTACATGATCGCGGACGGGCTGGTCAGGGCGGGTGCGCGTGTCTACATCTCGTCGCGCAAGGAGGACGACCTGCGCGCCGCCGCGGCGGAGCTCTCGAAGCACGGACACTGCGTGGCCCTGCCAGCCGACCTCTCGGGCGACGCGGGCGCCAACGAGCTGGCCGACGGCGTCGCTGAGCACGAGGATCACGTGGACATCCTGGTCAACAACGCCGGGGCGGCCTGGGGCGAGCCGATGGACTCGTTCCCCGAGGCGGCGTTCGACAAGGTGCTGGGCGTCAACGTGGCCGGCGTGTTCCTGGTGACGCGCGCGTTCCTGCCGATGCTGCGCAAGGCCGCTTCGCACGAGGACCCCGCGCGGGTGATCAACGTCGGCTCCGTCAACGGCATCGCCCCGCCAGGGCCCGGTACGAACAACTGGTCGTACTCCGCCAGCAAGGCTGGCGTGCACATGCTCACCCGCCACCTCGCTGGCGACCTCGCCGACGAGCACATCACGGTCAACGCCATCGCGCCGGGCCCGTTCCGCTCGAAGATGATGGCGTTCGTCTACGACACCCCCGAGGTCGCCGAGGTGGTGCGTCAGTCCGTGCCGCTGAAGCGCCACGGGGAGCCGTCGGACATGGCCGGCACGGTGATCTACCTGAGCTCGAAGGCCGGCTCGTACCTGACCGGGGCGATCATCCCCGTGGGGGGCGGCCTGGGAGCCATCTGACCCGCCTCGCCGGTGGGTCCGCGGGAGGGGCGCCCCGTGGCTGTTGGCTCGGTGGGTTCGCGGGAGGGGCGCCCCGTGGTCCGTGACTCCGGTACCCCGTAACTGCAACCTGCGTCACGGCCCCCGGCGCGCCCCTCCCTCCGGTCGGCTGGGGCGGCCCGCGGTGGGCCCGGGGGTGCTGGTCCAGGTGGGATGGGTGCGTTCTCCACGTCATTTCGCGCGGAATGCACCCATCGCTCGCGTGGCACCATGACGTGGATGCGGCCCCACTTCCGGAGGCACCGTTGTTGAATTCCCGCGCTGGGCGTGCCACGACCGCGGTCGTGCTGGTGGTGGCCGTGGGCCTGGGTGGATGTGATCCGGCCACGGTGGGGGCGGCGGCGCCAGCCGACGGGTCGTGCCAGCCGGCCACCATGGGTGAGGGGCACATGGCGTGGCTGGACAATGACCTCGCGCAGCGCCAGCTCGGCAAGGTGGGTGGGCTGACCAACCGGGTCGAGGGGATCATCGACCAGGCCGTGGACGGCGACAACGAGCGGGCCGTCGTGCTGTACGACCCCGCGCTGATCACCCATGACCAGGTCGAGGACGAGATCCTGCTGGCGCTGGCCGAGGCTATACGTGAACGCGAGGAATGGACCCGGGCTCACGCCGACTGGCTCGAACAGGTCCGCGACGGAGGGGGTGGCGTCTCGCCCGAGGAACGGCAGCTCCTGCTGCGACCCGGGGTTCCGGGGCCGATGCACTTCGCGGACCAGCCGCTGGCGGTGGAGGCCCGTCCCGTGTGTGGCGATCCTGAGGCGCTGCGAGCGGTCGCGGACGGCCTCAAGCATGGGCGATGGCTGGCCGACGTGGGCCTGCATCAGCACCCCAACATGGGGTGGGTGATCGACTATGCGCTGGGTGTCGTCGAGGTGGTGGTGTACGAATCGCCGCACGCCGACCGTGTCGTCAGCGTCCTGGAGCAGTGGTACGGGGACAAGGTCGCGGTCCGTCTCGGTGCTGGTGGCGGCCTCACGCAGCTCCCTGCCATCATCGAGATGGACGCCGACGGTCCGTGACACCATTGCCTGCCCGCGATCCGTTCCAGGCCGCGCTCGGTGGGTTCGCGGGAGGGGCGCCCCGTGGTCCGTGACTCCGGTACCCCGTGACTGCAACCTGCGTCACGGCCCCCGGCGCGCCCCTCCCTCCGGTCGGCTGGGGCGGCCCGTGGCTGTCGGCTCGGTGGGTTCGCGGGAGGGGCGCCCCGTGGTCCGTGACTCCGGTACCCCGTAACTGCAACCTGCGTCACGGCCCCCGGCGCGCCCCTCCCTCCGGTTGGCTGGGCGGCCCGCGGTGGGCCCAGGCCTGTCCTCGCGGGCGGTAGTGGTACAGCGTTGCGCGGCACCACGATGGGTGCATTCTCCACGCCATCCCGCGCGTTGTGCACCCATCACGGTGGGGGCCGTCGATGTGGGTGGGACCGCGACCTTGGTCGCCTGGGCTCGTTGTCGGTGGCCATCAGTCGTGGGGGCCAGCTTGGTGCCAGCGGCCCAAGCGGGCGTTGCCCGGCCGTGATCAGGTGAGGGGCCAAGGCGAGGACCTCCCGACGGACGGATTTGCGATGGGCCTGCCCGAACTGATCTCCCGTGACCTGCTTCTCGGCGACCCCGAGCGGCTCAATCCGAAGCTGTCTCCGGACGGCACCCGGCTGGCCTACCTGGCACCTGCCGGTGGCGTGATGAACCTCTGGGTCGCGGACCTGACGCCCGAGGGAGTGGTCAACGAGCGCCCCGTGACGCGCGAGACCGAACGCGGGATCGGGGTCGCGGGCGCAGTCGCGGGCCAGGCGCTCTGGGCGCACAACGGACGCCACCTGCTGTACCTCCAGGACGACCACGGCGACGAGAACTGGCGCCTGTACGCCATCGACCTCGAGACCGACGAGATCGTGGACCTGTTGCCGTTCGACGGTGTCGCCGTGCAGGTCCTGGGCACGTCGCCCGACCTGCCCGACCAGCTCGTGGTCGGCGTGAACGCGCGTGACGCGCGGTGGCACGACGCGTACCTGGTCGACCTCAGCGACGGCGCGGTCGACCTGCTCTACGAGAACCCGGGGTTCGTCGGCCTGACCACCGACACCAAACTCCAGGTCCGTGCGGCCACCGAGATGCGGCCCGACGGCGGTATCGAGATCCACGTCCGCGAGACGCCCGACGACGCCTGGCGCGTCCTGCTGTCGGCCACGATGGAGGATGCCAAGGCCACGCAGGTCGTCAGCTTCACCCGCGACGGCCAGGGGCTCGTCGTCGTCTCGCCGTACGAAGCCGACACGGCGCGGCTGCTGCGGCTCGACCTGGTGTCTGGCCGCCAGGAGATCCTGGTCGAGGACGAGCAGTACGACGTCACGAGTGCGCTGCTCGACCACGACACCCGCGAGCCGATGGCCGCAGCGGTCGTCAGGGCAAAGCCGGAGCTGGTCGTGCTCGACGACCGGATCCGCGGTGACATCGAGCGTCTCGGGCAACTTCTCGAGGGTCAGCTCGCGTTCGTGTCACGCGACCACGCCGACCGTCGCTGGATCGTCAGCGACATCCGGTCCGACGCGCCCGGGAGCTACCACCTCTACGACCGCGACACCCGCGAGCTCACGCTGCTGTTCCACTCCCGTCCCGGACTGGACGGGGCCCCGCTCGCGCCCTCGGAGCCGTTCAGCTTCGCCGCACGCGACGGGTTGGCCATCCACGGCTACCTGACCTACCCGGTAGGCGTACCGCGCGAGCAGCTCCCGACGGTGTTCTACGTGCACGGCGGTCCGTGGGCGCGCGACGTCTGGATGTTCAACTTCGTCATCCAGCTCCTGGCCAACCGCGGCTACCTCGTCGTCCAGGTCAACTACCGGGGTTCGAGCGGGTACGGCAAGGCGTTCCTCAACGCCGGCAACAAGGAGTGGGCCGGCAAGATGCACGACGACCTGATGGACGCGCGCCAGCACCTGATCGACCACGGCTGGGCCGACCCCGACCGCATCGCCATCACCGGCGGCTCGTACGGGGGCTACGCGGCGCTGGTCGGGGCGACGTTCACCCCCGAGGCCTTCGCCTGCGCCGCCGAGATCTGCGGGCCGTCCAACCTGCTGACCCTGCTGCGCTCGTTCCCGGCCTACTGGACCCCGATGTTGAAGTTCTGGCACGACCGCGTGGGTGACCCGGACACCGAGGAGGAGTTCCTCTGGGAACGCTCGCCGCTGTCCCGGGTCGACGACATCGCTCGACCCCTCCTGGTGATCCAGACCGAGAACGACCCGCGCGTCACCCAGGGGGAGGCGGAGCAGATCGTGGCCGCCCTCCAGGAGAAGGGCATCGACCACGAGTACGTGTTGATCCCCGGTGAGGGGCACGGCTTCTCGACCGTGGAGTCGCGTACCGCCGTGTACGCCCCGATCGAGCGCTTCCTCGCCAAGCACCTGGGCGGCCGCAGCGAGGACTGATCCGTCATGACCGACGGCGTCGCCACCGTCGGCGGGGACAGCTCGGTCAGCTCAGGGTGAAGTTCGTCCGGCTGGCGTAGCCGTTGCAGGGATCATCGGGGCTCCGAGGCGCGGCGAGGTCGTGCTGCGGCCACGCGCCGGCGACGTGGCGCAGCCCGTCCTCGAGCACCCGCCAGCAGCCTGGCGTGCTCGCCCCCGGCGCCGTGGCTGCGCGGTCCCACCACATCGCGGCTGCGTCCTTCACGCACGTGTAGTCGCCTGGTCCGTAGAAGCACGCGGGCACGCTCGGGTCGGGGCTCTCGATGTGGGGGATGGCGTGGAACCCACGGTCCAGCGTCTCGACGGACAGGCGCGGGCCCGCGACCTGGATGCCCGTGAAGAGCTGCCTGAGGTCGTCGTAGTAGAAGCTCCAGTTCGTGCAGAACATCTCGCGGTCGGCGTCGTCGGGGTTGCCTTCCGTCAGCGCGGCGTAGCACGGGGTGTCCACGGGGTCGCCGACGAGGGGGACCGGGGTGACCACGAACGCGTGCTCGTGCCACACGTCCTGGTCCTCGAACTGCGCGTTGATGTACCCGTCGAACCGCCCGTCGCCGGCCACGACCCACTCGGGGTAGTACTCCGCGGTCCGGGCCGCCTTGGAATGGTCGGTCTCGAAGCCCTGTGGCCAGATGACCGTCGTCACGCCGTTGGCGACGAAG
>DASWKO010000244.1:0-13657 GCA_036396595.1 Nitriliruptorales bacterium | reverse complement strand
CCGCGGCCGCGCGACTCCACGTTGCCGCTGTCGGGCGGGGGCGGCTGGTCGTCCTCCGGCGGGACCGGGGCGAACTCGAGCGTCTGGGTCGGGTTGGACTGCGGGACGTTCAGCGCCGAGGGCAGTACGGCGACGGCCATCACGGTCGCCAGCAGGACTCCGAGCAGCGGGGGGTAGCGACGCGACCAGTCATGGCGGGGCGAGTGGTTCGGCACGGGGCGGGCCTCGGCAGGGGCTGGTCAGGACCCAGTGCACCATGCGTGATCCTGGCTCGCTTCGGTGCGGGCGACGAAGGGGGACCCCGCGGTTCGTGTCACGGGACCACCCCGGGGCGATGGATGAGGCGTGCTGGAACCGGCGTATCCGCGGGTAACAGCACGCCTCAACCTCGGGGCTGGGCAGGCGTAGGCTGCGGGGCGTGCAGCGGGACCTCCAGCAGATCGCCGAGACCCTGGCCGACCGGCTCGGGCGGTCGGTCCTGGTCGGTGACCGCAGCTTCAACCTGCTGGCCCACAGCTCGCCGCTCGACACCTTCGACGAGGTGCGCCGGCGCTCGATCCTCGAACGGCACGGCCCCAACGACGCCGTCGCGTGGGTGCGCACGCTCGGCGTGGACCGTGCCCGCGAGCCTCTGCGCCTACCGGCCAACGCCGACTACGGGATGGAGGCGCGGCTGTGCGTCCCCATCTGGATGAACGACGTCCCCCTCGGCTACATCTGGCTGATCGAGGGCGACGGCATCGACGAGCCCGATCGAGATGCGGTCGCGGCCGCCGCCAGCGCCGCGGGCGGCATCCTCTACCGTGACCACCTGCTGTCCGGCCTGCGATCGGGGCGGGCACGCGAGTTGCTGCGCGACCTGATCGCCACCGACCCCGACCTGCGTCGGCACGCGGCCGACTCGCTGACGGAGGAGGAGCTGTTCGCCGGCTCGTCCGGTATCCAGGTGGTCGTGGTCGCGCCGGTCACCGGCGACGGTCGCCCCATGGACGAGGAGGTCGAGCTGGCCCTCGCGGCCGGCCTGCGTGCCGTGACCCGGAGCGTGCTCGACGGCAGCGCGATCGACCTCGTCCGCCCGCGTCACGGGATCGTCCTGCTCGCGACGTCCGATCCGGCCATCCGGTCGCGCGACGCGGTCGCGGTCGGCGAGCGCGTCCGGGACGACGTCCTGCGCGCCCTCGCCCCGCTGCGGGCGCCGCCCCGTGTCATCGCGGGCGTCGGCACGCGGCACCCGGACGTGGCGGGGGCGCGTACCTCGTACGAGGAGGCACGCCGTGCCGTGCAGGTCGCGGAGGTCATCGACGCCGTGGGCGACGTGGTCGTCTACGAGCAGCTCGGGGTGTTCCGCATGCTGTCGCAACTGCCGGTCGAGAACCTCGATGACACCTTCCTGCACCCCGGGCTGCGCAGACTCGCCGAACACCGGGACGGCGACGCGCTCGTGGAGACGCTCGAGGTGTTCCTGGACCTCGCGGGCGACGCCACGGCGGCCGCCGACCAGCTCCGGCTGCACCGGTCCAGCCTCTACAAGCGGCTGCGCCGGATCGAGGAGGTAGCGGGCATCGACCTCGACGACGGGGGCGACCGCCTCGCGTTGCACCTCAGCGTGAAGGTCGCGCGCCTCGCTGGGCTTGCGCTCACGAGTAACCCCCGTCCGTAGCTGCATCGAGTGTGCTCTTCACTGCCATATGTGGGAGTAACGGGCACACTCGGTTTCGAGGTGGGGCGCGAGGTGGGAGCGACGGTTGTCTCAATATCAAGCGCTCACAGGAGACATCTGTCGCTTGGAACGGGGCGCCCCGGGTGCGAGCGTAGGTGCGACGCGACCGCGATCACCGAGCACGCCAGGAGCGCCCCGTGACCGACCTCGAGAACCTCGACGCCCTCGGGCTGGCCCAGCTCGTCGACAAGGGCGAGCTCACGCCCCAGGAGCTGCTCGACGACGTCGCCGCCCGCACCGAGCGGCTCGATCCCGAGGTCAACGCGGTCGTCATCCGCGCCTTCGACAAGGCCCAGGAGGCGATCGACGCCGGCCTGCCCGAAGGCCCGTTCCGCGGGGTGCCGTTCCTGCTCAAGGACATCCACGCGGAGTGGGCGGGCGTCGAGTACACGCAGGCGTCGCGGTTCCTCGAGGGCTACGTGCCCCCGGCGGACGCGCCCATCACACAGCGCTACAAGCAGGCCGGGCTGGTGCTCGCGGGGCGCACGAACTGCTCGGAGTTCGGGCTGCTCTCGACGGAGCCCGAGCTGTACGGGCCGACGCGCAACCCCTGGAACCTCGACCACACCGTCGGTGGGTCGTCGGGCGGTTCCGCGGCCGCCGTCGCGGCGCGCATCGTGCCGGCTGCTCACGGCAACGACGGCTTCGGCTCCATCCGCATCCCGGCCGCCTGCTGCGGGGTGTTCGGGTTCAAGCCCACGCGCAACCGGACCATCGGGGGATCGGGGATCGGTGGCCTGGCGGTCGACCATGCGATCACGATCTCGGTCCGTGACTCCGCCGCGCTGCTGGACGTCGTGCGAGGCACGACGCAGGAGTCGCCCTATCACGCTGTGGACCCGGAGCGCCCGTACCCCGAGGAGGTCGGGCGCGCGCCGGGGCGCCTGCGTGTGGCGTTCTCCACGGCCAGCCTCGACGGTCGCAGCTACGCCCCGCCGGTCGCGGCCGCGGTCCGGGACACCGCGGCACTGCTCGAGGCGCTCGGGCACGATGTCGAGGAGGGGGCGCCGAAGCTCCCGCGTTCGCCACAGGAGTTCCAGGAGCAGATGGCCGGGATGTCGGCCCCGGCCCTGCGCGGCCAGGTCGACATGTACGCCGAGGCGCTGGGGCGGACCCCGTCGCCGGAGCTGTTCGAGCCGTACACGTGGATGCTGTACGAGCAGGCCCCCGAGGTGAGCGGGCTCCAGGTGCTGATGGGGATGCAGTACATGGAGCTGATCGCGCACAGCGTCGTGCCGTTCTTCAACACCTACGACGTGTGGCTCAACGCGACCTGTGCGACCCCGCCGCCACCGCTCGGCGCGTGGTCGTTCTCGGGCGACGAGCCGGCCCACGGCTGGGAAGCGGTCGACGAGTGGGAGCCGCCCCTCAACGCGTCGCTGGCCAACTTCACGGGCCAGCCGGCGATGAGCGTCCCGCTGGCGTGGACCGACGACGACCTACCGATCGGGCTGCAGTTCTTCGGGCATTACGGCGACGAGGCCAGCCTGTTCCGGCTCGCGTCCCAGCTCGAGGAAGCGCGTCCGTGGGCCGACAAGCGTCCCTCGCTGAGCTGACCTGGTCCAACGAGGAGCGACCCGTGAGCGCGACCGTGCGGACGGCCACCGAGGTCGTGAGCCTCGGGCGGCGCATCAGCGACCTCGCCCGGCTCCACCCCGACCGCACGGTCATCACGGTCGTGCACCGTGACGGGGATGAGTCCAGCCTGACCTGGGAGGAGCTGGACCGGCGCTCCAACGCGGTCGCGCGGCTGCTGGCCGAGGCGGGTGCGAGGCCGAGGTCAGCGGGGGTACGAGGTCGCGTTCGGCGCTGCTCGACCGTCGTCGTGGGCCTGCCCAACGGCGCCGACCACTTCGTGACCACGATCGCCGTGTGGAAGCTCGGGGCGTGCGTCCTGCCGCTGCCCCCCGCGATGCCCGCACGCGAGCGGGACGCGCTGCTGGACCTGGCCGCGCCGGACGCGGTGGTCGCCGGCTGGGACGACGTCGCCGGAGCCATCGGTCCCGACGACCTGGCAGCGGCCGATCGCCTTTCCCCGGACCCGCTGCCGGACGCCGTGCCCGACCCGGCCAAGGCGGTCGCCAGTGGCGGGTCCACGGGGCGCCCGAAGATCATCGTCGACCCGACGCCCGGGCAGCGCGCGCCGGGCGCCGCCGTCGAGGCGTTCGGGGCGTGGTCGGGATTGAGCGAGCGCCAGCGCCAGGTCGTGTGCGGGCCGCTGTACCACACGGCCCCGTTCAACATGGCGCACGCCGGCCTGTTCGAGGATCACGAGCTGATCGTCCACGAGCGGTTCGATCCCGCTCGTGTCGTGGCCTCCATCCGCCGGCACCGGGCGACGTTCGCGGCGATGGTCCCCACCATGATGCTGCGGATCCTGCGCGGGACCGACGTCACCAGCCACGACGTGTCGAGCCTCGAAGCCCTCTACCACACCGGCGGCCCGTGCCCGCCGTGGGTCAAGCGCGGCTGGATCGACCTGGTGGGACCTCAGGCGGTCTACGAGGCTTTCGGATCCACCGAGATGGTCGGGGTCGTCGGGATCCGGGGCGACGACTGGCTGGCGCACCCGGGCAGCCTCGGTCGCCCGATCGCGACCGACCTGCGCATCCTCGATGGGGACCAGCGCCCCGTCCCGACCGGCGAGGTCGGCGAGATCTACATGCGCCTGTGGGACGACAGCGCCCCGAGGTACCGCTACCTCGGGGCTCCGTCCGCCGCCTCGACCGCCGACGGGTTCGTGTCGGTCGGTGACCTCGGCCGGGTGGACGAGGACGGCTACCTGTTCCTGGCGGACCGGCGGGTGGACATGATCGTCTCCGGCGGGGCCAACATCTACCCGGCCGAGGTCGAGTCCGCGCTGACCGAGCACCCCGGTGTGCTCGATGTGGTCGTCGTCGGCATCCCCGACGAGGAGTGGGGGCGATGCGTGCATGCGATCGTGCAACCGGTTGTCAGTGCCCCACCGCCGACCGCCGACCAGCTCGATGCGCACGTGCACGACCGGCTGGCCAGCTACAAGGCGCCGCGGTCCTACGAGTTCGTGGACCGGCTGCCACGAACGGAGGCCGGGAAGGTCAGGCGGTCCGCGCTGGCTGAGGAGCGCGAGCACGGCTGGCGGCCGCCGGTCACCGTCGACAGGAGATCCTCGTGATGCAGGGACGACGTGTCGGTGCTCGACGGCTGCTGGCTGCGTTCGTCGTGCTGGCCTTCGCGGCGGTCGGGTGCTCGAGCTCGACGCAGTCGGGCGGCGGGCGACCGGTCGCGTCGCAGGATCCGGGGCCCGTCGCCGATCGCGACGGTGCCTCCCCGACGTCGGCCGAGGATGACCCGACGACCGCGGAGACGCCGGCGCCAGGCAGCCCGACGGTCGCTGCCGACGAGACACCGGCGTCGACCGAGACGGCGTCGCCGGAGCAACCGGGCACGTCGCAGCCCACGAGCACCCCCGCGTCGGCGTCGCCCGCGTCGCCCGGCCCGCCCCCGCCGCCCGTCAAGCTCGGCTTCGCGATCCCATCTGGCAACTCCGGCGCGGCGTTCGGGGTCGAGTACTCGTCCAACGCCGACCTCGGTCGCAAGGCGATCGCGGCGCTGGTCGCCGAGGTCAACGAGCGCGGCGGCTTTGGTGGTCGCCCCGCGGAGCACGTGGTCGTCGAGGTCGACCAGACCGACCAGTCGTCGGGCACCCAGCAGCGCCTCCAGACCGAGGCGTGCCTGGCCCTCACCGAGGACCACCAGGTGGACCTCGCGATCTCTGCCGGCGTGACGAGCCAGGTGCACGACTGCTTCGCGGCGCACGAGACCGCGCTGCTCGACGAGTTGGTGGTCGCCGATGCGGCCGACTTCCGGCTGTACCAACCGTGGCTGCTGCCTCCGATGTGGCTCAACGCCACGCGGCTGGCCAAGCTGGTCCCGCTGGTGATGGAAGAGGCGGACGCGATGTCGCAGCGGATCGGGATCCTGTCGTTCGACAACGAACGGGACCGGCGCCTCATGGAGCAGGTCATGGTGCCGGACATCGAGGCCCGGGGCGGGAAGGTGCTGGACGTGGCGTACATGCCCCTCACCTACGATGGTGCAGCAGCGGGGACCAACAACGCGGTGCTCCGGTTCAACAACCAGGACATCGACACCGTGATCGTGTGGGCGTCGCTGTCGGGCGTGTGGGGCCTGTTCGCGCAGCAGGCCGAGAGCCAGATGTACCGCCCGGCCTACGTGGTCTCGACGTACCAGACGCCTCGCACGGCTCACGAGACGGGGATCGTGCCGCGCAACCAGATCCGCAACACGATCGGTGCGGGGTTCTTCGCGACGCTGGACCAGTCCGGCTCCGCACTGCCTGCGATCAGCGACGAGGAACGCGCCTGTTGGGAGGTCGTCAACCGCCGCAGCGGGACCAACCTGGAGACCCGCGAGGACGGCGACCCCGTGACCGGCTTGTGCGACGCGGTCTTCCTCACCGAGGCAGCGCTGGCGCGGGCGGCGGGGCAGCCGTTGCCGCGTGCCGACGTCCCGGGTCACTTCCACGCCCTCGGGGGTGGCTATGACCCGATCCGGTTCGACTCGGTGTTCCTCTCGGACGAGGTGCTGGACGCACTCGGCTCGTACAGCACCTTCGCGTTCGACGCCGAGGGATGCGACTGCTTCGCCTACCAGCACGGCTTCCGGCCGATCCCGTTCCGGAACTGAGGCCGGCCTCCCTCCCTCGTGTTGAGGCGTGCCGCAACCGGCGTATCCGCCGGTTCCAGCACGCTTCAACGCGATGCGACCTCGAGCGGGTCGCAGAACTCGTTGCTCCGGGCGGCCTCCACCTCGGTGCGGGTGACCGGCCAGTCGTGCAGCTTCCACCCGACGTAGAGCGGCACCTGGTCCTGGAAGTGCGGTCCCTCGTGGCCGTCGGGGCCGATGTGTCCGTCGATACCGGGCGTGAGCACCGAGCAGGCCTGGACGCGCGACCCTCCCGCCTCACCCGGCGGGTCGAGGTAGGCGACCGTCCCGTTGAACACGCCCCGGTTCATCCGATGGTGGGGCGCGACGTAGCCCTCGTTGACGACGGGAGGCGCGACCTCGTCGCGCAGGAAATCGGTCAGGCACAGGCTCAGGTCGTTGCAGTCGGTCGGCCGGACCGTGTCCAGGGCCAGGTGCAACGCCGTGAAGTGGGTGTACCGGGTGATGCCCACGCCACTGCGCCACTCGGCCGGGTCGGTCGATCCGCGGCTGGCTGCGAGCTCATCGACCGCCTGTTGGAAGGTCCGGGCCGCGAACGTCTCGCGGGACTCGCCGTTGAGCCAGTCGAACTGCATCGTGGCCGTGCTGTCAGGGGAGAGCACGTGCCACAACTCGCCGTTCGGTCGCGCCAGGGACAGGTCCTGCGACGGCAGGTCGTCCGTGAACGCCTGCGTCCCGGCGATGCTCAACCACCGGTCCGCGATCGTGAACGCGGCATCGTCGGCGCGGCCGTCCCCGTCGCGGTCGACCCGCAAGCCGTCCCACGCCGCGACGAGATCGCGTGCCCGACGCGCCTGCTCGGTGGCGAGCGATGACGGGTCGGGCAGCGCGCTCCGGAAGGTCCAGTGGTGCTGGGCGTAGGCTGCGTGCTGGAGGTTGCGCCACAGGTCGGCGGGATCCCACAGGCCGTCATCGGGGTTGACGCCCCCCTGCGCGAAGGGCGCGGCCGTGCCCGAGCCGTCGGCGTACGCGCGCATGACGGTCTCGTACCGGTGCTGGGCGGGTTGGGTGTAGGCCTGCGGCCAGTCACCCGCCGGCGCGTTGTTCCAACTGCCCATCCAGCCGCGCGGTGGGTTGATCGCGTGGGGCACATGCCTCGGAGGCACGACCCCGATCCACTCGTGCTTGCCGGTGCCGTCCATCACGAACCGCAGATCGACGTTGCCGCGGCGCTTGGGGTGGTAGCCCGAGTACCAGTAGGCGGCGTTGCCCACGTCGTCGGCGTAGAAGAAGTTCCAGGTCGTGGGCATCCGCATGGCCCCGGTGCCGAACGCGATCACGTCCGTCGCCCGCGTCATGTCCCGGAACGCCAGGAGTAGTTGCTCCTCGCGCCCCGTGTAGGGCCGGCGTTGGGAGTAGGCGACCCCGTTGGCCGCGTCGATGCTGTAGACCAGACCGTGACGGGTGTGGCAGATCTCCTGCGTCTCGGTGGGCACTCCACGGACGGTGTGCTGGTGGGTGCGGCAGGCCATCGGCTCGTACTCCCCCCGGAAGAGGTACTCGCGCGGGTTGTCGGGGTTGAGGCGCTCGACGTACCAGTCGACGTAGTCGGCGGAGAGCCCGCTGGTCACCGTCCACGCATGGGTCGTGGTCCGCGCTGCGAACGGGACGTGCAGGGCCGGGGCGCCGACGCCGGTCCAGTCCCACACCCCCGGGACGTGCACCCCGAACTGGTAGTAGATGGCGGGAGCGTTGTAGACCGTCTGGGGGCCCGATGTCAGCAGCGAGTTGCCCGTTGCCGACAGGTGGGGGGCGACGATCTGCGCGTTGGAGCCGAACAGGTGCTCCAGATCCAGCGGCCACGCGTCAGCCGCCGATGCTTCGACGTCGGCCAACGCCCGCTCGAGGCTCTCCGCCGAGGGCGCGAGCGCCAGTTGCTCCAGCGCTCCGCCCGGGGCGTCCGCCGTCTCGGGCTCGGGAAGCTCACCGGCGCCGTCGTCGGGTCCGTCCAGGTCGTTGGGGTACCTGGCGTCGGGGACCAGGAAACGATGCTCCGCGAGCTGCTTCTCGTCCAGCACCGGCTTGACAGCTCGGTAGTTGTAGTCACGGGGCACGGTCGTGGGCTGGTCGGGATCCTGCGAGCGCACGAGATCCTCGAACTTGGCCAAGCCCTCGTCCTGCCCGTAGGTCTCGACGAGCCGGGCCAGCAGGGCGGTGTTGCGCAGCGCGGGGACGCCGCCGACGGGATCGGCGATCGTGTAGATGAACCCCGCGAACGAGTCGTCGGGGACCCACGGACGGACCGGCCACTGCCCGAGCAGGATGAGTTCGTTGGGCACCTTGTTGGGGTCGAGCAGCGCCTCGTCGAGGTACCGGTTGACGCCAGCCGCGAACGCCTCGAACTCGTCCTTGACGTCCTGGGGCAGCCGTGCGTAGCGCTCGTCACGCACCTCGCGGCTGAGCTGCAGCGAGTGCATGGTCGTGCGGTCGGTCGGCGTTCCGGCGGGACCCAGGAGGTCGCCCAGATTGCCCGTGAACACGAGACGGACCAGGTGCATCAGCCACAGCTTCTGCGTGGCGTGGAGGTAGCCCAACCCGTACATCGCCGCCGTGGTCGAGTCGGCGAAGACGTGGCCCACGCCGTAGCGGTCGAACACGATCTGCACCTCCTGACCGGAGGCAGGGTCGGTGATCGTGATGTCACCCGACCCGTCGAGCGTGATGTCACCCGACCCTTCGAGCGTGGCGGGGGTCGGGACCCACGCGCTGACGAGCAGGACGGCGGTCAGCAGACCGAGGATGCGTGCAGCCACGGGGTCCCCTTCGCGCGTGTCGCCCCGGCCAGTCGAGCACGGCGGCACAGGCCGGTGTTCGTCGGCAGGACCCAATTCAGCCACCGGTGTTGGTTCCGTGCCCCGAACCCACGGTTGGGGGGCGGCCGACCGCTCTGGTGTCACAGCACAACGGGAGATCGTGGTTGTTGTGCGGGCCCACGAGGCACGCTCGGGGTGGTGATGCGTACGTTCGGCAGTGCCGCCAGGAGGAGTCTGTGTGCACCGCTCGACGAGTACCCGTGGTCGGGCGGTACTGGCGCTGACGGCGGTCGTGGCCGTGCTGCTGGCTGCCTGCTCGTCCTCCACCGCATCGCGATCCGACCTCGCCGACGCGCCCACGGTCAGCGACGCCTCGCCGTCGGCTGCCCCCGACGCCGACGAGCCGGGCGACGACGCGTCCGCCGACCCGGACGGTGCGGTGGCGCCGGGCGACACGGACGGCGCGGCGGACACTCCCGCGGGCGCTGGCACCGTGACCGACGGCGGGGCCAGCGGCTCCAGCGGTGCCGATGGGTCCAGCGATGGCGGGGCCACCGATGGGGGAGGGCCGACCTCCTCGACGTCCACGACCTCTGGAGGTGGTGCTACCTCGACGGGGCAGCCGCCCGCGCAGGACCTGCCGCCGATCGACCTCGGGTTCGCCTTCGGAGGAGGCAACTCGGGCGCAGCGTTCGGGGTCGACGTCAGCACCGACGAGGAGCGTGCACGCCGCTGGCTCCAGGCGTTCGAGGACGAGTACAACGAGCGCGGTGGGATCGCCGGCCGTCCCGTCAACTCTCACCCCGTCTTCGTGAACCAGGACGACCAGGCCGAGTCGACCCAGACCCGACTCCAGACCCAGGCGTGCGTCCACTTCACCGAGGACATCGGCGTCCTCATGGTGCTGGGCGACATGACCCGCTACGCGCACGACTGCTACGTGGAGCACGAGACGGCGGTGTTCACGCCGATCCAGACCGTCGACAGCGAGCAGCTCCGCCCGCTCCAGCCGTGGATCCTGCCCTCGTACTTCATGGTGTTCGACCGCCTGGCACGGCTCATGCCGGTGTCGCTGGGCGAGCAGGGGTTCCTCACCCCTGGCGAGAAGGTCGGGATCCTCGCCTTCGACACGCCGAGCTACCACCGCTCGATCGACACCCACATGATCCCGGAGATCCAGCGGACCGGGGCCGAGGTGTTCGAGACCGTCTACATGAAGATCGCCTACGACGACATCGCCGCCCAGCTCGCCGGCGCGGTCCTGCGCTGGAAGGCCAACGACGTCCAGCGGGTGATCGTGTTCGCCAACGGCGGCGGCGTGTGGCTGCTGTTCGCACAGAACGCGGAGTCGCAGAGCTACCGGCCGTGGTACGGCGTGAGCACGATGGACCGCCCGTTCTTCACCGCCGACCTGATCCATCCGGCGCAGCTCGAGAACGTCCACGGGACCGGTTTCTGGCTGACGCTGGACATCGACGAGTCCGAGCACCCGCCGCTGGAACCGGTCGAGCAGGAGTGCTTCCGGGTCGTCAACGAGCGCGCCGGCGAGGACATGAACCAGCGCGACCTCGACGGCATCGGCGTGCTGGCGCTGTGCGACCTGTTCCGGCAGGTCGCCCACGCGTTCGCGCCCGCCACCGGCCAGCCGATCACCCGGGCCGACGTGCCGAGGCTGTACCAGCGCATGGGGGCCGGCTACGACTCGGTCGTCATGGGACCGGTTGACTTCTCGGCCGGTCGCTGGGACGCGGCCACCCGCCACCGCGACCTGACCTACGACACGGGTTGCTCGTGCGTGAAGTACACCAGCCCCTGGCGCGCGATCCCCTTCTGACGGGTCACCAGACGTTGGGGCTGGTGCGGATCGCCGGCTCGGGGAACTGCTCGAACCCGTCGAGGGTGACGCCCTCGGGAACCTCCTCGCCGACGAGGTGTCGCGTGAGGAAGTCCAGGTGGCGCCGGATCACGTAGCGGGTTCGGCCGAACGTGTAGTGGTTGGCGTTGGGGACGTACAGCAGGTCGACGTCCTTGTCGGCCTCGTAGGCCGCGAGCACGAAGGGCATGACGCCGCTCGGGGGGCAGTTCTCGTCGAGCTCGCCCACGACCACGAGCAGGTGCCCGTCGATGCGCTCGACCTGGGCCCTCGCATCGAGGGCGAGGTAGTTGTCGGGCACGGCGTCGTCGGTGGGTCGGGTGAGCTGGCCGTCGTACGTGGGGACGCCGTGGAACGAGTACCAGTGGTAGTCGGGGTAGATCGCGTGGGGGATGGCCAGCGGCGCGTCGGCGATCCCGACCGTGAACACCTCGGGGAACTCGATCATGGCCCGGATGGTGGTGAAGCCGCCGTAGGAGCCCCCGACGATCCCCACCCGCGAGGTGTCCATCCACGCATGAAGGTCACCGAGCTGCTCGATCGCGGCGGCGTGGTCGTCGAGACCGATCACGTTGAGCCGGCCGTAACCCGCCTCGGCGAAGTCCCGCGACCGGCTCGTGGTGCCGCGCGCGTCCAGCACCAGGCAGACGCAGCCGAGCTGGGCCAGGGCCGCCGGGCTGAGCAGCCCCGGAGGTCCCTGGACGGCGCTGGCGTAGTTCCTCGGTGTGGCCGCCATCAGCGGGCTGGCGTACTGGACCACGAGCACCGGGTAGCGCTGGTCCTCGTCGAAGTCGGTGGGCAGGTACAGCAGCCCGTACAGGTCGGTCAGGCCGTCGGCCGCGGTGGCGACGAACTCGCGGGGCGCGACGTACCCGGCCTGCTCCAGGGCGGACTGGTCCGCCTCGGTGAGCGTCGCGACCAGGCTGGCGTCCTGGCTGCGACGCACGACCGTCACCGGCGGGCTGTCCACGGTCGAGACCGTGTAGGTCACGTGCGCGCCATCGGGTGACACCACGCCCCCGACGCTGGCACGTCCCAGGATGTCCTCGCCCCCCGGCATCGCCTCGCAGTCGCCGTCCTCGGGCGACAGCCGCGTCAGGTCCGAACCGTCGAAGCCGACCCGGTACAACCGCCGCAGGTAGGGGTTGCCCGGCTCGCGCCCCGACCCCGTGAACACGATGCGCTGGCGCTCGACGTCGACCGCGATGAGGTCACGGACCAGCCAGTCCCCGGAGGTGATCGCGTTGATCAGCTCGCCGGTGCGACCGTCGTAGCGGTACAGGTGGCCCCAGCCGTCGCGCTGCGAGAACCAGATGACCTGATCGAGGTCGCCCACCACGGCGACGTTGGGCGGCATGTACGACGTGGTGTTGAGGTCCGTTCGCGGGTGGTGGTGCTCGGCGACCACCTCGCGCACGCTGCCGTCGGTCAGATCGACGTCGAACAGGTGCGCCGAGTCCATGTGGTCGCCGTGCGCGACGACGTAGGCGTGGGTCCCGTCGCTGGAGAACGTGATCGTGCGCAGCGCCGTGAGGTCCTGGTGGAGGAACAACAGCCCGTCGGGCAGCTCGATGCGCACCGACGTGCGCGCCCCGACGTCGAACGCGTACCAGTCGATCGTCGGCAGCTCCTCGCCCACGAACGGGAACGGGGCCAGGTGCAGCTTCGGGCGAGCCGAGCCGTCGTGGCGGGCGGTCTCGAGGAACGGGTAGGGCTCGATGTTCGACTGGTCGATGCGAGGCACGATCACCCGCGCGCTGTCGGGCGCCCAGGTGACCCCCATCGGTGGCAGCGGCTGCGGGGCACGGCTGCGGGCGACGAACCCGGCCTTCCAGTTGCCGTAGTAGATCCCGTAGCCGTCCAGCGGCGAGCCGTCGGTGGTGAGCTTGGCCGGCTCCGCATGCTCGTCGGCGAGGTCGTGCAGCTCCAGGTTCCCGTCGCGCTGGCCGATGCCCCAACGCCCGTCGGGCGACGCGACCACGGGGGAGGGCGGGTCGGCCTCGTGCAGGTCCTTGCGCTTGGGCGGAGCCTGCGGAGCGGCCGCCGCCTCGTCGGGCGTGGCGCGTCGGGTCTGGCCCGACGTGACGTCCAGGACGAGCACCTGCTCGCCGTCGTCCTCGCGGTCTGAGGCGTCCGCGGCGATCCGGCAGACCAGGTGGCGGTCATCGAGCCAGCCACGCGGCGGCGACGCGTTGAGGAGCAGGGGCAGCACCGACGTCGGCAGCAGCCGGACGGCCCGGTGGTATCGGTCGGCCACGGTGTCGGTCACCGGCGCGGCTCCTCGCTCGACGTCGTCGTGCCGGCAGGCTAGGGGGACGTGGGCCGGGCCGGTGCTGGCGCCGGGGACCGATCCGTGTGGGTGGGCTCGTGCGGATCGACAAGGATCGCCGCTGGTGTGGCGGGGCCGGGGGCCCTCTGGCACGCTTTTCCACAATGCATCCCGCCTGGCGCTTCCGCGGAAGCGCCCCCGCTCGTACGGTCGGAGTGTGAACGTGCGCGTCCTGATGCTCGAGGCTCCGCAGGCCCTGCTCGATGAGCGGGCCAGCAAGGGCCTGGACCGTCGGGACGAGATGTGGGATGGAG
>DASWKO010000243.1:0-26437 GCA_036396595.1 Nitriliruptorales bacterium | reverse complement strand
CAGCTCTACGACCTGTTCGACCTCGACCGCTACGCACCCCGTCGATGACCGCGTGGGTAATACACGCCACCAGACACAAAACCCCCTCTGACCTGCGGGTTCGCGGCCCCAGCAATCGCTAGCCAGGAAACTCGGGCTAGGCAGCCATGTTGACAGTCAAGAGCACGGAGGATGGCGGACATCGGCGTACGTCGCCGGACGGATCGGCGCCCCGAGAGGCGGAAACCGGAACGCCCAGATACCGGGTGCTAGGGGGCCTTACCGGCCAATATCGCCTTCGCGCGGGTGAACACGGCGTCGAGCATCTCTTCGGTGAGGCGGCCCGTGAAGGTGTTCTGCTGGCTGACGTGGTAGCTGCCGAGCAGGACGGGACCGTCGGGGATGGCGTACTCGGCGCCGTGGCCGAAGTTCGGTTTGGTGCCCTGCCAGCCCCAGAACCGCAGCGCCGCCGCCCAGCCGAAACCACCCAGCGCGATCACGACCTTCGGTGCGATCAGCTCGACCTCACGCGTGAAGTAGTCGCTGCAGTTGTCACGCTCGTCGGTCGTGGGCTTGTTGCCCGGTGGGGCGCACTTGACCGGCGACGTCACGTACGCGCCGGTCAGCTCCAGCCCGTCACGGACGTCGGTGGCCCCGGGCTGGTTGGCGAAGCCCGCACGGTGCAGCGCGGCGTACAGCCAGTCGCCTGACCGGTCGCCGGTGAACATGCGCCCCGTGCGGTTCGCGCCGTGCGCGGCCGGCGCGAGGCCGACGATCATCAGCCCGGCCCGCGGGTCGCCGAAGCCCGGCACGGGCCGGCCCCAGTACTCCTGGTCGGCGAACGCCGCCCGCTTCTCGCGTGCCACGTGCTCGCGCCACTCGACCAGCCGCGGGCAGCGCCGGCACTCGACGAGGTCGGCGTCGAGGTCGGCGAGCGAGTCCCAGATCACGGGGGCCGCAGCGTACGGGACCACCGTCGGGCGTGCCGGTTCGTCCCATGGGAACGACGCGGGAGCACACTCGAAGCGGGGCGGTGGGGGTCGCTCACGTTTACGGGTGAGGAGCAGCCACCTACCCTGGACCGGACCCCCTTTCCTCGGAGGATGTGCCATGGGTGACAAGCCGACCGCCGTCGACCCCTCGACCCTGCGTTCCCGCATGCCGCCGGAGTTCGACTCCGTCGAGGCCGAGCGCGAGCACCTCAAGCAGCGGCTCGCCGCGACCTTCCGGCTGTTCGCCCGCTACGGCTTCGACGAGGGGGTCGCCGGGCACGTGACCGCCCGCGACCCCGAGTTCCCCGACCTGTTCTGGGTCAACCCGTTCGTGGTCTACTTCGGTCAGATCAAGGCCAGCGACATGATCCTGGTCAACCACAACGGCGAGGTGGTCCATGGCAAGCATCCGGTGAACGCGGCCGCGTTCGCGATCCACTCGCAGGTCCACCAGCAGCGCCCCGACGTGGTGGCCGCCGCCCACACGCACTCGCCGTACGGCCGCTCGTGGTCGACCCTCGGCAAGCTGCTCGACCCGATCACCCAGGACGCCTGCGCCTTCTACCAGGACCACGGCATCTTCGACGACTACACCGGGGTCGTCCTCGAACTCGACGAGGCCAAGCGGATCGCGCAATCGCTCGGTGACAACAAGGCTGCCATCCTGCGCAACCACGGGCTGCTCACCGTGGGCCGGTCGGTCGACGAGGCGGCATGGTGGTTCATCGCGATGGAGCGTTCCTGTCAGGTCCAGCTCATGGCCGATGCGGCGGGTGACACCGTGCTGATCGATCCGGAGCAGGCCGCCAAGACCCGGCAGCAGGTGGGGCAGGACTTCGCGGGGTGGCTCAGCTTCCAGCCACTGTTCGACATGATCGTCGCGGAGCAGCCGGACCTCCTGGACTGAACCCGCCGTCCCCACCTCTCGCGCGTACGCTCGGGGTGTGGACCCCTCGAACGGACGGTTGACGGCCTACAGCCACGGCGCCGGCTGAGCGTGCAAGCTCGGTCCGGATGACCTGGCGCAGGTTCTGCGCCGCCTCGCCCCGAGCCGTCACGCCGACCTGATCGTCGGCGCCGAGACGGCAGACGACGCCGCCGTGTGGCGCCGTCCGGACGGGCGTGCGCTGATCGCGACCGCGGACTTCTTCACCCCCATCGTCGACGACGCACGGACCTGGGGGGCGATCGCCGCCGCCAACGCGGCCAGCGACGTCTACGCGATGGGCGGGAGCCCACTGTTCGCGCTCAACCTGGTCGCGTGGCCGCGCGAGAAGCTGCCGCTCGAGCTGCTCGGCGAGGTGCTGGCGGGAGGCCACGAGGTCGCCGAGCGCGGCGGATGGGTGGTCGCCGGCGGGCACACCGTCGACGGTGTGGAACCGATGTACGGCCAGGCGGTGATCGGCGAGCTGGCACCGGGTCACGAGCCGCTGACGAACGCAGGCGCCCGTCGCGACCAGGCGGTCGTGCTGACCAAGCCGCTGGGCACCGGGTTGCTCGCGACCGCGGTGAAGCGCAGCGCCACGACCGCCGTCGCCGAGCGTGGTCCGCTGCACGTCACCTACCAGGCGGCGGTCGCGTCCATGACCCGACTCAACGACGTCGCCGCCCGGATCGCCCGCGAGGCCGGTGCATCCGCCGCCACCGACGTGACCGGCTTCGGGCTGTTGGGTCACCTGTCGGAGGTGGCACGCGCCAGCGCGGTCCACGTCCAGGTCGACACCGAGGCGGTGCCCGTCCTTCCCGGCGCCTGGGAGCTGCTCGATGGCGGGTTCGTGCCCGGCGGCACCGTGCGCAACGTCGAGTACGTCCGCCCGTTGGTGGACGGCGATCCCCCGAACCGGACCCTGACGATGCTGGCGGACGCTCAGACCTCGGGCGGGCTGGTGTTCACCTGCGACCCGGACGCCGCCGGCCGCGCGGTGACCGAACTCCTCGGCACCGGACACGCTGCCAGCGTCATCGGGCGGACCACCGGTGGCGAGCCCGGTCGGCTCACCCTGCGCTGGTAGCGTCGCCGCGATCACCTGCGAGCTGCCGGAGTGCGCTGTGTCCGACGACCTGTTCACCCTCGACCAGGCGACCTGGGACGCACTGGTCGACCACGCGTGGTCGGACCACCCGTTCGAGGTGTGCGGGCTCCTGGGCGTCAGGTCCGATGGTTCGATCGCGCACTACGAGATCGACAACGACGCCCGGTCGATGACCTACTACGCGATGAACCCGCTCCAGCTCCTTAAGGCCATGCGCGACATCGAGGACAACGGGTGGGAGCTGGCGATCTACCACTCCCACACCCACACCGCGGCGTACCCGAGCCAGACCGACAAGGACCTGGCTGCCTACCCCGAGGCCACCTACCTCATCGTCAGCCTCCAGGACCGGGACGCCCCCCACATCCGGGGCTTCTCGATCATCGACGGACAGGTGACCGAGAAGCGCGTCGACGTTCGGGACGCCGCCACGACCAGGTGAGGCGGTGCAACGTTGGCCCGACCCGACACAGCCCGGGGCAGGTGCCCGGGTACGCTCCGCCCCACCCGCCCCGCCCGTGCCATCCGTCCGCGCGCCCGAGGAGCGTCCGCTCATGCCCGTGGTCCGCATCCCCACCGTGCTGCGCAAGCACACCGATGGGCAAGCCAAGGTCGAGGCGTCCGGCGCAACCGTGCGCGAGGTGTTCGAGCACATCTCGACCGACCGCCCGGGTCTGCGTGACGACCTGTTCGAGGGCGACAGCGTGCGTGGCTTCATCAACGTGTACGTCGATGACGAGGACATCCGCTACCTGGACGGCCTCGACACGCCGGTCGAGCCCGGCGACGAGATCGCGATCATGCCCGCGGTCGCCGGTGGTGCGCCCGGTCGCCCGGGCCGGTCGGCCTAGCCGCGTGCTGTTCGACGAGATCTCGCAGGCGATCGGCAACACGCCGCTCGTGGGGCTGCCGAGCCTGTCACCCGAGGGCTACCGCATCTACTTGAAGCTCGAGGGCCACAACCCCACCGGATCGGTCAAGGATCGGGTCGCCAAGTACCTGATCGAGCAGGCCGAGAAGGACGGCCGGTTGCAGCCCGGTCAGCGCATCCTGGAGCCGACCTCCGGCAACACCGGCATCGCACTGGCGGCGATCTGCACGCCGAAGGGCTACCCGCTGACGTGCGTGATGCCCGAGAACACCTCCGACGAGCGCAAGCAGCTCCTCGAGTTGTTCGGGGCCGAGCTGGTGTTCTCGCCCGCGAACGAGGGATCCAACGGCTCGGTGCGGCTGGCCCAGCAGATGGCTGGCGACGACCCCGCGCTGTTCATGCCGTTCCAGTACGGCAACCCGGCCAACCCGATGTCGCACTACGAGACCACGGCGCCAGAGATCATCGCCGACCTGCCCGAGGTTGCGGCCTTCGTCGCCGGCCTGGGCACCGGCGGCACGGTGACCGGTGTCGGCCGGCGCCTCAAGCAGTGGAACCCGGACGTCAGGATCTACGCCGCCGAGCCGGAGTACGGGGATCTGGTGTACGGCCTGCGCAACCTCGACGAGGGCTACGTGCCGGAGGTGCTGGATCTGTCGGTGCTGGATTCGCGCATCAAGGTCGACTCGCTGAAGGCCCTGACGATGACCCGACGGCTGGCCGAAGAGGAGGGCATCTTCGCCGGGGTGTCGACCGGTGCATCGCTGGAGGTGGCGGTCCGTGTGTGCAGGCGCCTCCCCGAGGGATCGCAGGTCGTCGCGCTCTCGCCGGACGGCGGTTGGAAGTACCTCTCCACGGGTGCCTACGCTCGCGGGAACGTCGAGGACATCGCCGCCCGGATCGCCAACACGCTCTGGGCCTAGCCCCGCCCGGGAGGGAACGTCCTGAGCACCGCCACCGCCACCGCCACCGAGGCACCGGCAGCCACTGCGTCCGACGCGGCCGGGCTGCGCGCCGTGCTCATCGCCTTCGCGATCGCGCTGCTGGTGGGCGCGGCGATCTTCCTCGGCGGCCGTGCGCCACAGGGCAGGTCCCAGCTCGTCGCTCTGTACGAGGGCCAGGACGTCGAGGCGATCGCGGACGCCGTACTCCTGGAGTCGCTGCCCGGCGTCACCCGCGACCAGGTCGTCCAGGTGTTCGGTGCCGCGTTCCAGGGCGGGGTCGGGATCGCCTCGCAGCGGACGCTGTCCGCCGACGGTCAGCGGTTGACCGAGATCGTGACCGACAACGGACTGCGGTTGTGCGAGCGTCCCGACGGCCGTGTGCTCATCAACTGCCGCGTCGGCCAGATCCTGTACGAGCCATCCGGCGGTCCCGACGGGGTGACCGTGGACTTCGCCGGTGCCGAGCTGCTGCCCGGCGAGGCCCACGTGCAGCTCGTGCTCGTCGGATCGGGACCCGAGTCCGTGATGCTGCCGCGCGGTTTCAGCCTCTCGGCGTCGGGGGAGCCCCTCGACGCGACCGTGGAGGTCTCGCAGCTCGGGCAGCTCGGGGTCGGACCCCCCATCGAGGGTGACGTCGAGATCCCGCCCGGAGGCGCGGTGCTCCTGTCGCTGCGGCTGCCGGGGGACCAGCTCGGGTCGCTGCTGGCCCGGGAGCTGACCGTGGAGGTCGGTGGTGAGCCCGTGACGCTGGTCGTCGCCGATGCCGTGACCTACCTCGAGTGACGCCGGCCAACGAGTCTGTGACGTCGTTCACGTAGCCGCGGGTGGGGCGTGCAGTAGGCTCGCCGGCTGTGACCTTCGAACTCACCGTCCTCGGCTCGGCTGGCTCTCGTACCGGTCCGGGACGAGCGTGCTCGGGGTACCTGCTCACCGCCGGTGAGACGCGCGTCATGGTCGATTGCGGGAACGGGTCGACCGCCAACCTGCAGATGCGCATGCCCTTCTGGGAGCTCGACGGGGTCCTGATCACCCACCGGCACGCCGATCACTGCGTCGACCTGGTCGGGATGTACTACGCCCTGAAGTTCCACGAGAACGGTGCCAGGCACGTGCCGTTGTACGCGGCTCCCGAGGTCATGGACATGCTGACGAGTCTGCTGACGCGTGACTCGGCGTTCGAGTTCGCCGAGGCGTTCCCCTGCACCGAGGTGGACGCCGGCGACCGCTTCCAGATCGGCGATCTGTCCTTCGAGCTGTTCCCCAGCATCCACCCGGTCCCCACCGTCTCGCTGCGGGCCGAGGCCGAAGGCAAGGTGCTGGCCTACTCCTCCGACTCGTACGGAGGACCGGACCTGATCGAGGCGGCACGCGGTGCCGACGTGTTCCTCTGCGAGGCCACCTGGCCGGGCGACCTGGCGGACCACCCGGAGGGCATCCACCTCACGGGCAAGGCCGCCGGCAGGATCGCCACCGAGGCCGAGGTCGGGCACCTGCTGCTCACCCACCTGTGGCCGGACGCCGACCGGGACCTGATCCGCGACGAGTGCCGCCAGACCTGGGCTGGCAAGCTCGACCTCGTCGAGGACAACCAGATCTGGACCGTCTCGTGACAGCCAGGGTCACCTGCGCCTGGTTCGATCGGCAGCGCGCGGCTGTGGGGCGGGTGTGACGGTCCGGCTGGCCCTTGCGACCGGCAACGCCAAGAAGGTCGAGGAGCTGAGCCGGATCCTCGACGGGCTCGACGTCCAGCTCGTGACCATGGACGAGCTCGGCATCCAGAGCCCGCAGGAGACCGGGACCACGTTCGAGGCCAACGCGCTGCTCAAGGCACGGCACGTGTGCGCGCGGGCCGGGCTCCCGGCCCTGGCGGACGACTCCGGCCTGGCGGTCGATGCACTCGGCGGTGCTCCGGGGGTCTACTCGGCCCGGTACGCCGGGGTCGACGGCGCGGGCGCGGACGTGGCCAACAACGCCAAGCTGTTGGAGGAGCTGTGGGCTGTGCCCGACGAGCGTCGGACCGCACGCTTCGTCTGCGCGGCTGCCCTCGTCACTCCGGATGGGGGCGCGTGGACGGTGCGGGGCACGATGGAGGGGCGCGTCGGCCACGAGCAGCGCGGCGAGCAGGGCTTCGGGTACGACCCGTTGTTCGTCAGCGAGGGCGAGACGAGGACCAACGCCGAGCTGCCGCCCGACGAGAAGGACGCGCGCAGCCACCGCGGCCGGGCCTTCCGGGCGATCCGGCCACTGGTGGAACGCGAACTCCCGTAGCCGGGGCTCTGGGGGACCGGTCTGGCTCCCGCTGGCTCAGGTCGACCGTCTTGACCGTTGGGCGGTCGTCGTGTCGGCCTGCGGCACGATGCGTCGGCCGGTGACCTCGACCATCGCGATGCTGAGGAACGAGGGGAACGGACCCGGGGCCCAGGGGCGGGGGACGAGATCTTCGAGCCCTTGCTCGGCTACGGCGGCGGTGTCGACTGCGCTGGCGGTGCCCACGACGAGCACGCTCCAGCCGGTCTGGGTGGCTGGATCCATCTGGTCGGCCTGGAAGCCCACGACCGCCGACCGGGCGGCCGCGTACAGCTTGGTGCCGGAGGAGGATCGGAACACGATCGCGTCGTCCACCACCGCGAAGTTGACCGGCAGCGCGACCGGCAGCGCGCGCATCGTCGTCACGACGCGGCCGATCACGACCGTGCCGAGCAGTCTCACGCACTCCTCGCGCGCGAGGATCTCCAGGCCGTTGGCATCGAACCTCATCAGCCGAACTGAACACGGCGCGGGCAACGACGTACAGGGCCACAAGTCCCGCGGACACGGGACCCTGGGTTGTTGCCCCCTGAGCATCTTCGCGCAGGGGAGCAGGAGACCGGGAGGTCGGCGGCGAACTCTGAGGTAGCAGTCCGGCTGTCGCGAGCATCAGCCGACCGTTCCTGCCCGCTTCCTCTCCCGGGGTTCCCCTATGCCATCCGTGTCGAAGACCGTCCGTCGTCCCCGCCTCACCGCGCTGGCGGCCCTGTTGGGCATCACGCTGGTCGGGCTGCCCGGCTTCGATGCCCTGGCGGATCCGGAGCGCCCGCCGCGGACCGCCGCGCTGGAGCCGTTCCAGCTCGTCGAGGACCGCGACGTCGATGATCGCCTCGCGCAGCCCGAGGACCGCTACGCGCTGGCAGGCGGCTGTTACACGGTCGAGCTGCCTGGCGCGGGCTACGTGGCGCGCTCGGGTGACGCCGTCACCCTGACCACTGACCCCAGCGCGGCCGAGCCGTTCCACCTCCAGGCGACCGAGGCCGGTCGCTACCTGCTGGCGACCAACGAGGGGCGCGACACGTCGTACGAGGGCGCGTGGTGGGACGTGCGCGGCTACCTGTCGGCCAGCACCGTCGCGGCGGCGGTGGGCAACGCGGCGGGCCTCTCGGTGGAGATCGGCGACGCCCCCAGCGACTCGGGCGACTGGGTGGTCGCTGCGACCGGTGACGACCCCGACGCGCGGGTCGACGAGGGCCAGTCCCAGACCTACACGCTGGTGCTGCCTGGATCCGGTCAGGGTCTCAGCAGCCAGGGCGGCAACGTCGCGCTGGTCGATCCCGCGTCGGCTGCGCCCGTCGCGTTCCACCACGTCGCGGACGACGACCTCAACGACGGTGACCCGAACGGAACGGCCTGCGCCAACTGGCCCGAGGTCGACCTCAACGCCGAGGGCCGCCCCACTCCGGTCGAGGATGCGGCCGCGCCGGTGCAGGGCTTCTTCGAGGCGCACGTGCACGGGATGGCCTACGAGTTCCTCGGCGGCGAGCTGCGGTGTGGCTCGCCCTGGCACCGCTACGGCGTGGAGTACGCGCTGCCCAACTGCGACGAGACCAACCCGCTGCAGTTCGTCGCCGACACCGCGCTCGGAGCCGGAGGGGGACCGGAGTACGACGGCCGTGGCTGGCCGACGTTCGACTACTGGCCCCAGCCCCGCACGCTGACCCACGAGCAGTACTACCACCGGTGGGTGGAACGCGCCTACCTCGGCGGGTTGCGCCTGACCACGAACCTTCTGGTCGACAACACCGCCCTGTGCCAGGCCTACCCGCACAAGAAGAACTCGTGCAACGAGATGGACGGCGTCCGGCTGCAGGCGCGCCGGATGTACGAGCTGCAGGACTACATCGACGCCCAGAGCGGCGGGCCAGGCGAGGGCTGGTACCGCATCGTGCAGACCCCCGCTCAGGCGCGGGCCGCGATCAACGCGGGGCGCATGGCGGTGGTCATGGGGATCGAGGTGTCCGAGCTGTTCGACTGCCGCGAGGTCCTGGACGTGCCCCAGTGCACGGCCGACGAGATCGATGACCGTCTCCAGGAGGTCTACGACATGGGCGTGCGCCAGATGGAGCTCATCAACAAGTTCGACAACGCGCTTTCGGGTGTCACCGGCGACGGTGGCGAGACCGGCGTCGTGGTGAACACCGGGAACAAGTACGTCACCCAGCACTGGTGGGACATGCAGACCTGCGAGCAGCACGACCACGAGCACGCCCACCTCGGCCACGAGCACGACAAGCACCAGCTCAACGTCCAGGACGACGCTCCCGACGGAGGTCCCGAGGAGATCGACGTCCTCGCCGGGATGATCCTCGAGGCCTACGGCGAGTCCAGCGGGATCGTCCCGCCGGGCACCGTCGCCCCGCTCTACCCCGAGGGCCCGCACTGCAACTCCCGCGGGCTGACCGACCTGGGCGCGCACCTGATCGGCCGCATGATCGAGTTCGGGATGATCTTCGATCCGGACCACATGTCCGCCGCGGCCCAGCGCCAGGCGCTCGACCTCATCCAGGACGAGTACGGCTCGCCGACCGACCAGGCCACGGCCCCCGGCAACAGCGCCGGGAAGGGCAAGAGCGACGAGCGAGGCAAGGGCAAGGGCAAGACCAAGACCAAGCTGCGGCCCGCCATCATCTCGAGCCATAGCTGGGCCAACGACGTCATCTACCAGCGCATCTACCAGCTCGACGGCGTGGTCGCGCCACGCACCACGGACGCGCACGGCTTCGTGGACCGGTGGGCCCAGCACAAGGCGTGGTTCGAGCAGCACGCGCCCGAGGAGGCACCGTTCGGGCTCGGCTACGGCGCCGACACCAACGGCCTGGGCGGCCAACCCGGGGCGAGCCCGAGCAACCGCCCGGACTACGAGGACGGCTTCGAGGCGGCCATCGGCGACGTGCGGCTGTACCAGCAGACCAGTGGGCTTCGGACGTTCGATGCGGCCAGCGAGGGCGTGTCGCACTACGGCCTGTTCGCCGACTGGTTCGAGCAGATCCGTCTCGCTGCGGAGGCCGAGTCGGCGGGGCGCGGTGACGAGGCCATCGCCGACATGCTGAACGCCGCCGAGGCCTACATCCGCATCTGGGAGCGCGGTACCTACGGCGCCAACGACTGCGTGTCGGAGCAGACCACGCTCCAGCACGAGGACCTGCACGCCGCGCTCGGCGGCAACCTCGAGGGCTTCCTGGAGGCCGCTGGTCAGCCGATCCTGCGTGACGACGCGGTCTACACGTACTGCGTCGCGGGCGAGGACGGCGACCTGGAGGTCGTGGACGTGACCTTCGCAGCGGACGGGACCGCGAGCCGGATCAGTCCCTCGGCCGATGCCGAGGCCGTGCTGGCCCGGTTCGGGCGGGCCGCCCCGGCGGCCGCAGCGGATTCCTCGCTCCCGGCGACCGGCGGGGGTGCCGCTCCGATGGCGCTGCTCCTCCTGCTCGGCCTGGCCGTGACCAGGTGGCTCCGCTGGAACCGTCACGTTCGCCACGGCTAACGACGACGACGGCTGAAGCATCACACGTCGCCGCGCGCCGTGGTCACGTAGCCCGGCGCCGCCCGAACAGCACGCCGCCGCCGGTCCCGATGACCACGGCCGTGATCCACGCGGCGGTCGGTGACCCGCCACCGGTCGCGGTCGCCAGCTCGGCGTCGCCCGCCGACGCGGTGTCGGAGTCAGTGGCGATCAGGACGCCGGCCATCCCGAACCCGTCGGAGGTGCCGTGCAGCGTGCAGTACACCGGAACGTGGCCGGCACCGTCCAGCGTGAACTCGAAGCTCTCGCCGGGCTGGATCGTCCCCGAGTCGAAGCTGCCGTCTACGGCGGTGATCGTGTGCGGCATCTGGCCCTCGTTGACCGCCACGAGGTTGCTGCCGGCTGGCGCGATGTGCCCGGTGCCCTCGAAGCAGCTGTCACGCATCACCACCGAGGTGCCCTCACCGAAGCCCGCACACACGCCGCCGCCACCCCCTCCCGCGATGGCCAGCGTGGTCGGCAGCGCCACCAGCGCGGCGGCCAGCAGCAGCACGGTCAACGGGCGTCGATCCACGGTCATCCCCTCGGTGGCGTGTCGTTGGGGGAGACGACCGAATGACCGGTTCGGTTCAGTCGGTGCCAGCGTCGGGACCGGGGGTCACCTTGGCCGGGTCGGCCGCCGGCTCCCGGAGGTACTCGAAGTGCATCGGGTCGGGCACGAGCCAGAACCCGCCCCAGGTCAGGCCCCAGCGGGCGAAGGTGTCCACCAGCCGTCGGTCCTGTCCCGGCGCCTGGCCGGTGGGGTTGACGTCGGCGTTGACGTCGAGCGCGACGCCCCACGCGTGTCGCGAGGGCAGCCCTCCGGGGGTCACCAGCCGTGGGTTGTAGCAGCCCTCGAACCCCTCGGGATCGACCAGGTGAGCCAGCCCGCGATCGACCAGCTCCTGGAGCGCCTGGGACATCTGGCCCACCACGTCGCGGTGGCAGTGGGTGGCGCCGAGGATCGGCAGGTCGACGGTCACCAGGGACTCGTGCGCCCACCTGGGCTCCTGGTCGAAGGTCGCCTCGCCCGCTGAGGGGATGCGGTAGGAGAACTCGCCGAACCGTTCCTTGATCTGCACCTGCGGCAGGACCGCGTCACCGTGTCGCAGGAACGGGGTCTCGCCCGGCCCGCGCACCCGGACCTCCACGCTGGCGAGCGCGCGGATCGCGCTTTCGAGCTCGGTCCGGTTCCCGCGGTGTGAGACCAGCAGGAACCGGTCGGCCCCGATCGAAAGCTCCTCGGCGACGGCACGTGCGACCACCACCTCCGCGCCTGCCACCACGACGTCGTCGAGCACCCCGGCCACGGTCAGCGTGTGGCCCGACGCGAGCGTGACGGTGTCGCCAGCCCGCAGCCGGCGCAGCCGGGCGCTGGTGGCGCCCAGCAGCGCCCGGTCGGAGCCCAGCCCCGCGACGGTCGTGCGGTCAGCGGCCGGGACGAACCCGGCGTAGGTCGCGGGCTCGATCGCCAGGGCGTCCAACGCGACCCCCCAGCCGTCCTCGAACCGGTCCACCGCGGCGCCGCCGGCGGTGTCCGACGCCACCAGGTCCAGCCGGCCCCCGGCGACCACCGTGACGTCGGTCACCAGCGGCAGCTCCGCGACATCGTGCGTGAGCCCATCAGGCAGCGCCCCGGCCGTCCACACCAGCAGCACCGGGTCCTCGGGTGGACGCGCGGGAGCCGGCCGCAGCGGGGCGATCCCCAGCGGCTCCGCGTCGGCGTCCCGCTCAGAAGGTTCCAGCTCCTCTGCTGGTGCGCCCACCGTGATCATCAGCAGACCGCCCGCGACCATCCCGGCCAGGCCGGCGACCAACGAGCTGGCGCGGGCCTTCACGATCGCTGCGCGAGACGTTCGGCGACGGCGAGCAGCTCGCCCAACGACAGGCTGTCGCTGCGCAACGAGACCACCATCGCCCCCTCGACCCACTCCAGCGTCGCGGTCGACGGCGTGAACCGCCCGACCGCGTCGCGCACCGAGAGCCCGATCACGTCCGCGTCCAGCGGCGGTGACAGGAGCTGGCCAGGGGCCTGGGTCAGCACGAAGGCACGCTGACCGTTGCCGGCGTAGGCCAGGCTCACGACGTCGCCCCGGACCCGGACGGACGGGCCGAGGAAGCCGGGGATCACGTCGGGTTCGAGCAGGCCGGGCAGCGCCTCGCGCGCGTCGGCCACGCTCGCCGACGACGCCTCGGCCCAGGTCCTCGGCACCGCCAGTCCCTCCAGGTCGAGGTCGGCCGCCACCTCCAGCAGCGCCCGGGAGCCGACGCTGCCACGCAGGTGCAGGTCCGCGTCCGGCGTGTGGAGGAACAGCTCGCCACCGCCCTCGGCCAGGTATGCCATCGCACCGGTGCCGAGGGTCACGCGCTGCACGAGCAGGTCGCCTCGGCGGCCGAACAGCCGGTCACCGCCCCAGGCCTGGTGGACCCGGAGCTGGAGCCAGGCCCGGCCGTCGGTCCACGCCTCGATCCTGACCGGTCCGCTGTGGCCGACCTGGTGCAGCGCCAGACGGTCGGGACGCGCCAGCGCCTCGTTGGCATCGGTGGGTGCGAAGCCTCGGTCCGTCACGACGTCGGGCGAGCCGGGGGCCTCCACCGGCTCGGGGACGGCTCCGGGTTCGTTGACCAAGACCTCGGTGAGCTGCCACGTCAGCAGGACGCTGCCCGCAGCGTCGCGGTACCCGTTGGTCGCGCTCCAGCGGCGGCGCTCGTCGGTGTCGGCGGCGCGGACCACCAGGGACAGTGGGATGCCGTGCTCCGCGTCGAGCGCCACCTCGACCGGGTCGGAGGGGTGCAGGTCACGCCACGCGCCGACGGACGTGAACCCGTCCAGCACGCCTTGCACCTGGGCGACGGTCACCTCGAGCACCACGGCATCACGGCCGTCGACCCGGGTGCTCGGTGCCAGAAGGTGGCCCGCAGGTACCCCGAAGCTGGCGACGGGCACCACCACCTCCAACGGGATCGGCTCGCTCTCGTCGAACGGCTCGCGGCCGGTCACGGCTCGCACCTGCGGCTCGCGGGCGCAGCCCGGCAGGGCCGAGAGGGGGCAGCCGACCAGGCCACGCGACCACGCACGTGAGCCGTCGACGGCCAGCTCCACGTCGTTGCGACGCCAGCCGTCCGACGGGTAGGCGGACCTGTCGGTCAGCGTCAGCGCGAACCGCTCCGGCGCGAGGTACGCCAGCGACCCGTCGTAGCGCCGGGTAGGAACCTGGGGGTGCCACCCGTGCTCGGTGATCGTCACTTCGGCAGTCAGCGCCTCGACCTCGTGCTGGCCGGACCGGACCAGACGGTCGACCTCCACGGCCGCCGCCTCGCGCGGTCCGGTCAGGCCGATCGTGGTCGCGGTCACCGCGAACGCGACGACGAACACCGCCGCGGCGCGCAGCAGCTCGGAGGCCGGCCACTGCGGACGGGGCCGAGCCGGCGACCACCGCCGGTCACGGCGCTCCAGCTCGGCACGCACGGCCGGCGCGATGTCGGGCGGTGGCTCGAGGAGCGAAACCCGCAACCGGCGCCGCAGCTCGCCCGCCTCGCTCGCGAATGCCGCACACGAGGGACAGGACGCCACGTGGGTGTCCACCGCCGCGTGCTCCTCGGGTCCGAGCTCGCCGTCGAGCCGATCGGACAGCAGGCGTCGCGCCAGATCACACCTCACCGTGGACCTGCCCGTCGTCGTCGGCCTCGAACCACTCGACCAGTTGCCGTCGCGCGTGGAACAGCCGGCTCTTGACCGTCCCGTCCGGGATGCCGAGGATCGCGCCCGCTTCGATGCAGCTGAACCCCATGACCTCGACCAGCAGCAGCGCCTCGCGCAGCTTGGGCGACAGCGACGACACCGCGGACGCCAGCTCCGTGCCGAGGTCCGGACCCGGCGGTTCGGTGTTCGGGCCGACCCGCCAGGGCAGCGCCCGCCTGCGTTCCCGCCGCCGCAAGGAGTCCACCGCCAGGTTCCGCGCGATCTGGAACAACCAGGTCGAGAAGCGCGACCGGAACCCGAAGCTGTCGAGGCGGTCGAAGGCACGCAGGAACGTCTCCTGCGCCAGATCCTCCGCCAGCGCCCGGTCGCTGACCAGCCCGCGGAGGAACCGCCACACCGGCTCCTGGTAGCGACGCACCAGCCGTTCGAACGCGTCCAGGTCGCCCGCCGCCGCAGCGCGGATCATCACCGGGTCCGGCTCCTCCACCTGCTCGTGCCTCCTCACCACCCGCGACCGACCCGATCCTGGCCTGATCTCCACGGCCCGTCCACCTCGCCGACGTGCGTGCACGCCCGGCCGGGGCGCTGAGCGCCCTCACCCCGTCCGACGAACGAGCACCCCGCCCGGTTCACCGGCCGAACGCGCCCTCGCGGAGCAGCTAGGCTGGCGAGGTCGGGGTAGTGGCGACTCGGTAGGAGCCACGATGACGGACCGCAGACGCGCGATGATGTGGGCGGGCATGCTCGTGTCCCTGATCCTGCCGGCGGTGCTCCCCCTCGCCGCGGCGCAGGCGGCCGCGACGCTGACCGTCGAGCCGCTCACCTGGAACGTGATCGGGTTGGACAGCAACGACGTGACGTCCGGTCCGAACGAGTTCCTCGTCGGCGCGCGGGTGTGCAACACCGGGGACGAGCCCGCGGCGTCCACGACGGCCGCGTTCGTCTGGGAGTCCGACAACCCCTTCATCACGGTCGTCGGGCCCAGCACGCTCGCGCTCGGGTCGCTCGGTGCAGGCACGTGTGAGGACGTCTACTTCCTGGTCGCGGCCAGTCGGGACCCCGCCGCCTACGACAGCACCCGGAGGTTCCGGATCGATGCGACCGCCGATGGGGTCGCGGCGGTGTCCTCGCCCACCCCGCGCGAACTGCTGGTCGAGCGGCTGATCTCACAGAACCGCAACGACGCCATCTCCATCGAGGGTCCCACCGAGGTGTTCGTGGGACAGACGGTGACGTACGACGTGACCGCGTCGACGGCGACCAACGGGTACGAACAGCTACAGAACTTCCTGCCCTTCCCGCACGCGATGTTCTCGATCGTGTCCATCGAGCAGACCTACACCGCACCTCCCGGCGCCGTGAACGACCGGCCGTACGCGGACGCCTGTGGCTGGGACACCGATCCGACCAGCCCGAGCTACCTCACGTGCGTGGGTCCGGAGAACTTCGCTGGCGGGAAGGCTGGTGGTGACCTCGCCACCCGGTACGTGGTCGAGGTCGTGGCGCCGGGCAGCGCCTTCCTGACGGACCTGATCTACGACTTCTCCGGCAGCAGCTACCACTACAACGCGGACTTCGGGGATCCCGCGGTCACCGTCGTCGCGCTCGCCCCGGTCGACCTCGAGCTGACCAAGACCGTCAGCGACACGGCGCCACGTCCGGGCGAGGAGGTCACGTACACGCTGACGCTCACGAACGACTCGTCGACCGCGGCGACCGGGGTGGAGGTGACCGACTCCCTCCCAGCGGGGGTGCAGGTGCTCGGCGGTGCCACGGATGCCGGCGCCTTCGATCCTGCGACGGGCGTGTGGACCGTCGGTGAGGTGGCCGGCGGCCAGACCGTGACCCTCACGGTCGCTGCCCGCGTGGAGGCCGAGGGCGAGTTGACCAACGTCGCAGAGGTGACGGCCGCCGACCAGCCCGATGCCGACTCCACGCCTGCGAACGGCGATGCCACGGAGGACGACCACGCCACGGTGACCCTGACCTCCGGGGTGCCCGCGCTGGAGGTCAGCAAGGCCGCGAGCGCCACCGAGGTGGCCGCCGACGACACGCTGGACTACGTGGTGACGGTCACCAACGTCGGGGTCAACCTCGCCACTGAGGTGGTCGTGACCGATCCCGTGCCGTCAGGCGCCGCCTACGTCGCGGGCTCGACCACGGTGGACGGGACGGCCGTCGAGGATGCAGGGGACCGGCCGCCGTTGGCCGGCGGCCTCGTCGTCGGGGACCTTCAGCCGGGCGCATCGGTGGAGGTCGGCTACGCGCTGCGCATCACGGGAACCACCGACGAGGTCGTCAACACGGCAACGGCAGCCACGCCGGACGCCCCGACGGTGACCGACACCACCTCGACGACCGTGGTGGTCGGCGAGCCGGGTGGGGGCGCCGGGTCCGGCCCGGGCACGGCCGACCCTGGTGGGTCGGATCCGACCGGCGGGGGCGACGGCGACGAGTCGCCGTCACAGACGGACGATCTGCCTCGGACCGGGCCGAACGAGGAGGTCCTCATGACCGGTGTCGTCGGTTGGCTGGCGCTGGTCGCCGGTTGCCTCCTGCTCGTCGCGGCGCACCGCCTGGACCGCCGGCAGCGGATCCGGGCCATCAACGTCGCGCACGCGGCCATGTTGCGTGCCAAGCGAACCGGCCAGCTCTGGTCCGCTCGTCCTGGCCCTTGACGCGCGGAGCTGGAGTCGGGTCTCGCGACCGGGTGCGAGCGAGAGGACTCGAACCTCCACGGGGCGTCAACCCCACCAGGACCTAAACCTGGCGCGTCTGCCAGTTCCGCCACGCTCGCGTGCCGTCGAACGGTAGCGCCCACTCCTACACGGCAGTGGCCCCGCGCAGGTGGAAGCTGCCGGGGCCGTGGCCGCCGCCTGTAGATGGCAGGTGGGGCGACCGCGCCAGCGTACCTGCCACCCGTGCAGCACGAGCCTGGCCGGTGCTAGCCTCGCATGCCGCGACACGGGCCGGGAGGCGTGATCATCGACCAGCAGGCGGACCAGTCGGAGGCGGTCCCGGGACTCGACGCCGCGGGCGAGAAGGTCAACCGGATCCGTCCCGAGCTCGAGGACCTGCGCCGCAACATCGTGTCCGCGTCCACCACGTGGCTGGTGACGTGGTGGGACGGCCAGGTCCGTTCCGCGATCGAGAACGAGCCGTGGCTCGTCCTCGACGAGTTGGGCGAGGCCGGCGTCACCGACCTCAAGTTGCGCGTGCAACAGCTCGAGGATCGCGCCTCCGAACTCGTAAAGCAGCGGCTGGGCAGGTCCGACCTCTGGGTTCATCGGACCTCCCTGGACGAGTTGATCCAGCTCGCGCGCGCCGGTCTGGAAGCCTTCGAGCGGCCGTACTACCTCAGCGGCCACGGTGTCCAGAAGGTCGAGGAGGTCCTGCGCCAACTGGCCGGCGAGCTCGGGCCGCTGCTGGTCGGTGCGCGCCTGGCCCGTTACCACCACGGTGGCGACCCGAGCGGGGGGGCGTGGCGGCGACCCGAGCAGGACGGCCCGCGCTACATGAAGACGCTCGATTATCCCGTCGCTCTCGTGCGGGCCATGGAGACCTACGCCCACCACGTCTCGACGCTGTTCATCGCCGTGCGCGAGCTCGACGACCTGCGCCGCGCCCACGCGCGCAGCCAGGCCGTGCAGATGTGGGAGCGGGCCTGAGCCCGCGAGACCTGGTCGCCGGCGACCGTCGTACCCTGCACGTCCTGGAAGCTCCGGAAGGCCCTCGTGCGCCCCACGTCCGTCCTGCTGATCGTCCTGGCCCTGCTCGCCACCGGCTGCGGCAACGGGTCCGACGCGACCAGCGCCGGGCTGATCCCCGACGTCGGGGTCGAGACCTTCGATGGCAAGGCCACGACGATCCACGCCTTCCTCGGCGAGCCGCTGGTCGTGAACTTCTGGGCGTCGTGGTGCGCTCCGTGCGTCGCCGAGATGCCGGACTTCGAGCAGGTCAGTCAGGAGCTCGCCGGCCAGGTGCGCTTCCTCGGCATCGACACCCAGGACGGGATCGTCCCGGCCCAGCGGCTCATCGAGCAGACCGGCGTCACCTACGACCTCGTGCGCGATCCCTCGGCCGACGCCTTCCGGGCGTTCGGCATCCGCGGGATGCCGAGCACGTTCCTCGTGTCGCCCGAGGGCGAGCTCCTGAAGCGACACACGGGGCCGTTGACCGCCGAGGATCTGCGGGCGCTGATCGACGAGCACCTGCTGGCGTCGACCACCAGGTGAGCCACCGCCCAGGGTGTGACCCAGCGGAGGTGGCGACAGGGACGGGCCCCGGCGGGGAAGCCGGGGCCCGTGCTGGCGCGGGAGAGAGGATGCGCCAGGTGGGGTGTCAGGCGGTGACCTTCTCCTTCTCCTCGGAGGCGACGAAGAGGATCTTGTCGGCCTCGCGGCCGGCCAGACCGAAGACCGCGACGCCACCGAGCAGCACGGCCAGCCCGACCAGCATGGTCCGCCATGCGGCGAAGTGCGCGAAGCCGGCGGCGTAGTCAGCGGCGACGCCGGAGCTGATGGAGCCCAGCAGACCGTGGGCTCCGCCCCAGGCCAGCTCGCGAGCCGGACCCTCGATCGGGTGCTGGCGGTTGAAGTCGGTCCAGTAGCGACCGTCGACCTCGAACTCGTAGGTGCCGGCCGGGAAGACCTCACCGTCGAACTCGACGTCATCGGCCAGCGTCACCGCCTGGGTGCCGTGCAGGACGTGGTAGGTGATGGTCGCGTACTGGTACATCAACTCGGTCGGGGTGTTGACCAGCGGGTCGCCGGCGTCGAAGTGGGCCTGGTTGACCGGGAACTTCCAGTCGTCGACGAGCAGGCTCATGATCGACTCGGCGCCTTCGGTGGTGCCGCGGTCGACCAGCAGCCCGTCCTCGTTGTAGCTGAGCTCCACGCCCTGGGCTTCGTACACCGCGTCCAGCGATGCCAGCCCTTCGTTCGCGCGGATCATGTTGACGCCGCCGATCGCGACGAGGGCCAGCCCCAGCGCCATCAGCATCAGTGCGATGGGCTTGACGAAACGTGTCATCTCGGGTGCTCCTGTTGTGTGGGTCGTTTGGTGGTCCGGTGCCCAGGGCGCCTCGGTGGCTCACCCTGGTCTGACCTCATCATCGGCCGCCCGACGCGCCGCGTCGGGTGCCACAGGACCGGATCTGGCGGACCCACGGACCCGCCCCCCGCGGGACTTTGTGCCCTGGTTCACAAGCCCAGGAACGATGGACACAGGCCTGGACGTCAGGCTTGGCACCGAGGGCCCTGCCAGGTGGGGACCTTGGGCCCTGTGGTCGCTGCGCTCGCGCCGTGATCCTGGTTCCCAGGAGACCCTCGAACCCGCGGGACCTTCAGGAGGTCGATCGTGGAGCACGTGGTGGTCGTCGGCAGCCGCGGACTCGGCGGCTTGCGCAGCCTGCTGCTCGGTTCCGCGAGCCAGCAGTGCGTCACGCACGCCACGTGCCCGACCGTCGTGGTCCCACACCCCGGGCGGGACGCGGACGACGAGGAGGTTCGGGATGGCCCGTGAGCTGATCGAACTTGACGTCGCAGAATGCCTCGAACTCGTTGGCGAGCGCGGTGTGGGCCGGCTCGCGGTCGACGACGGCGAGGGCCCCGTGATCCTGCCCGCCGACTACCTGTTCCAGGGCGGCGTGCTGCACATCCGGACCAGCTCCGGCACCAAGCTGGATGCCGCGGATCGGCGGGCGCCCGCATCCTTCGAGGTCGACGCGCTCCCCTCGGAGAGCGAACGCGGGTGGAGCGTGCTGTTGCGCGGCCGCCTCCGGCGCCTACTCGCCCCCGAAGGACGGGACGGGCTCGAGCCCACCCCGACGGTGGCTGGGGACCGTCACCACCTCATCGGACTGCTCCCGACGAGCATCACGGGTCGTCGGATCGGCCCCGACGTGCCCACCGCCACCGATACCTGATCCGAAGGACCCACCATGCGCCTCGTGTACGAACCTGACGAGCAGGGCTACCTGCGTGATCGACTCCAGTCCGTGGACCCACCGCACGGCACCGAAGGGCTCAGCCTGGACGCGGCGCAGGCGCTGCTGGCACGCAACCACGTCGGGCGTCTCGGGTTCGTCCGGTACGACCAGCCCGTGCTGCTGCCGGTCAACTACGCCATCGACGCCCAGGGCGATGTGGTGTTGCGCACCACCCGCGGCTCCAAGCTGTACGTGGCCGAGAACGAGGTCGTCCCGGCAGCGTTCGAGGTCGACGAGTTCGACACGGCGTCCGGCCGCGGCATCACCGTCGTTGTCCGGGGGCCGATGGTGGCCGTGGTCGACCTGATCGAGATCCGCCGCCTGCGCGACCTCGATCTGAACTCCTTCGCCGACGCCGTCGAGCGCGAGCGTTGGATCCGCATTCTCCCGCGGTCGATCGAGGGCTGGGTCTTCAGCCCGTCCGGCGAGCGCGCTCCTACCTGACCCGCGGCCCGCCCGCGTCAAGTGGCCGGCCTCAGCCCGGCGCCCTCGGTGGCGGCTTCGAGGCGCCGGGCGACCTCGTCCACGAGTTGTCCGACCGACGTGGCCACGATGCGTTCGCCCGCGACGCGGTCGGCCGCCTGGCCAAGCCACCCGAGGGGCACCTCGTACGTGCCGACGATCGAGATCTGGGTGCGTGGGGGGTGGTTGGACAGCGCCAGCACCTCGAGCACCGCCTCGGCTGTGGGGTAGCGCCCAGCGTGGTGGGCAGCTCGCCACCGAAGGGGGACGACCAGCTCGTGGGTGCCGCGCGCGTACGGGTCCCCGACCTCGAGCACGACGTAGCGCTCGACATCGAGCGGGCCCACGGCGACATCGAGCGGGACCATCGCCACGCGCTGATCCACCCACACCGTGTTCGCGAACGCTGACGCCGGATCGTGCGTGATCGCGGTGGCGATCGCGTCGAAGGGCTGGTCGATGGTCGTCTCGACGCAGAACGGTCGGCTCACGGTGTACCTCCACGCCTGGCTTGTACCGATCGAACCACCTACGCCCCCACACCGGCGAGGGCCCATGGTCCCGTGACTCCGGCCGATGGGCCCCGTCACCGGCGCAGTCGGGGGTGGCGTTGGCGAGCGTCTGGTCGGTCAGAGAAGTCCGAGTACGCGAACCAACCGGCGAACGTGATGGTGCGCAGCTCGAAGGCGCCGAGGTACTCGATGGCCAGGAGGTTGGCTGGTGTGTCAGCACGGTCCGTGCCCGAGCGGGGCCCGGCACCCATCGCCCGTCACACCGCCTCAGCAGGCCCCGCCCACGAGCTGCTCGAACCAGTCCGGCTGCTCCAACAGCAGGTGCAGGTCCAGCAGGTCGTCGTAGGTGAGCGCCGGCCCGGTCGGCCGCGCCTCGAGCCGGAAGCGGCGGCGCTGCGGTTCCCGCACGATGCTCACACCCCGGCCCTCGAGAGTCCCGGCGACCTGGGCATCGACGACGACGGAGGTGCGCCGGACGCAAGCGGGGCAGTCGAACATCACCTGGGAAGGGGTCTGGCGGTCGGGCGACGCGAGCAGCACGACATCGTGGATGTCCAGCTCCTCCTCGTGGGAGCAGTGGCGGCACCGGGCACGGATGCGCGTGGTCACGTCGGCCTCCTCGGGTTGCACCAGCAGCGTTGACCCCACTGTGGCCCGGCAACGCTCCCCGGCGTAGGGCCGAACGGCGCGCCGTCGGTGGGTCGGACGGTCCAGGAGGCCGGGACCGTCGGTGCCTGTCACGGTCAGTCGCCGTCGCGCTGTTGGGTGTAGAACACGGCCGCCTCGGTGCGGCGGCTCATGCCCAGCTTGCTGAGGATGCTCGAGACATAGTTCTTGACCGTCTTCTCGGCGAGGTGGACCTGGTCGGCGATCTGGCGGTTGGTCATCCCCTGGGCGACTAGCTCCAGGATGTTGCGCTCCTGGTCCGTGAGCGAGGCCAGGCGGGGATCCTCCTCGTCGCCCTTCCGGAGCCGCTCCAGGACCTTGCCCGTCAGAGCGGGGTCCAGCAGCGACTCACCTCGAGCGACGCGCCGGATCGCGGACACCAGATCCTGGTCCCGGACCTCCTTGAGCAGGTACCCGGATGCACCGGCCATGATGGCGTCGAACAGCGCTTCGTCGTCCGAGAACGAGGTCAGCATGAGGCACTGGATCTGGGGGTGCTGGCTGCGCACCTCGCGGCAGACCTCGACGCCGCTGCCGTCGGGCAGCCGTACGTCCAGGACAGCCACGTCAGGCACGAGCTTGGTGATGCCGGCAAGTGCCATGCCAGCCGACGCCGCCTCGCCGATCACCTCGATGTCCTCGGCCTCCTCGATGAGCGCACGGAGTCCGCGTCGCACGACATCGTGGTCGTCGACGAGGAAGACGCGGATGGTGTCGGTCACGGCCGTCTCCTGGAAGATCCAGAGCCAAGAGTAGGGTCCGTGGCGACCACGTCCCCACAAGGAACTCGCCGTGGACCAACGCCTCGCACGCCTGGTCGATGCGAACCTGACGATCACGGGTGACCTGGACCTCGAGTCCGTCCTGCAGAACATCGTCGAGGCCGCCGGCGATCTGGTCGGTGCTCGCTACGCCGCGCTGGGCGTCATCAGCGAGGGGCCCATCCCTGGCCCCTCCCCAACAGCAAGCGGGCAGTTCCTATCGCGGTTCGTGTTCACGGGCATGGAGCCCGACGCCGTGGAGCGTATCGGCCACCTGCCGGAGGGTCACGGGATCCTGGGCCTGCTGATCGAGCGTCCCGAGCCGATCCGGCTGGCCCACCTCAGCCAGCATCCGGCCTCCTACGGCTTCCCGCCCGGGCACCCGCCCATGGGGTCGTTCCTCGGGGTCCCCATCCGTGTCCACGGCCGTGTGTTCGGCAACCTCTACCTCACCGAGAAGATCGGAGCCGCTGAGTTCAGCGAGGTGGATCAGGAGCTCGCGATCGCAATCGCAGCCGTCGCGGGCTCGGCGATCGCCAACGCCGGGCTGTTCGCCGAGGTCCATCGACTGTCGCTCATCGAGGAGCGGGAGCGCATCGGGCGCGACCTGCACGACACGGTCATCCAGCGCCTGTTCGCGACCGGGCTGTCGCTCCAGGCGGTCGCCCGGCGGTGCGAGGTCGACCAGCCGGAGGCGGCTGGGCGCATCAACGATGCGGTCGACGAGCTGGACGCCGTCATCCGCGAGATCCGTGGTGTGATCTTCTCGCTCCAGGCAGGTCAGGATGCAGATGGCCTGCGGGCACGGGTGCTGCGGGCGATCCGCGAGGCATCGGCCTCGCTCGGCAAGGAGCCGACCGTCCGCTTCGACGGACCGATCGACCTGGTCGCAGGCACGGCTGTCGCCGACCACGCGGTCGCGGTCGTGCGCGAAGCCCTGACGAACGTCGCCAGGCACGCGGCTGCATCGACGGTGGCGGTGTCGCTCACGGCCACCGGCGATCGACTGACGCTCGAGGTGCGCGACGATGGCGTCGGGCCCCCGAGCGGCGGTGTACGAGCCGGGGGGCTGGGATTGGCGAGCTTGCGGCACCGCGCCGAGCAACTCGGAGGCGAGTTCTCGTTGGAGGCCGCCGAGCCGGGCACATGCCTGCGGTGGTCCGTGCCGGTCTGACGCGGGGCGGCCCCGAGGAGCGTCAGCCGGCGCGGGCCGCGGATGCGGGGGCTGCGTGCCGTGCGACATCCGCCAGGAAGCGGGTGGCGGTCGATCGCGCCGCGCCGTTGAGCGCGAGTGCGTCGGTCAGCTCGCCGAGGCGCCCGCCAGGGACGTCGTAGGCGCCGTTGAGGACCAGGACCGCTCGTGGCCGGTGCAGGCCGATCTCGCCCTCGAAGCTCGGCAGTGCCTGATGGATCGGGATCCGATCGCCCGCGTGCGGGACCGGCGTCCAAGCCAGGTCGCGCCACAGCGAGCCGGGCTCGTCGCGGATGGGACCCACCTCGCACATGACCTCGCGACTCACGGGGCCCAGATGCACCGTCGCGCGCCACACATCGGGTTCGGCGCGACTGGCTTCGGGGAGCCAGGTGCCGGGATCATCGAGCAGCACGTCCTCGGTGGGCGCGAGCAGATCGAAGGTGATTGGCAGGAAGACGGTGAGGGGTCGGCTCATGAGGTCAGCCTGACGGGATGACGACGACGGGGCAGGGAGCGTGCACGATGCAGCGAGCGCTGACGGACCCCAACAGCAGCCGTTCGAAGCCGCCGAGGACGGTGCGCTCCACGTCGGATCGCAGGCGCGTGCTCGGCGACGGCCCACTCCAGGGCGCGTTGCGCGTGCCCGGAGCCATCGACCCCGACGACGATCCGTCCCATGGGCGTTCCTTCCTGGATCATTCCTCGACGATGACCGCGGTCAGCATCCCGAACATGGCCCCGTCGGTCTTCTTGACGTGGCTCAGGATGTGGCAGTGCCAGACCCAGGTGCCGGGCTGGCCCAGCTCGTAGACCACCGTCAGGCGCTCACCCGGTGCGATGTTGAAGGTGTCGCCCTGGTACCGCGCGCCTGGCTGCAGCAGGTAGCCGTCCTTGGCGATCACGGTGCCGGTCTGGTTGTGCAGGTGCATCGGGTGGGCCATCTGGCCCTCGTTGGCGTAGTGGACGACGACCCGGTCGCCCGACGAGTACACGTAGGGCGTCGTGGCGGGGAAGCTCTTCCCGTTCAGCGAGAAGCCGATGTTGCCGGCGTCGTTCAGGATCATCACCTGCTCGTCGACCACGCCCTCCACGCCGGCCAACGCGGCGTAGTCGCCGATGATCATGGCCCCGAACAGGCCGTTGGGGACCTGGTGAAGGCTCATGTGGTGGGAGTGGTAGGTGACCACCGACTCCTCGGTCGCGACGAACGTGTAGTCCATCCAGTCGCCCGAGGCGATCGGATCCTGGCTGATGAACGTGACGCCGTCGATGGCGAACTCGTGGTCCTTCAACCCGTGGGGATGCAGCGAGGTGCCCTCGCCGTGATCGAGTTCGTTGCTCACGCGGATCGTGACCCGGTCACCGGTGTCGACGTACATCGTGGGGCCCGGGACGATGCCGTTGTAGCCAACGGCATCGACGATCTTGCCCGGCTCCACCTCCCAAGCGACCTCGTCCACGGTCAGCTCGAACAGCTTGGTGCCGTCCTCCAGGATGGTGGGCTCGAGCACGGCTGCGCCTTGACCCTCGGTCTCGGCCGGGAACGCGCCGATCGAGTTCACCATCCGCTCGAGCATCTCGGCCTGCAGCGCGGCCGGGTCGGTGCTGCCGGTCATGCCAGCGTGGGCGCCGCTGCCCTCGCCGCCGACCGTCAGGGTCGTGGACATGCCAGCGGCCTCGTGGCCGGGGATGGTGCAGACCAGGGTGTAGGTCCCCGGCGCCAGCGTCGAGATGTCGAGCGTCGCCGACTCGGCCGGCGCGAGGTCGGGCGTGCTGGGCCCGCCCTCCTTGACCGCCAGGTTGTGCACCGCAGCCCCGTTGTTGGTGACGGTGAGCACGCCGCCGCCGTCGATCATCACCGGGTCCGGCCCGATGGCGAACTCGCTCAGTGTCACGCTGGCGGTTCCCGCTGCGCCCCGGTCGCCGCTCAGCACGGACACGTCTGGTCCGCTCGCGTCGACGGCCAGCGCCTTGCCGAGCGCGAAGATCGCGAGGAACAGCGCCAGGACCGAGGCGCTGATCGCGACCAGGGCCGGCCAGTTGACGGTCAGTTCGTCGGTCGTGTCGGTCGTGTCGGTCATTCGGATACCCCTCGTGCTGGTCGGTCGGCCCGGTCAGGCGGCGGGCGCCGGGGCGGTCACGACCGCACCGAGCAGCTCGTCCACCAGGCCGCGCATCGACACGACCCCCGTGACCCGACCCTCGTCGTCACGGACGACGATGTGCCGGACCGCGTTGCCACGCATCGCCTGCAGGACGTCGAACATCGTGTCGCTCGACTCGACCGTGAGCAGGTGGTCGGTGAGGTACTCGTCCACGCGGGTGTCGTCGATGTCGACGCCGTCGGCCATGGCACGGATGAGGTCGCGCTCGGTGACGATTCCGAGGACCCCGCGCGGGTCGTCGACCAACAGGGCACCGACGGCCTCCTCGTCCAGGAGCACCGCGGCATCGCGCAGCGTCGTCGTGGGCAGGGTGTCGACGATGCGGCCGGTGATCAGGTCACCGATGGGCCGGG
>DASWKO010000242.1:0-5093 GCA_036396595.1 Nitriliruptorales bacterium | reverse complement strand
TCTCACCCGGGGTGGCCTGCACCCCGTCGGTCTCCCCGGCGTCCACGGCGTCCACGGCGTGCTCGGGTGGGCGGCGCGCCAGGTAGCGGATCACCAGGAACACGATCACCGGACCGAGGAGGATGGCGGCCTCGTCCCAGCCGCCCTCGTGGGCCAGGAGCAGGTATCCGGCCAGGTGCTCCATCACGCGCCCAGGAGCAGCAGCAGGCCGCCCACCGTGTAGGTGACCATCGCGACCAGCATCCCCTGCTGCGCACGCTTCTGCGTCCCGAACGCGAACCGTGCGACCGCCCGATCGTGGGCGAGCACCACGCCGGCGACGTGCCCGAGGACGATCCCGGCTACCTGGACGACCCCGATCGTCGTGGTCGAGACGGCCGTGAAGTCCACCGACCAGTCCGCGGTGCCGAGCAGGTCCGCCCCGGTGTCGAACGGGTCTGACAGCAGCGCCAGCATGCGCTGGCCCTCGAACACGAGCAGCGAGAAGTAGTGCGCGACCGCGTACCCCAGCGCGATCGGCACCAGCGAATGCACGAAGTCGTCGGTCAGCTCGTCCTTGTCGTCGCCGGTGAGCGCCGCCGCATCACCCACGGCATAGCGGTACAGCCCCCACACGACGGCGATGGTCGCGAGCAACCCCACCGTCCCGTACAGCATCAGCAGGGCGTCGTTGGTCGTCCGGATGCGATCGGTCCAGAGGTCGGTGCGGGTCACCCCGTCGAAGGTCGTGCCGCCCAGCACGACCAGGATCAGGGCGGCCGTCCCGGGTCGCGGCCGGACGTCGGCCAGCCCGACGATCGGAGCCCGGAGCGCGATGCGACCGTCCTCGTCGCGGTGGAAGGGCGCGATCGCGGCCAGCAGCGAGAAGAACACCCCGAACGAGTCCGCCGCCCGGACCCACGCGCCACCCAGGAACGCGCCGGGCAGCACAACCAGCGCCACGTACAGCGCCAGCCAGCCGCCCACGGCGCGCGGGTCCGCGGGCTCGGTGTACACCAGCTCGAGCCAGAGGTAGGTCAGCATGGTCGCGACCGCCGGCCAGTGACCCCAGCGGGCGACCCGGTCGTCGCCCTCGACCACCAGATCCAGCCGGTCGAGGCCGATCGCGACGGTCTCGAACGGGTTGAGCCAGCGCCACACGTCCCCGATCAGCGGCTGCGCGAAGGCGACGCCGACCCACACGCCGACGTACAGCACGAACGGCGCCGGGTTGCGCGACGAGATGCCCGAACCGACCAGCGCCGCTGCCAGGGTCAGCCCGAGCAACGCCAGGCCGAGCAGCCGCACGGGCCACTCGAGCAGGTCGACGGCCCGCGAGGCGCCGGTCGGCAGCGACCTCGTGGCATGCCCGCCCTCGAAGCGCGGGTCGGGCCACAGCCGCAGGAGGGTGACGAACGTGATCACGAGCACGCCGACCGCGCCGTACGACACCGCCCACAACGGCAACGGCAGGTCCCCCCGGACCCCGACGCCGTGCGCCAGGGCAGCGCCCGGGATGACCCAGACCGCCCCCGTCGTCAGGGCGGCGAGCAGCGCGCGGCGCGCGGTCGACCTCACCGCACGACCAGTTCGGCGATCAGGAAGCCAGCTTCCTCGAGCTCGATCTCGAACTTGCCGGCGAACTCCGCCGTGAACGCGACCGTCACCTCGACGCCGGGCTCGACGTCGACGTGGAGGTCGAAGCCGTGCACGTGCACCTCGTCGGCGACATCGCTGAGGACGCGGAACGTGACGGTCTGGCCGACCGCTGCCTCGATCGTCGCGACACCGCCCACCGCCTGGCCGTCCCGCACCTCGATGAGCAGGGTGTCCGGGGTGGGCTCCTCGGTGGGCTCGTCGACGGTGGGGCTGGGCGACTCCGGGCCGGACGGCGCGACGCCGGGCGCGCTCGGCGACGGCGTGGCAGTCGGCGACGGCGTGGCGGTCCCGCCGCCACCACAGGCGGCGGTTGCGAGCGCGAGCACGAGCACGGCGGGCAGCAGGCGTCGGAGGGTGGACGGCATCGGCGTGGTCTCCACGTCCGGGAGCCCCGGACAGTACCGGCGGCCGGTCGGCAGGCAGGTCACGAGGTCGAGGCGGGGATCGCGGTCAGCCGGACGGACCTGGCCCCCAGATCGTCGATGGAGTACTCCCGGAACCGGGGGGCGATGTCGGCGCGTCGCAGCCACGCCAGGTCGGCCTCGCCTGCTGCCCGCACGTCCTCGTCGACGATCTCGAGACCGCTCATGCGGAACAGCTCGCGGTAGTCGGGCAGCCGCAGCCGGTTCTGGGGTTCGATGGGCGAGTTCAGCCGACGCCATGCGCGGTCGGAGTACTTCAGGAAGTTGTAGACGGTGATCGAGTCGTCGACGTACCGGTAGTGATCCATCATGTCGATCAGGTGGGTCATCACGCCGCCGTCGGCCAGCAGCCGGCGGCACTCGGCCAGGATCGCAGGCAGGGCCTCGGCCGGGACGTGCTCGAGCGTGTCGGAGGTCGTGACGAGGTCGAACGACCCGGCGGGCAGCCCGGTCGCGTGCGCGGCGACCGGCGCCCGGTACTCGATGCCCAGCCGCTGGCTGAGGCCAGCGAGCGACGTCAACGGCGCCGGATCCACCGCCCGCACCGGCCTGCCCAGTCGCTCGGCGACCTGGGGACCCAGCTCGGCCAGGCGCGCGATGCTGTGGTTGGTCAGCTCCAGCCGCACGTGCGGCGCGATGTCGATGAGCAGTTGTCGATCGATCCCGGCCATCCAGTAGGTCAGCGGCGCGACCAGGTCCCAGCCGGCACCGAACTCGAACGCACGGATCGCCGACGGTGCCCGATCCAGGTGCGCACGCGCCGCCCGGAGGTGGTCGACCGCCCACTCCACCTTCTTCAGCAGGTGTTGATCGCTGATGGGGATGCGCCGCGACACCCGCCGCTGGAAGAAGTGGTTGGTCCGCTCGGGATCGGGCAACCGGCTGATCGCGTTCTGGATCGCTGACTTCGCCAGCCATCGGACCATCGATCACCCCCTCCTGGGACCCGACGTCAGGGAACCAGGTCGAGCAGGTCCTGGAGGGGCACGCGGCCCGCCCGCAGGCCCTGGTCGCGCAGGGCCCGCAGGTCGCCTGCGGCCTGCGCACGCAGCAGCGTCCCGAAGCCGTAGTCGCGGCCCGGGATCGCCAGCTCGTCCGGATCGTCCTCCACCACCTGCAGGAACACCCCGGTGGGCGGCCCACCCTTGTGGTACTGGCCGGTCGAGTGCAGGTAGCGCGGACCGATGCCCAGGGTCACGGGGACCTGCAGCTCGTCACGGAGCAGGCGGCGCACCTGCTCCAACTGCTCGACCACCTCGAGCCCCGGGTCGAGGAAGGCCTGGATCGCCACGTAGTCACCCGGCTCCACCTGGCTCAGCAGCTCCTTGGGATGGACCGGCTCCTCGTCGGGCACGCCCTCGACGAGCACCCGTGAGGTGGCGGCCTTGGCTGCGGCCACGTCGGGCTGGTCGAACGGGTTGATGCCCAGGTGCACGCCCAGCAGGGCGGTCGCGAACTCCCAGACGAACAGGTGCGCCCCGAGGTCCGTCGGCTCGTCGAGGTCCAGGCGCAGCACCGGGTGGCCGGCTCGGGCGAGCTGGTCGAGCCCGGGCCGTTCACCGATCGCCACGAACACCCGGTCGTCGCCGTACACGGCCGGGTCGGCCGGGTCGGACTCGCCGACGACCGGCAGCAGCCCGACGCCGTGCTTGCCGGTCGACTCGGCGACGAGCTGCTCGACCCAGTCGCCGAACGACGCGATCTGCTCGGGCAGCAGCAGCGTCAGCTTGTCGCGGCCGGCGTCGTGCGCGGCCGCCAGGAACGCCGCGAGCTGCAGCGCGGGGTTGCTGTCCGCATCCGGCGTCCGGCAGGCGTCAGAGGCCTCACGCGCGCTGGTCAGCAGGGCCCCGATGTCGATCCCGAGCAGGCTCGCGGGCACCAGCCCGAAGTACGAGAGCGCCGAGAACCGGCCCCCGATCTCGGGGGGGTTCTCGAACACCGCACGGAAGCCGCGCTCGCGACCGATCTCGGCGAGCTCGCTGCCGGGGTCGGTGACGGCGACGAAGCGCGAGCCGGCAGCGTCGCCGAGCTGCGCGTGGAGCTCGGACCAGAGGAAGTCGAGCTGGCAACGGGTCTCGACGGTCGTGCCGGACTTCGACGAGATCACGTAGAGCGCACGGTGCAGGGGCACCTCGCGGTCCAGGCGCCGCAGCGCGCCCGGCGCCGTGGAGTCCATGACCAGCACCTCGAGCCAACCCGGCTGCCCCCCGAAGCTGAACGCCAGGACCTCGGGGAACAGGCTGGAGCCTCCCATGCCCACGACCACGGCGTGCGTGAGGTCGGCGGCGGCCACCTGCTCGGCGAACGTGGCGAGCTGCCCGACGCGCCCGGCGAACCGGGTCGGGCAGTCCAGCCACCCGAGCCGGTCCGCGACCTCGGTGGGGTCGTCCTGGAAGACCGTGTGGTCGTGGTCCCAGATGCGGGCGAGCGCAGGGGCCAGGGCGCCGGCGCGTGCGGGCACGCTCGCAGCGAGCGGGCCGAGGTGCTGCTCGACGGGACGGAACGTGGCCACGGAGCCTCCTGAGGCGACACGCCCGCAGACTAGGTGGCGTCGGGCCCAGTAGCCTCGACATCCCGACCCGACACCGAAGGTCCGAGCACGTGAGCGATGACCAGCCGACCCCGCCGCAACCCGCCGAGCAGCCCTCGCAGCAGATCTCCATCAACGTCTCCGACGACAACAAGTTCGGCGGCTACGCCAACTTCCTCGTGGTGTCGCACTCACCGCACGAGTTCACGCTGGACTTCTGCCAGTTGATGCCAGGCCAGCAGGGCAACGTCCGTGCCGAGGTCGTCAGCCGGGTGCGCATCGCGCCGACCATGGTGGGCAAGGTGATCCAGGCGCTGAACACCAACATGACGGCCTACGAGGAGAAGTACGGCCAGATCAACGTCATCGGCTGAACCTGCTCCGGTCGGCTCAACGTGGCGACATACGCCCCAATCCGTGCGTTCAACGCACGTTTCGGCGTCGAAGCGTCGTTCGGGAGCCACGCAACGTAACGACGCCTCGTACCGCCGCGTTGGTGGTGC
>DASWKO010000241.1:0-1877 GCA_036396595.1 Nitriliruptorales bacterium | reverse complement strand
GGCGAGGTCATCCGGCTCGATGCCGCCCTGCGCATGCCGCCCGCTTGAGTCAGGGCGCGAACAGCGGCCGGTCGCTGCTGGGCGCCAGACCGCGCGCCTGGGCCTGGCGGAACAGCTCGCGCACGGCTGCCTCCCCGCGCTCGCCGACATCGAGCGAGTAGCGGTTGACGTACAGGTCGATGTGTTGCCGGACGACCGCCTCGTCCAGCTCCTGGGCGTGCTCGCGGATGTAGGCGACCGACTCGTCGGGGTGGGCGTAGGCGTGCTCGAGGCTGGCGCGCAGCGCCGCGTTGACGTCGGCAGCGACCTGCGGGCCCAGGTCGCGGCGGACCAGGATCGCCCCCAGCGGCAGCGGCAGCCCGGTCCGCTGCTCCCAGGCCTGGCCCACGTCGAGCACCGCGACCAGTCCGTGCTCGGCGTAGGTGAAGCGCGACTCGTGGATGATGAGCGCGGCGTCGAGGTCGCCGCCGGCCACGGCCGGCATGAGCTGCTCGTAGCGACGCTCGACCGTCTTCACCGCGTGCGGCACCACGAGCTGCAGCAGCAGGTTGGCGGTCGTCAGCCGCCCCGGGATGCCGATCGTCGCAGCCGTGAGGTCGAGGTCCGGATCGCGCGCGACGAGCAGGGGACCCACGCCCTCGCCGAGCGCGCCGCCGGCCCGCAGCGCCACGTAGTCGTCACGCAGGTGGGCGTAGGCGTGGTAGCTGATCTTGGTGAGGTCCAGGCGGGTCTGGGTGGCCCACCGGTTCAAGGTCTCGACGTCGTCCAGCACCTCGCGCACGGTGAAGCCCGGCAGCGCGATCCGGCCGTGCGTGAGCGCGTGGAAGATGAAGGTGTCGTTGGGGCACGGCGAGTACCCCAGCGTCAGCTCGCGCGCGATCGTGGTCACGGGGGCCTCGCGGGTCAGGCGGTGTGCTCGGCCAGGACCGGCAGCGCGGCGAGCGCGGCCGCGCCCGCTGCCTCGATGGCGTCGTCGAGGCGCCAGGCCGAGCGGTCGCGCGGACCGGCCACGTTGCTGGCCGACCGCAGCTCGACGAACGGTACGCCGGCGAGCAGGCAGGCGTGGGCGGCGGCTGCTCCCTCCATCGACTCGATGATGGCGCTGGTCCGCTCGGCGATGGTCCGGGCGGCGTGGTCGGTGCCGGTCACCGTCTCGACCGTGGCGAAGGGCCCGGTGGCGGCGTGGACCCGGTCGGCGACCGCCGCGGTCAGCGGGCCGTCGCAGGGGAAGCTGGCGTACCAGCGCCGGCCGTCGCGCTCGACGATCGGCAGGCCGAGTTCGTCGGCGTGCATCCAGCCCTGGTCGGTCAGCACGCCGAGGTCCGCGTAGGTGTCGGAGGTGGCGCACGCCAGCCCCCCGACCGGGACCAGGTCGGGGTCGAACGTGCCGCCCACACCCACCTGCAGCACCGCCGCCGGACGTTCGAGCAGGAGGCGGGACAGGACGAACGCGGTGTTGCTGCGGGCCACGCCGGTGACCGCCAGCCGGACCGCGATCCCATCGAGATCGCCGTCGAGCACCTGCAGGCCGTGCAGGTCGCGGCTGGTCGCGGGGATGGCGGCGCGCAGCGGCTCGGCCTCGCGGGAGGTGGCGGCCACGACCAGCAGCACGGTCAGCCCGACCGTTGCGCCGGGGCGCCCTCGGGCGCGCGTTGTACGCACACGGCCGCGGGCCGTCGGATGCCGGCGCTGGCCGGGTTCCCGCTGGCGTCGAGGCGATCCACCCGTCGTGCTCCGTCCGTGCGACCTGGCGCTGCGGGGACCGGACCCGCCCGACGATGCCCCGTTCACCGCGTGGTCTGGTTAGGCTAGTCACCGTTGCCGGACCGCGGGGGCGCGGACCGGAACGCCCCACCTCCCCGTGGGCGGGGGCCGGG
>DASWKO010000240.1:0-5549 GCA_036396595.1 Nitriliruptorales bacterium | reverse complement strand
GATGATGTGGCGCACCAGCCGGCCGTACTCGCCCGGGTCGCCCAGCCGCGCCGGGTAGGGCACGTCCTTGGCCAGCGCCGCCCGCGTCGCCTCGGGCAGCCCGGCCAGCATCGGCGTGTCCATCAGCCCGGGTGCGATGGTGACGTTGCGGATCCCGTGGCGGGCCAGGTCCCGCGCGACCGGCAGCGTCATGCCGACCACGCCGCCCTTCGAGGCCGCGTACGCCACCTGGCCGATCTGGCCCTCGAAGGCCGCGATCGAGGCGGTCGACACGATCACCCCGCGCTCGCCATCGGCGGCGTCGAGCTCGCGGTCGATCATGCGCTGGGACGCCAGGCGGATCACGTTGAAGGTCCCGATCAGGTTGACCTCGACGAGCTTGCGGAACACCTCGAGGTCGTGCGGCTCCCTGCCCGCCGTGCGCTGGGCCCACCCGATGCCGGCACAGTTGACGACGATGTCGACGCCGCCGAAGCGCTCGCCAGCGGTGTCCAGCGCGGCCTCGATCTGGCCCGGGTCGGTGACGTCGGCCGGCGCGAACGCGACCCGGTCCCCGAACCCGGTCGCGCGGACCTCGCCCTCGGAGCTCGGCAGGTCGACCAGCACGACGCGGCAGCCGGCGGCGTGCAGCACGTGCGCCGTCGCCAGCCCCAGCCCGGAGGCGCCTCCGGTGATCAAGGCGGTGCGGGTGGCGTTCAGATCCACGTGGAGGCTCCTCGTCACGGTCGGCCGGAGCCTAACCAGCGGCGGTCGCCTCTCCTGCTCGTCACGACGGGCTCGGATCAGGCAAACTCGTCACATCGGGCGTTCGATCGACCACCGAACGTGTGAGCGGCGACCGAACAGGAGAACAGGACAACCCGTGGACGACCGGTTCAGGCTCCTCATCGTCGAGGACGACGACTCGGTCCGGGCGTTGATCGCCGCGACCGTCCCCGAGGAGTGGCACGTCATCGAGGCCCGCGACGGCATGGAGGCGCTCGAGCTGGCGCGCCGGTACGAACCGGACGCGATCGTGCTCGACCACCGGCTGCCGATGCTGAACGGCGACGAGGTGTGCCAGATCCTCCGGCGCGAGCGCTGGTGCCGGGAGCGCTGCCGCATCGTCGCCGTGACCGGCAGCGACGACACCGCCGTCAGGCGGGCCTTCTCCGAGGCGGGCGCGGACGCGTTCGTCAACAAGCCGTTCAGCCCGGTGCAGCTCCTCGACCTGATCGACGCCTGGGAGGTCTCGAGTGACTGAGACGGAGACGGTCCGGACACGGGACGGCCTCACGGGGTTGCAGGATCAGGTCCTGCAGTACGCCAAGGACCTGCGGGTCGCGCTCGACGCCGCCGAGGTGCTGGTACTCGAACCTGCTCCGCGGCCCCGGCGACACCGCCGCCGGGCGGGTGGTCGTGTTCGAACGCGAGCGGCCGGGCTGACGCGGCGGGCACCGTCAGGTGGCCGCCTCGCGGCTGCGGGCGATCGCCTCGACCAGATCGGTGGGGTCGCCGCTCTTGAGCACCAGCTCGACTCCCATCGCGGCGGTCTGCTCGCGCGCGTAGTTCCCGGCCACGGCCGTGTACGCCACGATGCCGATGCCAGGGTCCGACTCGCGGATGCTCTGGATCGCCTCGAACCCGTTCATCTTGGGCATCAGCAGGTCCATGACGACGGCGTCGGGCCGTTCGCGGCGCACCACCTCGACCGCCTCGATCCCGTCGCCGGCCACCCCGACCACCGTGAGCCCGTCGACCAGGTCGAGCTGGACCCGCATGAGCAGCCGGAAGTCCGCGTCGTCGTCGACCACCACCACGCGCGTGTCGTCGCTCACCCGGCGCCCCCGTTGCCCCCGCTGCCGGTCGTCGCACCCGCGACCCGCGGCAGCCGCAGGATCGCCGTCACACCGCCGCCGTCACGAGCACGCAGGCAGACCGAGCCGCCCGCGTGCTCCGCGAGCCGCCTGACCACCGGCAGCCCCACACCCATGCCGCTGGCCGACGAGATCACCGCCACCTCCCCCCGGTAGAACAGCTCGAAGGCACGCGCCAGGTCGTCGGGGTCGAGCTCGGGTCCGCCGGAGCTGATGCGCACGACCGACCCGCCCTCCTCGGCCCCGAGCGCGACCGTGACCGGACCCTGCCCGTACGTGGCCGCGTTGTCGAGCAGGTGCCACAGCATCCAGCGCAGGCCGTCGGCGCCCACGAAGGCCTGTGTGGCGGCGTCGCCCTCGACGACGAGCTCCGCGGGCTCCGCGAGCTCGGACCAGACCTTGCGGACGACGTCTGCGACGCGGACCGGGGACGGCGCGGCGGTGGGCAGGCGCGTGGTGACCTCGGACGCCACGAGCACGTCGTCGAGCAGCCGTTCCAGGCGTCGCGTCGTGCGGACGAGCGCCGGCACCACCTGGTCGAGCGTCGGCTGGTCCGGCTCGGAGCCCAGCACCTCGACCAGGCCGCGCAGGGTCGCCATCGGAGTCCGCAGCGCGTGGCCCACGACGTTGAGCACCCGCCGCCTGATCGCGTCGAGCTCGGCGAGCTGGCGCGCGACCTCGGCGTCGATGACCGGGTCCGGCGCGGCGTGGCTCGGCGCCGGACCGTCCTCGGGAGCCTGCACCTCACGCCTTCCTTCCCGCACGCTGGGGGGCGCGGTTGCAACGCTCGCACCCCCGAGGCGCACGGTAGCGCCGCCCGCACGAACAGACGCGGTCGCACCCGCCCGGTAGCGTCATCGCGTGGTCCTCGACGCGTTCTCGCCGCCGGTCCGCGAGTGGTTCGCCACCACCTTCGCGGAGCCGACCGCTGCCCAGGCCCGCGGGTGGCCCGCCATCGCCGCCGGCGACCACACGCTCATCCTGGCCCCCACCGGCTCGGGCAAGACGCTGGCGTCCTTCCTGTGGGGCATCGACCGCCTGATGACCGACCCGGTCCCCGAACCCGACCAGCGCCTGCGCATGGTCTACGTGTCACCGTTGCGGGCGCTCGCGGTCGACATCGACAAGAACCTTCGGGCCCCGCTGAAGGGCATCCAGCTCGCCGCCGACCGGCTCGGCCAGGTGGTGCACCTGCCCCAGGTCGGGATCCGCACCGGCGACACCCCGGCTGACGAGCGCCGTCGGATCGCGCGCACCCCTCCGGACCTGCTGATCACCACGCCCGAGTCGCTGTACCTGATGGCCACGTCCCGGGTCCGCGAGACGCTCGCCAGCGTCCGCTGGGTGATCGTCGACGAGATCCACGCCCTGGCGGGATCCAAGCGCGGAGCGCACCTGGCCCTGACGCTCGAGCGGCTGGTCGAGCTCACCGCGCAGCCGTTCCAGCGCATCGCGCTGTCGGCCACCCAGCGACCCCTCGAGGAGGTCGCCCGGTTCCTCGGCGGCCACGAGTGGCACGGCGACACGTTACGGCCGCGCCCCGTGACGGTCGTCGACGCAGGCGTCACCAAGCAGCTCGAGGTCGAGGTCGTGGTCCCGGTCGAGGACATGAGCGATCTCGGCGCGGTGATCGACCAACCGCTGTCCGGTCCCGCCACAGGGGGACCGACCCGCAAGAGCATCTGGCCGGCGATGCACCCCCGGCTGCTCGAGCTGATCACCGAGCACCGCCAGACGCTGATCTTCGTCAACGCCCGCCGCCTCGCCGAGCGCCTGGCGGCCCAGCTCAACGACCTGCACGCCGAGGGGCTGCGCCGGACCGGCGAGCTCGACCTGGATGCCCCGCCCCCCGATCTGGTCAAGGCCCACCACGGCTCGCTGTCGCGCGAGCGCCGGCTCACGATCGAGGACGAGCTGAAGTCGGGCCGCCTCCGAGCGCTGGTGGCCACGTCCAGCCTCGAGCTCGGGATCGACATCGGCGCGGTCGACCTGGTGATCCAGGTCGAGTCCCCGGGGTCGGTCGCCCGTGGCCTGCAGCGCATCGGCCGTGCCGGCCACCAGGTCGGCGAGCCGAGCCGCGGCAAGCTGTTCCCGAAGTACCGGGGCGACCTGCTCGAGGTCGCGGTCGTCGTCGACCGGATGCAGCGGGGCGAGATCGAGCAGACCCACTACCCGCGCAACCCGCTCGACGTCCTGGCCCAGCAGCTCGTGGCGATGGCCGCGATGGACGAGTGGAAGGTCGCTGACCTGGGTCGGGTCGTGCGGCGGTCCGCCAACTTCAGCGAGCTCACCGACGACCTGCTGCACGCCGTGCTGGACCTGCTCGCGGGCCGCTACCCCAGCGACGAGTTCAGCGAGCTGCGGCCCCGGATCGTCTGGGACCGGGCCGCGGGCACCATCCGTGGGCGGTCGTCGGCCCAGCGCCTGGCGGTCACCAACCCGGGGACGATCCCCGACCGCGGGCTGTTCGGGGTGTTCCTGCCCGACGGCACCCGCGTGGGCGAGCTCGACGAGGAGATGGTGCACGAATCGCGGGCCGGCGAGACCTTCGTCCTGGGCGCGTCGACGTGGCGCATCCAGGACATCACGTTCGAGCGCGTGATCGTCACGCCCGCACCGGGCGAGCCCGGCAAGATGCCCTTCTGGCACGGCGACGGCCCCGGGCGTCCCGTCGAGCTCGGCCGCGCGGTGGGCGCGTTCGTCCGCGAACTCGCAGCCCTGCCGGACACCGAGGCCGTCCAGCGCCTGCGCGAGCAGCACTCGCTGGACCCGTGGGCGGCGGCCAACCTCGTCCAGTACCTGCGCGAGCAGCAGGAGGCGACCGGGGCGCTGCCCGACGACCGCACGATCGTGATCGAGCGCTTCCGCGACGAGATCGGCGACTGGCGGGTGGTCCTGCACTCGCCGTTCGGCGCGCAGGTGCTGGCTCCGTGGGCCATGGCGATCCAGGCCCGGCTGACCGACCAGGGGTTGGCCCCCGAGGTGATGTGGGCCGACGACGGCATCGTGCTGCGGCTGCAGGAGGCGTTCGACGAGCTGCCGGTCGAGCTGTTCCAGATCGACCCGGACGAGGTCGAGGAGCTGGTCGTGCGCCAGGTCAGCGGCACGGCGCTGTTCACCACGCTGTTCCGGGAGGCCGCCGGCCGGGCGCTGCTGCTGCCCAAGCGGCGCCCCGGCAAGCGCACCGCGCTGTGGCAGCAGCGCCAGCGCGCCGCCAACCTGCTGCAGGTCGCGGCCAGGTACCCGCAGTTCCCGATCGTGCTCGAGACCACCCGCGAGGTGCTGCGCGACGTGTTCGACCTGCCGGCGCTCAGGGCGCTGCTGACCGACGTCCGCTCGCGCACGGTGCGGGTGGTGGGCGTGGACACCCAACGCGCGTCGCCGTTCGCCCAGGCGCTGCTGTTCAGTTGGGTCGGCACGTACATGTACGAGTACGACGCGCCGCTCGCCGAGCGCCGGGCCGCGGCGCTCGCGCTCGACCGGGACCTGCTGCGCGAGCTCCTGGGCGGGGACGAGCTGCGCGAGCTGCTGGACGCCGACGTGCTCGCCGAGGTGGAGGAGCTGCTCCAGCGGCGCGCCGAGCGCCGCCGCGCGCGCCACCCGGACGAGCTCCACGATCTGCTCCGCCAGCTCGGCGACCTCACGCTCGACGAGCTGCGCGAGCGCTCGGAGGAAGATCCGGAGGGATGGCTG
>DASWKO010000239.1:0-12014 GCA_036396595.1 Nitriliruptorales bacterium | reverse complement strand
GCGCCATCTGGTCCTGTTCGCCCTTGGCGAGTTGGATCAGCGTGCGCCCCATGGTCACCATGGCGCCTTTGAAGAACAGCCCGCCGAAGTGGAAGATGCGGTGCCCGTGCAGTGCGCTCGGCACGCGGGGGAAGGTCGCCTGGAGCGACGGTGGCCGGCCGACGGCCGCCGCCAGTTGCATCCACCCGAGCCAGGACCCGCCGGCCATCGCGACCCGACCGTTGCCGAACGGCTGCTGTGCGCACCACTCGACCATGTCGTGCAGGTCGTACTGGATCCCGTTCATCATCCCATCCGTCAGGGGGCCCTCGGAGTCCTGCTGCGAGGGCTGGCCCATGACGCCGAAGGACGAGCCGGTCCCGCGGTTCTCCATCACGACCACGACGTAGCCGTGCGCCGCCAGGCGGTGCAGCGTCAACGGGCGCACGGGCTCGTGGAACCTGATGTCGGCGGTGTTCAGCGCGATCTGGGTCTCGCCCGCCGGAAGCAGGCCGAGCGGACTGGCGATGACCCCGTCCTCGAGCTGCTTGGCCCGCCAGTAGCGCGTGACCATGAGCACGACCGGCAGCCGCTCGGACGCGGGTCCCTGGGCGGTCCCGGGTCGGTAGATGTCCGCGGCGACCTCGACGCCGTCGCGCAACGGTGCGTACACGCTCGAGCGGGTCACGCGGTCGTAGCGCTCGTCGGAGTACCCCTGGTACTCGCCGAAGGTGGATACGCGGGTCATGGCGCTCGTCCTCGTCGTTGTCGGTCCGGTTCGGGTCCGGTTCGCGGTTGCTGCACAGGATGCTGCGCTGGTGGCGCGCTTCGGTCGTCGGAGCCGACAAGGACGGTGTGCCGGTCATGTGCTGGCGGACAGCCGTGCCCGGTTCGCGCACCGGGAGACTGGGTGCCGTCTGCGGCAACGGAGTCCGCGACAACGGACGTAGAGATCGACCCGGCGACGACCCCGGAGACGGGGTGGGCGACCGCGACCGATCCCGATGGCCGTCGCATCACCACGAGAGATGCCAAACACGGAGGCAGCGCCACATGACGCTCGACCTGACCACGCAGATCACAGAGGCGCTGTCGTTCCGGAACATCGGGCCCACCCGTGGTGGCCGGGTCGTGGCCGTCGCGGGGCATCCCGACGACCGCAACGTGTTCTGGTTCGGCGCGTGTGCTGGCGGGATCTGGCGCACCGAGGACGCGGGCACGCACTGGGAGAACGTCTCCGACGGGCACCTCGGCTGCGCCGCGATCGGTGCGCTGGCGGTGGCGGCCAGCGACCCCAACGTGCTGTACGCGGGGACCGGCGAGGCGGCGGTCCGCAACAACGTGGTGCACGGTGACGGCGTCTACCGGTCGCACGACGGTGGGCGCTCCTGGGACCACGTGGGCCTGCGCGACGTGCGGTTCGTGTCGCAGATGCGCGTCGATCCCACCGACCCGGACCTCGTGTTCGTGGCGAGCCTCGGCGACATCTGGGGGCCGTCGGAGCACGGCGGCGTGTTCCGGTCGCGCGACGGCGGCCAGAGCTGGGAGCACGTCCTGACCTGCAGCCCCGACGCGGGGGCGGCGGACCTGACGATGGATCCCGCCAACCCTCGGGTGCTGTTCTGCACCATCTGGGAGGCGCAGCGCACCCCCTGGAACATGGTCTCCGGCGGCGCCGCCAGCTCCCTGTGGCGGTCGACCGACGGCGGCGGGACCTGGGAGGACCTGACGCAGCGCCCCGGGTTCCCGAGGGCCTCGCTCGGGCGCATGGGGGTGACCGTCTCGCCGGCCAAGCGGGGCCGTGTGTGGGCCCAGGTCGAAGCCGCCGAGGAGCAGTCCGGGGTCTACCGCAGCGAGGACCTCGGTGAGACCTGGCACCGGGTCAACAGCGACCACCGCATCGGCATGCGCCCGTTCTACTACATGCACATCTACGCCGATCCCGTGGACCCCGACACGGTGTGGATCGCCAACCTGGAGCTGTGGCGGTCCAGGGACGGCGGGGCCACGTTCGTCGAGGTGCCAACGCCGCACCTCGACAACCACGGCCTGTGGATCGACCCGAAGGATCCGCGCCGCCTGATCGCCTCGAGCGACGGCGGGGCGGTCGTGTCGCTCAACGGCGGCGCGAGCTGGTCCAGCATCTACAACCAGTCGACGGCGCAGTTCTACCACTGCGACATCGACCCCCGGTTCCCGTACACCGTGTACGGGACGCAGCAGGACAACACGGCGGTGGGTGTGCCCAGCCGCACCGACGGCCTGGCCATCCTCTGGCGCGACTGCACCATCTCGGCGCCGAGCGAGAGCGGCCACATCGTCGTGGACCCCGGGGACCCCGACGTGATCATCGCGGGCGGCCACGGCCTGTCGGCGGGCGGGGGCGGCGGGCTGATGCGCTACGACCACCGGACCCGCGAGCTGACCGCGGTGACGGTCGAGCCCGAGCTGGTCATGGGCGAGCCGGCCGACCCCGAGCGCGGCCGGTGGCAGTGGACCTACCCGCTGGTCTTCTCGCCGCACGATCCGGACCGGCTCTACGCCTGCGGCAACCGCATCCACGTGACGGACGACGACGGCCACACCTGGCAGGTGATCAGCCCGGATCTCACGCGCGCGGACCCGGACAGGATCGGCCCCGTCGGCGGGGACATCACGCCGGACAACTCGGGCGCCGAGGTGTACTGCACCGTGTTCGCGTTCGCGGAGTCACCCGTGGAGGCGGATCTGCTGTGGGCCGGGACCGACGACGGGCGCGTGTGGGTCCGGCGGGGCGCTGACGCGGACTGGGTGCAGGTGACGCCCGGTGACCTCCGCGAGTGGACGACCGTCGCGGGCATCGAGCCCAGCCCCGCCGACGCCGCCACCGCGTACCTGGTGGCGCACCGCTACCGGCTCCAGGACCACGCCCCGTACGTCGCGCGCACCACCGACTTCGGGGCCACGTGGGAGCGGATCGACGCCGGTCTCGGGGACGGCGAGATCACCCGGGTGATCCGCTGTGACCGTGCCCGCGAGGGCGTGCTGTACCTCGGGACCGAGCGGGGGGTCGCGACGTCCTTCGACGACGGAGCGACCTGGCAGCGACTCGCTGGCGGGCTGCCGGTCGTGCCGGTCCACGACCTGAAGGTCGTCGACGACGCGCTGGTCGTGGCCACGCACGGGCGTGGCTTCTGGATCTGCGACGACCTCGGGCCGCTGCGCGACGTGCCCGACGCCGCGCCGGACGGCCCGCACCTGTTCGCCCCGACGCCCGTGTACCGCTTCGGCGTGCCGGCCAAGGACCTGCCGCTCGGGTTCGGCGACCCGCAGCACGGGGCGCGCTATGCCGGGGGGCAGGACGAGACCGCCATCCTCCGCCATGTCGACCCCGACGGTGCGATCCACCAGCGGGTCGTCGGCGGCGGCGCCAACCCGGACTTCGGGGTGGTCCTGCACTACTGGCTGCCGGAGGAGCTGGTGCCAGAGGCGTCGTCGGATGATGGGGACGACGACGAGGCGGACGGCGTTGAGGCGAACGGCGAAGCGGCGAACGGCGACGCGGCGAACGGCGACGCGCGGCCGGTGGTGACCCTGCGGGTCCTGGACGGGGAGGAAGAGGTCGCCAGCTTCACGTCGGACCCGCCGGGCGACAAGTGGCCGAAGGTGGCTTTCGAGGCCGGGATGAACCGCTTCAACTGGAAGCTGGAGTCGTCCGGCGCGCGTCCGGTCGTGCCTCCCACCGGGGACCTGCCGTACGAGGCGGGGCCGCGCGTGCCGCCCGGGACCTACACGGTGCGCCTCGAGGTGGGCGAGGACCACGAGGCCGAGACGACCGTTGAGGTCCGTGACGATCCGCGCCTGCCGCACCTGGCCGACGCCGCGGTGCAGCGCTACGGGCTGCTGCGCGAGATCCAGGAGCTGCGCAGCCAGGTCAACGACCGCGTGACCCGGATCAAGGCGCTGCGCACGCAGGTCCAGGCCTGGCAGGACCGCGTCGAGGAGGGCACGCCGCTGGACGAGGCGGCCACGGACGTACTCGAGCAGCTCGACGAGCTGGCGGCATTGCTGGTGGAGGAGCGGGTGAAGGCCTGGCACGACATGCTCAAGTACCCGCCGAGCCTGGCCGCCAAGCTCGAGGGCCTCAAGACCTTCCTGTCCACCGGCACCTCCGCCCCGCCGACCCGGTCGGGCCGCGCCCTGCTCGACGAGCTGACGACGCGCGCGGAGACCGCCTTCACGCAGGTCGACGAGGGGCTGGCCGAGGCGGTCAGCACGGTGACCGAAGCGATCGGGGACAGCGGGCTCGACCCGATCGACCCCGATTGGTCGGGGCGCCGCCGGGACCGCGACCCGGTGTGAGGCATCTGTGAGCAGTTGAGACCGGGATGTCGGACAGAACTGCTCACGGATGGTCGAGGTGGGGTCGGGGCGCCCCGTCACGCCCCGCTGCGGTCCTGGCCGAGCTGGGTGCGGCGGGCCTTGCCGGCGTCGGATCGCGGGATGTCGTCCACGAACTCGACCGTCTTGGGGACCTTGGGGGGCGAGAGCCGGTCGCGGCAGAACGAGCGGATCGCCTCGGCGTCCTCGTCCGCGCCGGCCCGCAGCTCGACGATGGCGTGGACGCGCTTGCCCCACTCGTCGTCGTCGATGCCGACGACGATCGCCTCGGCGACGTCGGGGTGCTCGGCCAGGACCGCCTCGACCTCGGCGGGGTAGACGTTGACGCCGCCGGTGATGATGAGGTCCTTGCGGCGGTCGGCGAGGAAGAGGAAGCCGTCCTCGTCCAGCCATCCGAGGTCGCCGACCGAGACCGCCCCGTCCTCGAGGCGGTCCAGTGCGGCGGCGCCCTCGTAGCGCCCGAGCGTCGTGGGGTCGGGCTTGCGCACGTACACCGTGCCGATCTCGCCCGGTGGCAGGATCGCGCCGTCCTCGTCGACGATCACGACCTCGCACTCGAGTGGGCGTCCCACCGTGCTCGGCCGCTCGAGCCACTCGTCGCCGCGCACCACCGTCAACCCGATGTTCTCGGCGGCCCCGTACAGCTCGTACACGCGCTCGGGACCCAGCAGCTCGAGCCACTCACGCTTCAGCGCCGGCGGGCACGGGGCGGCGGTGTGGCAGATCGCCTCGAGGCTGTCCAGCCGGGAAGGGTCGAGGTCGGGCAGGTGCGCGATGCGCCGCATCGTGGTCGGGACCAGGCCGGCGTACTGGATGCGGTGGCGCTCGATCAGGTCGACCGCGAGCGCGGCGTCGAACTTCGTCATCAGCACGACCTCGCCGCCGCCGGCCAGGCCGTTGAAGCACAGGTCGTACTGCCAGTTGTGATAGACGGGACCGCTCACCAGGTGGCGCTGCCCGGGACGCGTCCCCAGCGCGTTGCCGACCAGTAGCGCCCATTCGTCCAGCCACACGTACGGGGTCTCGGTGACGATGATCTTGGGGCGCCCGGTGGACCCACCTGACGCGATCATCTTGCCGGGCATCGGGATGCGGGGCTCGAACCCGTCCGACGGGGCCTCGTCGCGCCGGCCGCGCAGCTCGCTCACCGTCAGGCTCGGGCGACCGACCACGCCACCGTCCTCGACGACCGTGAGGGTCGGGGCAACCAGGTCCAGGACCGCGTCGCGCTCGGGCTCGGGCATCTTCGGGTTGACCGGCAGGAAGCAGGCGCCGAGCTTCCAGGTCGCGAAACCCAGTGCGACGATGTCGACGCCGTTGGGCACGGCCCCCGCCACGACGCTGTCCGCGTCAACGCCGGCTGCGGCCAGTACATGCGCCGTGCGGGTGGCCAGGTCGTCGAGCTCCCGCCGCGTCACGACCGTCTCGTCGCCGCTCGTCGAGACGGCGACGAGGGCGGTGCGGTCGGGTGCCTCCTCGGCCAGGGTGGACAGGCGCTGGCCGTACGGCTGCGCTCCGGCTTCGCGCACGAACGCAAGGACGTCGTCCAGCGTCGTGATGCCGGTCAGGGCTGCGGTCACGTCGATCCTCCGATCGGCTGGTCAGGTGCCGTGCGCCGGTCAGGTGCCGGTGCGCTGGTCAGGTGCCGGTGCGCTGGCGGCCCGGGAGCCACTCGAACAGTGCGTGCGACACCCCGTCGAGCAGGCCCCAGGTGCCCAGGAACGCGAACAGCTCGAGCGTGAACGAGCCGAACTTGTAGAACGTCTCGGCGAGCAGGAAGGCCGCCGCGAACACGACGACCTGCCGGAACGCGACCTGCGTGGTGTCCAGTGCGCGGATGAGGGTGACCATGTTCGTTCTTTCTGTCAGGAGGGGTCGGTGGGATCGTGGACCGGCGGGAGCGACGTGTCGATGACCGGCACGTCGGCCGCGCGGATGGCGTGGTTGAGCTCGGGCACCGTCGTGTCGAGCAGCCCGTCGAGGGTGTCGAGCGCAGCCCGAGCGCGCTCGGACAGCTCGGTGTAGGCCTCGCGTGCCTGCCGTGTGGGCGCGGCGTCGGCGCTGGCGAGGACGACGGGGATCTGCTGGAGCTTGGCGTCGAGGCCGGCACGCTTCTGGAGCCGATGGGTGGGGTGCTCGATCTCGGGGTTGGTGAGCTGGCGCTCGACCTCGTCGAGGTCTGACACCAGCGTCTTGGCCGCGGTGCGCAGGTCCTCGTCGATGTCGCCGCGCGCCACCCAGGCCCGAGCCTGGTTGCGCGTGTGCTTCAGGCGGCCGATGGCATCGACCACCTGCTGGATCAGGCCACGGGCCTCGATCAGCATCTCGTACTGCGTCACCAGATCCTCGTCGGTGGCCGCCAGGCGCGGGTCGGCACGGACCTCCAGGTCGGCTTCGCACGACTCGTCGCCGACGGTCAGTCGCGCCCGGTAGGTGCCCGGCGGCACCTGGGGGCCGGGCAGGGTGCGGACCTTGCCCTCGGCGTCCGGCAGGGCGCGCACACCGTCGGTGGTCAGGTTCCAGGTGAACCGGTTCAGGCCGGGCTGCGTCGGCAGGTGCTGGTGGGTACCGCGCTCGAGCACCGCACCGTGCGGCTCGGTGGTCGCGCGCCCGTCGCCATCGTCGTCCTCGCGGTCGTGGTCCTCGCCATCGTCCGTGGGATCCGCGGGCTTGGGCCAGAAGCTGGCGAGCGGCTCGCCCTGGCTGTCCAGGAACGCAAGCGTGACCTTGCGCGGATCGATCTTTGCCGGGAGGTGGTACCAGAGCGTGGCGCCCACGGGCGGGTTGGTGCCACCGTCCAGGGCGATCGTCCGGGTGGTCTCGCCGGTGCGCACGTTGAGGATGGTCGGGCCCCCGGCCAGCTCGAGATACGACTTGCCGGGGCGCAGCTCGACCCCCGCCAGCAGGTGGGCGAGCAGATCGCCCGGCGCCCGCCGGTACACGGTCGGAGGGGCGAACAGGGTCAGCGTCGTGACGGCGCCGCTGTGGGCGACGTCGCGCAGGGGCGTCAGGTCGTCGAGCACCCAGAACGACCGCCCGTGCGAGGCGACCACGAGCGACGCGTCCTTAACTTTCAAGTCGTAGACGGGCACGACCGGGAAGTCGCCGGTGAAGCGTTGCCAGGTGCCGCCGTCGTCGAGCGAGACGAACAGCCCGGTCTCGGACCCGGCGAACAGCAGGCCGGCGACGGTGGGGTCGGACCGCACCACCCGGAGGTGGTCGCCGTGGGGCAGCCCCCCGGCCAGCGACGTCCAGCTCTGGCCCCGGTCGCTGGTGACCCACACGTAGGGCTGGTGGTCCTGGAACCGGTAGTTGTGCGCCGCGAGGTAGACGGTGCCGGGCTCGTGCGGTGAGGCGTCGAGACTGGCGACCGTCGCCCACTTGGGCAGATCCGGCGGGGTCACCTCGGACCAGATGCCGCCGCCGTCGGTCGTGACGTGCACACGACCGTCGTCGGTGCCCGCCCACAGCTCGCCGGCGTCGTGTGGCGACTCCGCGAACGCGTGGATCGTGCAGTAGATCTCCGCGCCCGAGGTGTCCTTGGTGATGGGTCCGCCGGATGCGACCAGCTTGTCGTGGTCGTTGTGCGACAGGTCGTCGCTGATGGCGTCCCAGCTCGCGCCGTGGTCACGCGAGGCGAACAGCCGCTCGCCACCGACGTACAGCACCTGGGGGTCGTGCTGCGAGAACACGACCGGGTAGGTCCAGCCGAACCGGTGGCGCTGCTCGCGCGGGTCCTCGCCGGCGCCCAGCATGGGCCAGACGGTGACGAGCTGGCTCTGGCCGGTGCGGTGGTCGTAGCGACGCAGGGGGCCGCCCCCGCCGAGCGCGCTGCCGACCGCGCCCGAGAAGACGACGTTGCCGTCGAGCGGGTCAACGGCGATGTCCCCGCTCTCGGAGAAGCCGACCTGGTGGCAGTCGCTCCAGGTGATCCCCGTGCCGTTGGTCCAGCCCGGCACGCTGATGGCCGAGTTGTCCTGTTGGGTGCCCACGGCGCGCCACGGGAAGCCGTCGTCCACGTCCAGCCGGTAGATCTGCGCGGTGAGCTGGTTGTAGATGGTCGAGAACGACTCGCCGCCGTTGAACGAGACGCACGCCCCGCCGTCGTTGCCCTCGATCATGCGGCGGGGGTCGTTCGGGTCGATCCACAGGTCGTGGTTGTCGCCGTGCGGCGTGGCGATGTCATCGAACGTCCGGCCACCGTCACTGGAGCGCCAGAACGACAGGTTCATCGCGTACACGGTCTCCGGGTCGACCGGGTCGGGCACGATGTGGCTGTAGTACCACGGTCGGCCCAGGAGGTCGGCCTTGTCGCTCACCCGGTCCCAGCTCTCGCCCCGGTCCTCGCTGCGGTACAGGCCGCCCTTGCCGTCGCCCGCCTCGATCAGCGCCCACACGCGGCTCGGCTTGGCGGGTGAGGCGCAGATGCCCATCCGCCCCTTGAGCGTGCGTGGCAGTCCGGGCCTGTCGGTGATGTCGGTCCACGTGTCCCCGCCGTCGGTCGAGCGGTACAGGCAGGACCCGGGTCCGCCGCTCTCCATCGACCACGGGTAGCGGCGTGCGTGCCACAGCGCGGCGTACAGGATGCGCGGGTTGGTGGGATCGAGCCACAGGTCGGCCGCCCCTGCGTGCTCGTCGCGGTGGAGGACGAGCTCCCAGGACGCGCCGCCGTCGCGGGTCCGGTAGATGCCGCGTTCGGGCGACGGGCCGAAGATGTCCCCGAGGGCGGCCACGTAGGCGGTGTCGGGCTCGCGCGGGTGGACCCGGACCCTGGCGATGTGCCGGGTCGCGTCCAGGCCCACGTGCTGCCACGTCGCCCCGGCATCCACGGAGCGGTACACGCCGTCGCCGGCGGAGACGTTGTTGCGGACGCAGGCCTCGCCCGTGCCGACCCACACCACCTGCGGGTCGCTGGGTGCGACGGCGATGGCTCCCACGGACGCGGTCCGCAGGAAGCCGTCCGACACGTTGCGCCAGTAGGTGCCGCCGTCGTCGGTCTTCCACACCCCGCCGGTGCACGCACCGAAGTAGAACGTGGCCCGGTCGACCGGATCGCCGGCCACGGCGACCGTGCGCCCGCCACGTGGGGGACCGATGTTGCGCCACCGCAGCGCAGCGAGAAACTCGGTGTCGATGGTCACGCGGGTCTCCTCTTGGCCGACTGGACCAGCAGGACGTAGGTCTAGAGGCCGAGCGCCGCTCGTGTCTTGTGCGGTGGGACCGGTCATCGACCCTGGTCTCGTGCTGTCGCACCATCATGGTGGCCCGCGGGTCGGGCACGATGCCGGCGACTCCCGTCCAGGACCGTCCAGATGCCCCTGCAGGTCTCCCTCGGTCGCCGGCTGACCGACCTCGCCGGCGCCCAGCCGGACGCGACGGCGATCATCTTCTACCCGCACGAGGGCGACGCGCGCGAGATCAGCTTCGGGTCCTTGGAGTCCCACAGCAACCGCATCGCGCGCGAGCTGGCGCATCGTGGTGTCGGCGCCGAGTCGCTGGTGGCGGTCGGGCTGCCCGACGAGCCGCTCGCGATCACGATCTGGTTCGCTGCCTGGAAGCTCGGGGCGTGCGTGCTGCCGATCAGCGCGCGGCTGCCGGCCCGTGAGCGCGAGGCGCTGCTGGCCACCGCCGCGCAGTTCCGGGCGCCGGTCACGGTGGGACGCTGGAGCGACGGCCGGCCGCCGGACGTGCACGCGGGCGGGCTCCTCGACCTGACCGGGCGCTCCGAGGACCCCCTGCCCGACGTCGTTCCCGAGCCGGGAACCGCGATCGGATCCGGTGGGACGTCGGGCACGCCCAAGATCACCGTCAACGACGGACCCCTGGCCCTGGGGCTGGACGACGACGGCCAGGTGATCCAGGCTCCGCTGCTCACGGCGATGAACGTCGCCCCCGGCCAGGTGCACCTGGTGTGCACGCCGATGTACCACACCAACGGGTTCGGGGCGGCCTACGGCGGGCTGATCCTGGGCGACCCGATCGTCCTGTTCGAGAAGTTCGACGCACCCCGCATCGTCGAGGCGATCGAGCGCCACCGCATCAATCAGTTCATCGTCGTGCCGGCCGTGCTCCAGCGGCTGGCCGAGGTCGACGGGATCGAGGATCGCGACCTGTCGTCGCTGGTGGCCGTGGGGTACGGCGGGGCGCCGTGCCCCGAGTGGGTGACCCGGAAGTGGATCGAGCTCATCGGCGCCGAGCACCTGTTCCACGGGTACGGGGCGACCGAGTCCATCGGCAAGACCGCCCTGCGTGGCGACGAGTGGCTGGAGCGGCCCGGGAGCTGCGGCCGCCCGATCCAGAGCGAGGTCAGGATCCTGGACGAGGACGGCAACGAGCTGCCTCCGGGTGAGATCGGCGAGGTGTTCATGCGGCCGACCGGTGCCGACAAGCCGGTGTTCCGGTACGTCGGCGCCGACTACAAGCAGGTCACCCCCGACGGGTTCGTCTCGCTGGGGGACTACGGCCGGCTCGACGAGGACGGCTTCCTGTACATCGCCGACCGGCGCAGCGACCTCATCATCACCGGTGGCGCCAACGTCTACCCGGCCGAGGTCGAGAGCGCGGTCTCGGAGCATCCCGCGGTCGCCGACGTCGCCGTGATCGGGCTGCCGGACGACCGGTGGGGCCGGCGCGTCCACGCGGTCATCCAGCTCCACGCCGGGCTCGCCGAGCCCGACGCGGGCGAGCTCGACGCGTGGTGCCGCGAGCGTCTGGCGCCGTACAAGTGCCCCAAGACCTACGAGTTCGTCCAGGCGCTGCCGCGAACCGCCGTCGGGAAGCTGAGCCGGACCCGACTGCTCGAGGACCGCGTCCCGGTCGTGGCGTGAACCCGCGCACCGTGCCAGCCCCGCATCAACGAGGAGACCGTCCATGCCAGTGACCCGTGACCACGTCGAGCAGATCCTCGCGGACGCCGACGAGCTGCTGGTGGAGATCGTCAACCGGCACACGTCGCCGGGGCTGGCCATCGGGGTCGTTCATGACGGCGAGCTGGTGTACGCAAAGGGGTTGGGCTTCGCCGACGTCGAGTCCAAGCGGCCGGTCACCACCGACACGGTGTTCCGGATCGGCTCGACCTCCAAGACGCTGACCGCCATCGGGCTGATGCAGCTCTGGGAGCAGGGCCGGCTCGACCTCGACGACCCGGTCGTCGGACACCTGAGGAGCTACCGGTTCGAGCAGCCCGAGGGCACCCGTCCGGTGACCATCCGGGACATGTTCACCCACACCTCGGGGGTGGGCGAGGTGCGGGGCCTGACTGACCTGCGGCTGCGCGGAGCGGGGCTGGCCGCGCCCGAGGGCGAGCCCATCCCCAGCCTGAAGCAGTGGTACGCCAGGGGCCTGCGCGCGGAGGTCGGGCCGGGCCAGAAGTGGGCCTACGCCAACCATGCCATCGCCACGCTCGGCCAGCTCATCGAGGACATCTCGGGGCAGCCGTTCGAGGAGTACATGCTCGAGCACGTGCTCGAGCCGCTGGGGATGCTGGGCTCGGACTTCCTGCGCAGCCAGCGGGTGCGCGACCGGCTGGCGGTGGGCTACAAGCGCAAGCGAGGGCGGTTCGAGCCCGTGCGCTACCTCGACATCGTGGTCGCGGCGGCCGGCTCGATGTTCTCGAGCATCGACGACATGGCGCGCTACCTCACGGCACTGATGTC
>DASWKO010000238.1:0-4404 GCA_036396595.1 Nitriliruptorales bacterium | reverse complement strand
GCAGGTGCAGGGCCGGCAGCTCGGCGTTCACGTCGGTGTAGCTGGCGCCCGTCACCACCCCCCGAGGCGAGAAGTTGAGGCTGTAGCGCTCCAGCCAGAACCCCCAGCCACGGACGGCCAGCACGATCGCGAGCAGGATGCTCAGGTGCGCCTTGACCGCGGGCAGGACCTTGTCCGTGCGCGACTCGGGGCGGATGCCGCCGAGCAGGTAGTGCGCACCCGCGGTCAGCAGCGTGACCAGCACCAGCGACGTGAACAGCCAGCTCTGGACGAAATCCAGCCACGGCAGGTCGAACACGTAGAAGCCGACGTCCGTGCTGAACTGCGGGTCGTCGACCCCGAACGGCACGCCGTTGCGCCACAACAGGAAGCTGCGCCACTCGGCCGAGACGGCGCCGCCGGCCGTGAGCCCGAACAGCAGTGCCACGCCGCCGATCACCCAGGGCAGGTACGGATCGACCATCTGGCGGTAGCGCTCGACCACCGCCTGCTGCGGCGTCGACGGGATCACCAGCGGTCGCAGCCGTCGAGCGACCAGCAGGTTGACGGCGACCACGACCGCCAGGACGGCGCCGAACACGACCCCCAGCAGGATGCGGGTCACGAAGATCCCCGTGAACACTTCGCGGAACCCGACCGCGTCGAACCACCACAGGTCGGTGAGGAACGACGCGATGCGGTTCGCGGACAGCACGAGCAGGATGATCGCAGCCACGACGATCGCACCGAGACGCCGGCGGACCAGCTCTCTCATCGGCGGGGCAGCGTTGGTCACCGTGGCACCAGGGTGCAGTCGCATCCGTCGTGGGCGGGCGGGACCACCTGGCCGGTCGGGAACTCGGCGCCCAGCTCGACCGCACCCGCGTCGGCGTTCTGGCCGCGCATCTCCTCGGGGCAGCGCGGGGCGACGCCGGGCACCCACTCCTTGGCCGGGATGTCCAGCGCGCTCCAGGCGTCCAGCGTCCCGTAGCCGTACGTCCTCGACAGGTGCTCGTCGACCGTCACCTCGGCGACCGGGCCCTTGAGGTCGCGGAAGATCTCGCCCACGCGCTCGGACAGCGACGTCGCAGGCTCACCGGCCTCGATGCCCGCGCGCAGGGTGGCACGCAGCGCCGCGGTGATCTCGTGCGCGATGACGGCGGCGAACGTCGCGGACCGGGCCGGGACACGTGAGGCATCCGCGGCGTCGTCCGGCAGCTCGCGCGCGGCCAGCAGCGCCCCGTCGTGCAAGCCGGCCTCGTAGGCCTCGGCCAGGAACTGCTCCCCGGCCGCGCCCACCACGGCCATGGACTCCGGGCCGGGCATCAGCGTCTCGAGATCCGGCCCGTCACCCGCCCGTCGCAGCGCGTCCAGCACATCGTTCTGCACGTCCTGCAGGGCGCGCTTCACGCGCCGGAGCAGGCCCGGCCGGATGGCAGCCAGCGACTGCTCGCGCTGCTGCCGTGAGTCCACCGTCGCGGCCGCGGGCACGAGCACCGGCTCGTCGTCCTGCGCCGCCGACTCAGCGTCCTCCTCCGACTCCTCCGACTCCTCGGCGCCCGGTTCGGGCTCCTGGTCAGCGACGTCGTCGAACACGTAGGAGCTGGCGGCCGCGTCCGACGCGGGCTCGTCGCCCGTCGGGTCCCACGGGCTCTCGGCCCCCTCGGCCCTCTCGGCCCCCTCGGCCCCCTCGGCGCCGGACTCGGCGAGCGGGTCGGTCTCGGCAGGCGACGCGGGAGCCGGCTCGACGCGGGCAGGCGCGGGTTCGGGCGTGGCCAGCGCCCGAAGGTCGTCCGCCGGGGCCTGCGTGCTCGCAGGCGCCAGCCCCCTCATCGTGCCGGTCGTGGCGCGGACCGCCTCACGAAGCTGGTCAGCAAGCCGGTCGCGCACCGCCTCGAGGGCGCGAGCATCCTCGGCGATCTGGTTGCGACGGCGCTCGGCATCCGACACCACCTTGCTCGCGGTACGGCGGGCCGACTCGACCTCGTCACGGGCCTCGCGACGAGCTGTCTCCAGCTCCTGCTGGGCGCGTTCCTCGGCCTTCTGCTTGATCGAGCGTCCCGACTCCTCGGCGGCGACCAGGATCCGTGTGGTCTCCTCGCCGAGCGCCTTGAAGGCCTCGTGCGGGGTGGCAACGGCGGTTGCGCCCGCCGGCGTCACATCGGTCGGCGCGTCGCGCAAGGCCGGGACGCGGGCAGATGCGGCTTCGGCCTGGTCCTCCAGGTCGCGGATCTGTCGCTGCAGCGCGGCCAGGGTGTCGGCCACCTGCTCGAGGAAGCGATCGACCTCGTCGCGGTCGTACCCGCGCAACGAGACCAGGAACTGCCTCGACGCGATCTCGTCGGGCGTCAGCAACAACGACCCCCTGGGCTCGGTCGACGGTGGGAGGACTTCAGACACGGTTGCCCAGCATAGACCAGCGGACGGGATCGCCACCGTGCATCACGGGAGCACCGGGTCCAGGAGATCGCTGGCGACGTCGTCGATCAGATCCGTGAGGCTCTCGACCGGCTCCTGGATCGGGTCCGGCAGCTCGTCGATGATCCCGTCGAGCGGGTCGGTCGGGCCGGGGGACGGGCTCGGCGACGGCGATGGGGATGGCGACGGGGAGGGCGACGGCGACGGGGAGGGCGACGGACCTGGCGGCGGGCTCGGCGAGGGCGACGGGGCGGTCGGCTCGGGCTGCGGGTTGGCCGCGATCTGCTGCGCACGCTGCGTCAGGGCCAGCTCGAACGCGTCCACCAGGTCCTGGGCCCGCAGGTCGTGCAGGCGCAGCACGATGCCGTAGGTGGCGCCGTCGCGGCGCAGTCCCAGGAAGCGCGCGAGCGCGGTGGCACGGTCGAGCGCCGCGCCGCGGACCAGCAGATCGACCACGACCAGATCCAGGAGCACATCCGCCGGCGGACCGAAGCCGGCGCCCGAGCCGGCGCCCGAGCCGGTGACCGAGCCGGGGGCCAGGTCGGGCAGGGCAGCCGCGGCCACGCCGTCGACAGCCTCGAAGTCCTCGTAGAAGCCGGTCGGCCGGTCCGCGACGCCGTACTGCGCCTCGAGCCCCTGGCGGAGCTGGGCCGCCTGCCGGTCGATCGCCAGCGCCTCGGCCAGCAGCCGCGCGTCCCAGGGGTCCGTGGCGAGGTAGCGCAGCGGCACGGGTGGGTCGGTCGGCGCCTGGTCCACCAGGTCGACCTGCTGGTACCGCGACAGCGCGACTTCGCGGTCGGTCCCGTCGAGCCGGACCCCCACACCTCCCGCGTACACCCCGACCCGAGGCGCGACGCCGAGGTCGAACCGCCAGCTCCCCTGTCCCTCGGCGACGACCTCACGGAAGCGCCCCTCCATCACGCGGTCGACCTCGGCGAGGACCCGGCCGGCCACCAGGGTGTAGCGGTCCGCGGTCAGGGTCAGCTCGGTGCCACGCGCCAGGGTGAGCGATCCGCCTTCGAGCGTGAGGACCGCCGCTTCGTCCGGCGTGCGCAGGCGGCTGCCGTTGGGGACGAACGCACCTACGTCCACCGCGACCCACCGGTCGCCCACGTCACGTTCGAGCGCACCGGACGCGAGCTGCGCCGCCTGACCCGGCGGCAACGCGCCGCCCTGCCACGGCGGCGCCACGATCAAGCTGGCGATCAGCGCCAGCGCGGCCACGACGGCGGCCCCGCGTGCCTCGATCGGCGAGGTGGCCGGCCGCGCCGGCGCGGGGGCGGGGGCGGTCCCGACGCTCACGATCGGCCCTGCTCGGCGACAGGCAGCAGCAGGTGCACATCGGTGCCCTCACCGAAATCGGACTCGATGAGGACCTCGCCGTTGAAGCGTTCCACGATCCGTTGCACGATCGACATCCCAAGTCCCAGACCACCGTACCGGCGTGTGGCCGAGCCGTCCGCCTGGTGGAAGTCCCGCAGGATGGTGACCAGCTCGTCCTCCTCGATGCCCGAACCGGTGTCGTGGACGGTCAGCCGCACGCGGCCGTCACCCTCGTCCCTGCCCCGGATGCGGACCGGGCTCTCGCTGAACTTGACCGCGTTGTCGACCAGCTCCTCCAGGACGCGGTCGAGCAGGTCAGGATCGACCTGGACCGGCGGCAATCCACGCTCGAGCCGCCGCGTGAACCGCCGCTGCGGCAACCGCTGCCGCCACCGGTCGAGCACCAGATCGACCTCGGGGCCGACCGGGGTCGGAGCCAGTTTGACCTCCATGCGACCGGCTTCGAGCGCGGCGAAGTCCACCAGCATCGCGATGATGCGCTCGAGCCGCTGTGCGGATTCGGCGATGTTGCCGGCGAAGTCGGTGACGCGCTCGTGCGAGAGCTCCTTGACCCTCAGCACCTCGGCGTAGCCCTTGATCGGGGTCAGGGGCGTGCGCAACTCGTGGCTGATGTTCGAGAGGAACTCGGTCTTCATGCGCTCGACCTCGACCTCGCCGGTGACG
>DASWKO010000237.1:0-9601 GCA_036396595.1 Nitriliruptorales bacterium | reverse complement strand
CATCCCGTACAGCGCAGGGAACAGCACGTCGAGGGGATCGTTGGGCGGGCCGGTCCACAGCACGTTCGTGGCCATCGCCCGGTGCCCCGCGAGGAACGCCAGCAGGCGGCGACCTGCCTCGGGGGTCGTGGTCACCAGGTCGCGGCAGGCGAGCTGGTAGTTGTAGGGCGTGTCCCCCCGGACGTACCGGAACGGCATCCGGCCCGAATCGGTCTCCTGCGAGTACACGAGGTAGCCGGTGACCTCCCCGTCCTCACGGACCAGATACCGGAACGCCGAACGGTCCCCGGACGGCGCCAGCACCGCGTTGCGCCAGGCTCCCTCGCTGCGGTCCAGCATGCCGTTGGTGGCGGCAGCGAAGCGGTCGTAGCAGGCCCGCACGTCATCGAGGTCGTCGTCGCCCCACGCGTCGACGTCGCCGGAGAGGTGGGTGGGCAGATCGCCGACCCGCAGGCTGTAGCGCACGCGCGCTCCCGCCAGCTCGTAGCCGGCCCGGCGGTACGGTGCGGCCGTCGACGGGTACAGCGTCGACAGCGGCACACCCTCGTCGCGCAGCAGCGTCAGCGTCCTGGCCATCAAGTCGCGCCCCGTCCCGCGACCGCGCGCCTTGGGCGCCACGGTCACGCTGGCGACACCCGCGGTCGGGACCCGGTTGCCTCCGAACCACTGCGACCACCGGTACACGCGCAGGACCCCAAGCACCTCCGCACCGTCAGCGATGACGTGGTACTCGCCGTCGAGCGAGCGCTCGGCGTCCTCCGGCAGCCGGGGCAGCCCGAACGCTGCCTCGCGCATCGCCAGGATCTGCTCGACGTCGTCGTCGGCCATCGGCCGGAACTCGACCATGTGCGTCCCTTCCACTGGAAAGGGACGCTACTCGCGCGCCCGGCGACGCCGCGTGGTGCCACGCGACAGAACCTCGGGGCCGCCCTGAGTCAGGCGTACGAACTGCGACTCACTCCGGGCAAGGCCGGACGAGGGTCAGGAAGCCTGGGGCACCACGTCGCGGCTGCGCAGGTAGAGGGTCCGAGGGGAGATGTCTGCCCCGTTGGGCCACACGATGGTGCCCCCCTCGGGATCCACCGAAACCTGCGTGAACAGCCCGTAGTCCTGGATCAGCGGTTCGAACACCGTCCCCCGAAGCAGAGGTTCCAGGTCGATGACCTTGACCTCGCCCGTCTCGAAGGTGAGTTCCACGATGTAGCGGGCAAGCACCCGCACATCGGCGACGTCGACGATCGGATCCACGATCACCTCCCACCCGGGATGGTACCCGGGGGTTCGCCTCGCCGGCTGGCCTCCCAAGCCGCGAACGCCTCGTCCCGATGGTGTGCCAGGAACCGCCGGACCGCTCGGTACACGTTGGGCGGCAGGCCACCAGCCAGGATCTCGAGCGTGTTCAGATCGATGGTGGCGTGGTGCTCGCCACGGACGGCGACGTGGGGCCGCTGGTGCTCCTCGCGGTAGTAGAACCACAGCGTGTGTCCGGCGACCTCCGCCCATCGTGGTGACACGGGTTGCCTTCCGGTCGGTCGAGCGACCCACCGTACGGACCACGTGTGACGTGGCGACGTCAGCCCAGACGCGTATCCACAGCCCGCCACCCGGCCGCCCACGCTGGTGCCGTGCGACAGAACAGCATCCCGCCGCTGAGCGACACGGACGAAGACGCCATCGTCCACGACGTGCGAGGGTTGGACCCTGGACGTCGTCAAGCCCGACGCGATGATCGCGTGGGAGGAGGCCCGACGTGGCCCGTCACGCGGGGAGGGAATGGGGCCGTCGCTACCCGCCGCTGGCCGGCGCCGTCGTCGGGGTGGTGCTGGCGCTGTTCGTGTTGCCGTCAGCGCTCAACGTGCCCCAGACCAACCCGTCCCAGACGCTGGAGTTCGCCCCCATCCCGCCGGAGGACGACGACCCGCCGCCGCCCGCGCAGGCGGGCAACGTCAGCCAACTGGCGCTCGGCACGTCCTCGACCACGCCGGCCAACGCGCAGGACGGCGGCGGGGCAGCTCCGCTGCCCCCACCTGTCCCCGAGGGCACGGGTGCTCGGCCGGTCACCAAGAACTGCGTGGGCAACCCGCCCCGCCAGACCGAGGACCGCATGTCGCCCCCGTGCGTGGCCCACTTCGAGGGCGACAACGGGGGCGCGACCGCACCCGGCGTCACTGGCGACGAGATCGTGGTCCTGGCCGTCGAGGACAGCGGCTTCACCGAGTTCACGTCACGGACGTTCGAGGAACGGCCCGTGAACCGCTGCTTCGACATCGACGCCCCGCCGAGCGACGAGGAGCACCTGCTCACGCGGGCGTTGCGGGCGTACTCGCGCTACTTCAACCACCGCTACCAGACGTACGGGCGGCACGTCCACTTCTACCAGTGCTGGACCAACCGGGCCGCGCAGGCCACGACCCCGGAGAGCGCCCGCGCCGAGATGCTCGAGTGGATCCAGACGTACCGCCCGTTCGCGACCATGCAGTACACCCTCCAGTTCGAGGAGGAGTACATCCGCGAAGCGGCACGCAACGGCGTGATGACGTTCCGGTCACGGACCCGGCAGGGGTCGTTCTATCGGGAGTACCCGGGACTGATCTGGAGCTACGGTGGCTCGCTCGAGATCCAGGCCCGCCTCTTCGGCGACTACGTGTGCTCGAAGGTCGTGCCCTACCCGGTCAGCTTCAGCGGGAACGGCGACGCCGGGGCTCCCCGCAAGCTTGGGTTGCTCTACACCGACAACACCGGGTACTCGCAGTCGACGCTGTTCGCGCAGTTCGTGCGCGAGCACGTCGAGGGCTGCGGTGGCAGGTTCGAAGCGACCGGGACCGTGCCCACGCCGATGATCGTCGGCCCTGGCCACGATGGCAACGGCACGAGCAACCGCACGTCCGCGCAACAGAACATGGCGCGGTTCCAGAACGCCGGCGTCACGACGGTGATCTGGGCGCAGGGCTACGACTCCGAGACCTCCCAGGCTGCCGCCAACCAGGACTACTACCCCGAGTGGGTCGTGGCCGGTGACGCCCGGCTCGACGGCTGGGCGGCAACGCGGCACCAGGACAAGGAGGTCTGGAGCCACGCCTTCGCGATCAGCGGCGCCACCCTCGCACCGCCGATCAAGGAGGGGGCGTGCTACCGCGCTGTGTCCGAGGGCGACCCCGACATGATCGAGCGCGACCGCAACCACATCTGCACCAACTTCTGGTACGAGCACATCGACTACCGCCACCTGTTCACCGCGATCCAGGTGGCCGGCCCCCGGCTCACCGTGACCAACGTGGACCGTGGGTTCCACGCCATCCCGCCCCAGCCCAGCACGGACCCCGCCATCCCGGCGTGCTTCTACGAGCCGGGTGACTACACCTGCGTGAAGGACGGCGTGTCGATGTGGTGGGATCCTTACGCGACCCCGCCGGGCGAGCCCGAGCCGGGCGCCGCCGAGGAGCCCGACGGCTGCTACCGCATGGCCGAAGGTGGCCAGCGCCACTTCGCCGGCCAGTGGCCCGAGGGGGACGTCATCGCCCAGCGCAGCCCCGACGACCCGTGCACGTCCTTCGCCGGCGTCGAGACCGTCGAGTCCGTGGACCCCGACGGGTTCCCGCCGGTCTGACCTTCCGGCCCGCGTCCGCGCGTGAGCGCACGCCTCAACCCGACGTGCCCCGCCCCCGATGAAGCGTGCGGTAACACGCGCATGCGCGTGTAGCAGCACGCCTCAACCCGACGTGCCCCGCCGCGCCCGGAGCAGATCCTGGCGGCCGGGGGCGGTGATCGTGGTGTCGCGGGAAAAGAAGTCCGCCAGCGCCTCACGGAACTCCAGATCGACGTCGACCCGACGCGCCCAGTCCAGCCACATCGCGGTCAGCCGCTTCAGGTGGGCCGGCTCGGCGTCGGCCAGGTCGCGGGTCTCGGTACGGTCGCTGCTCAGGTCGTACAGCTCCCAGCTCCCCGGCCAGGCCGACACCAGCTTCCAGTCGCCGACCCGCAGCGCGCGGTTTCCCTCGTGCTCGAAGTACAGCTCGCCGGGGCGCTCCCAGCGGTGGTCGGCGAACGTCGGCGACAGGCTGACACCCTCGAGCGGGTCGAGGTCGTGTCCCGCGAACTCGGTCGGGTAGCGCACGCCCGCCGCCTCCAGGCACGTGGGGGCGATGTCGACGATGTGCGCGGGCGTGTGGACGATCTCCGGCTTGCGGATGCGCTGGGGCCAGTGGACGATCAGGGGCGTGGCGATGCCGCCCTCGTGGACCCAGCGCTTGTGCCGCCGGAACGGCGCGTTGGAGACGTTGGACCAGCACAGGTCGTAGCTCGCGAACGTGTCGGCCCCGCCGGGCACGATCCCGGGGTCGTTGCCGAACCGCACGGGGCCGCCCTCGGGCGTCGTCCCTGCCATCGGCGACAGGTCCAGCACGCCGTCCTCCATGAGGAACTCGGCGCAGCCGCCGTTGTCCGACAGGAAGAAGATGAGCGTGTCGTCCAGCGCGCCCCGCTGGCGCAGCAGGTCCACGACCCGGCCCACGTTGCGGTCCATCCGGTCGACCTGCGCCGCGTACACGGCCATCCGGTGCGCCTCCCACTCCGGGAAGCGCGCCTCCTCGAACGGCCACGCATCGGGGTCGCGGGTGCTGATGGGCCAGCGTTCGTCGAGCAGCCCCTCGTCGCGGGCGCGCTCGTGACGCTCGGCGCGGGCCAGGTCCCAACCGCCCCGGTAGCGCAGCTCGTACCGGGCGACGTCCTCCTCGAACGCGTGCAGCGGCCAGTGTGGGGCGGTGAACGCGAGGTAGTGGAAGAACGGCTGCGCGTCGTCCAGCGCCCGGCCGATGTGGTCGATCGCGTGGTCGGTGATGGCGTCGGTGAGGTAGTAGTCGGGATCGTTCGGCGGGCCGAGCCGCTCGCGGTTGTGCTGCAGGTCCAGCGGGTTGAAGTACGAGCCCGCCCCCGTGAGGATCCCGTAGAACTCGTCGAACCCGCGGTCGTTGGGGTGCGCGCGCGGCCGGTCACGACCACCGGTGTCCTCGCCGGGCAGGAACGCCAGCCGCGAGGTGTGCCATTTGCCCGACATGATCGTTCGGTACCCGGCGTCCTGGAGCAGCTCGGCGACGGTCACGCAGTTGTCGGTGAGGTAGCCGAGGTACGAGCGCGCCGCGGGCGGCAGCTCGCCGCTGGCCTCGCCGAGCATGAACGGCCACCACACCGCCGGCAGGAACGCGTGCCCGATCCCGGTCTGGTGCGGGTGCAGGCCCGTCAGCAGGGATGCGCGCGAGGGGCAGCACCTGGCCGAGTTGTACATCTGCGAGAAGCGCAGCCCGTTGGCGGCCAGGCCGTCGATCGCCGGGGTCGCCACCTCGGAGCCGTAGCAGCCGATGTCGGAGAACCCCATGTCGTCGGCCAGCACGAGCAGGATGTTGGGGCGCGTGGAGCGCCGTTCGTCGGCCATGGGCTCTATCGTACGATAAGAAGTTTTCGACGCGAGCAGGGGCGACCACGTGCCGGGCATGGACCGCGACGAGCCGCTGACCCTGGTGGGACCCGACGGCCACCGATTCGGCTGGCACGATGGCTGGGCGGAGCTGCCCGACGACGCCGAGACGCGCGCCGGTTGGGCACACCACGCGCTGGTCACGACGCGCGACGGATCGGTCGTAGGCTTCCACCCCGCCGACGGGACGATCGTGGTCCGCGCCCCGGACGGCACCGTCGAGCGCACGTTGCACTGCGGTCTGATCGAGGGTCACGGGGCCACGATCATCGAGCAGGAGGACGGGACCGAGGTCCTGTGGGTGGCCGACGCCGGGTTCAAGATGGTCCCGAGCCACGAGGCACCGACCGGGTACGGACCACGGACGCAGCCAGGCGGTCCCGCCGCGGCCGACCTCCCCGGCGCGCTGGCTGGGGCGCGTGGGCGTGTGCTCGCGGTGGGCCTGTCCGACGGCCGCATCGTGACCGAACTTCCCACGCCGCAGCACGAGCGCTACGACCACCGCCCGTTCCTGCCCACGGCCGTCGCGGCCGCCCCCGACGGCACCGTCTGGGTGGCCGACGGCTACGGGGCGAGCATGCTGCACCGCTTCGCCCCGGACGGTCGGCAACTGCGCAGCATCACCGGCGAGGAATCGGCGGCCGGTCCCTTGCGGGTCCCGCACGGCCTGCTGATCGACCGGCGCCACGGGAAGCCCGAGCTGTACGTCGCCGACCGCGAGAACCGGCGGCTGGTCGTGTTGGACGTCGAGGGCGAGTTCCTCCGTGAGGTCGCCCCCGGCCAGCTCGAGCGCCCGTGCGCGATGGCGGTGCACGGTGACCTGCTGGCGGTGGCCGAGCTGCGCGCCCGGGTCGCGCTGCTCGACCTCGACGACCGGCTCGTGGGCACGCTCGGCGCCAACACCCGGGTCGCGGACGTCGCGGGCTGGCCCAACGGTCTGGACGACGGGACGGCCGTGCGCCCCGCCGAGCTCACCCCGGGGCGCTTCCACGCCCCCCACGGCATCACCACCGATGTGGCCGGCAACCTCTACGTCGCCGAGTGGCTGATCGGCGGCCGCTACACCAAGCTCGTCCCCGTCGCCCGCGCAGACTGACCCCCCGCCCTCCGCCCTCCGCCCTCCGCCCTCCGCCTCCGCCCTCCGCCCTCCGCCCTCCGCCCTCCGCCCCTCAATCGAGTGTGCTCGACACGGCCATATATGCACGCAACGAGCACACTCGATGCGGTCGGGGGGCGGGGGGCGGGGGGGCGGGGTGGCGGGGTCAGGTGGGGTGGTGGGGTCAGGTGGGCCAGGTGCCGGCCAGCAGGCCTTGGGCGCGGTCGAACAGGGCGTGGGCGAGGCTGCGCATCTCGAGCCCGAGCTGCTCGTCGACCTTGCCGGCGCGTGAGCGGGCGTAGGTGCCCTCGACGACGATGGCGAGCTTGAAGCACGCCAGCACCACGTACCAGTCGATGTCGGACAGGTCGCGATCCGAAGCCTGTGCGTAGCGTGCGAGCACCTCGGGCACGGACGGCAGCCCGCCGGCGTCCGCCAGCCCCTGGAGCGCCGGGATCGGGCTGTCGCCCACCGGCCACGTGGCCGCCAACCACCCCAGGTCGAGCAGCGGCTCGCCGACGGTGCACATCTCCCAGTCGACGATCGCCGCGACCTGCGGCCCATAGGGGGCGATCATCACGTTGGTGAGCTGGAAGTCGCCGTGCATCAGCCCCGGCTGGTTGCCGGCAGGCTGATGCGCACGCAGCCATTCGGCGAGGTCGTCGAGACCAGGCAGGTCCGGGCCCTCGTAGCCGTCGTGGCGCTCGTAGCTGCCGAGCTGCTCCAGCCAGCGGTCGACCTGGCGCTGCACGAACCCTGCGCGGCCGAGGTCACCCAGCCCGATCGCGTCGTGATCGACCGCCCCGAGCTGCGCCAGCGCGTCGACGACCGCGAAGCCCATCTCGCGTCGCACCTGCGGGTCACCTGCGTGCATCGCGGGCAGCCCCTCGCCAGGGTTGAACCCGGCCACCTCGTCCATGAGGTAGAAGACCGCCCCGATGACGTCGGGGTCGTCGCAACCGGCGACCAGGCGCGGGTGGGCGACGTCGGTCCTGGCCAGCGCCTCGAGCACGCGCATCTCCTGGCGCATCGCGCGCTCGCTCCACGGGCGCGGGTGCAGCGGCGGCCGGCGCAGCACGTAGGTCCGGGCGTCACGCTCGAGCCGCAGCATCACGTTCTGCGTGCCGCCCGCGAGCCGGCGGACATCACCGATGGGGCCTTCCCCCAGCCCCTGCGAGGACATCCACGCGTCCAGCGCGGCCAGGTCGACCTCTGCTGACACGCCGCCCCCAGACTCGCTCGTCGCACCGATGATAGAGCAATAAGTATAGACTGGGCCGGCCACCTGACCAGCGAGCGCACCTTGACCGACCGCCCCGGGCCCGAGGTCCACGTCACACCTGCCCAGCGGTTCGACCTGAGCGGACGGACCGCGCTGATCACGGGCGGCAGCCGGGGGTTGGGGCGCGAGATGGCACTGGCGTTCGCCGAGGCCGGCGCGGACATCGTCGTGGCCAGCCGCAAGCTCCCCGATCTCGAAGACGTCGCCGAGCAGATCCGGGCGCTGGGCCGTGAGGCTCACCCGATGGCGTGCCACGTCGGCCACTGGGACCAGGTGGACGAGCTGTTCGAGCGCGCCGTGGCAGCCACCGGCGGGATCGACATCGTCGTGAACAATGCCGGGATGTCGCCGCTGTACCCCAGCCTGGTCGAGGTCACCGAGGAACTGTTCGACAAGGTCGTCGGCGTCAACCTCAAGGGCGCGTTCCGGCTCGCGGCGCTCGCGGGCGCGCACATGCAGGAGCGCGACGGCGGCGCCATCCTCAACATCAGCTCGGCGGCTGCGCAGCGCCCGTCCCCCACCGAGGCGGTCTACGCGGCCGCCAAGGCCGGGCTGGACACGCTCACGGTCGCGCTCGCCCAGGCGTACGGGCCCGAGGTCCGCGTGAACTCGATCCTGCCGGGCATGATGCTGACCGACATCAGCAAGGCCTGGGACATGGAGGCGGTCGAGCGCCGGATGCTCCCGGGCATCTCGCTGGGGCGGCTGGGCGAACCGTCCGAGATCGTCGGGGCCGCGCTGTTCCTCGTCTCCGACGCCGCGAGCTACGTCACGGGAGCCACCCTGAGGCTGGACGGCGGGTGGTTGGCGTGACCGGAACACTCGGCGCCTGCCCGACCTGGCCCGGCCGCTCACGTACGCTCGGTCCACAGGGGCCACGGTGGGACACCCCACGCCGCGCAAGGGGATCGACGGATGGCTGAGGGCAAGTCCACGACCCGACGCAGGGGCCGGCCCCGCAAGACCGGCCGGACCCCAGAGAACCCGCGCGCCGAGATCCTCCGCGCGGCGGGGCGGCTGTTCGCCGAGAAGGGCTACGAGGGCACATCGACCGGCGAGATCGCCGAGGCCGTGGGCCTGACCCAGCCGGCCATCTTCTACTACTTCGACTCCAAGGAGGCGCTGTTCCGGGAGCTCGCCAACGAGTCGGTCGACGAGCCGCTGGCCGAGCTGGAGGCGATCCTGGACGCCGACGCCACGCCTGCGGCCAAGCTGTACCACCAGATCGTCTTCCAGGTCACCCACACCCTGACCTCGCCGGTCCCGCTGGCGGCGGTCGCCGACGACATCGCGCGGCTGGCGGGCAACGGCGGCTTCGACGAGTACTTCAAGAAGGCCGACCGCTACACGGCTCTGCTGCGCCAGGTCATCCGCGAGGGGGTCGAGACCGGACAGCTCCGAGAGAGCGACAACTTCATCAGCATGATGGCGATCCTGGGCATGTCGGGCTGGGCGCTGCGGTGGTTCGACGCCTCCGGGCCGATGACCGCCGAGCAGGTCGGGCACGGCTTCGCCGACTTCTCGCTCACGGCGCTGCTACGGATGCCGCGGACCATCGGCAAGGTTCGCAAGCAGGCCGAGGCGCTGGGCGAACTCCGCCCCGCCGCCGAGCGCCCCGCCGCCGAGCGCCCCGCCGCCGAACGCAACGCCTGACCCCCGCCCTTCCCGGCGCTCCCCGCCCGCGGATCGAGTGTGCTCGTCACAGCCATATATCGCAGGAACGAGCACACTCGATGCGTGGGGGCGGGGCGGG
>DASWKO010000236.1:0-11080 GCA_036396595.1 Nitriliruptorales bacterium | reverse complement strand
AGCCAGCCGTACAACCGGTGCGCCGTCAACTCCACCTACACCGGCGATGTCGACACCAGCGACTGGCACAACCTCTGGAGGAGCACCGGACTCGTCGACCAACCGCCCGTGCCGGAACCTGGCGTGGAGTGGCCGTTCGGTGACGGGTCGTCGAGCTGCGTGTCGTCGGACGAGCAGCCTGACGACCGTTCGGAAGGCGGTCCCAACGGCGAGTGGGAGTCCGAGGTCGACTGTGGAGGCGACGGCGCCGAAGGGTTCAGCCGTGCCAGCATGACCGGCGGCGACGGGGTGGTGGTCGCCGACGTGTGGTCCACGTTCGACATCTACCTCGACCCCGAGCGAGGTCTGGTGTCGCGCATGGCCTCGATGGCCCGCGGGGTCACGCTGTCCCGGCCGGACGGCGAGGCGGCGGTGCGGATCGACACGGTCAAGGCGGTGGCCGAGTCGTGGGCCAACGGCCGGGCCCAGCCCGCCGAGGTCCTGGCCGACGAGCAGGACCCCGAGTACGACCCCAACTGCGACCTGCGGCGCACGGCGGGCACGTGCTTCGAGCGGCACCTGCTGGGTGTTCAGATCGTCGATGACGAGGGCGAGGAACGCTACTCGTGCGGGCCGTGCGGCGACGAGGAGGCGTTCATCGACGGGATGGACTCGGCCCTGGGCGACAACGTCACCGTGCGCCTCCGCGAGCCCGACCCGCTCTACGCCCGCGGTGCGGCCAACGGGTCCCAGGCGGCGGTGCAGAAGCCACAGGACGTGGCCGCGACGGATGCGAAGCTGAACCACGACCTGCTCGGCAACGTGATCCCGGCCCTGGAGGTCATCCGTCACGCCCCCTACAACCGCGTGCAGATCACGGCGGGCCTGCCCGGTCCGGCGCCGCTGCGCGGGCATCAGCTCTACCAGCTGGCCGGGGTGCACACCGGGTCCTCCTACGAGATCCAGTGCCTGCTGGTGGTGCACCCCGACGGGACGTGCGCCCCGGCCGCGGCAAAGCCCGGCACGGTCACGGTCACCCTGGAGGACACGGATGGCGGGCCGCTGGCCGGAGGGCTGTTCGAGGTGTACGCCGATCCCACCGGTGACGGGCTGCTGGGTCTGGACGACCCGCTGGCGGGCACGTGTGTCACGGTCAGCGATGGGTCGTGCAGCATCGAGGGCCTCCAGCCGGGCACCTACGTGGTGCACCAGTCGGCCGCGCCTGCGGGCTTCGCCCCGGGTGGGGAGGTGCCCATCAGCATCGGTGACGGCGAGAGCTGGACGGTGGAGTTCGTCAACATCGCCCAGCTCGCCAACATCGAGATCGCCCTGAGCGACGCCGGCGACCAGCGTCCGCTGGAGGGTGGGGTGTTTGAGGCGTGGGTCGACGACGGTGACGGCGTGATCGGCGCGTCCGACGTGCGCACCGCCTCGTGCACCACCGACGCCGAGGGGTCGTGTCTGATGGCGGGTGTGCCCCTGGGCGGGTTCGTGGTGGCCCAGAGCGCGGCGCCGCGGATGTACGCGCCGGCCGAGCCGGTCGCGTTCGCGCTGGCCCAGCCGGGCCAGACCGCCCGGGTCTCCGTGGCCAACGCCAACGCGGCCACGGCGGTCCCGCCACCTGCCGACGACGGTGCCGCGGGGACGTCGGACGACTTCGGGTCCGCGCCGCCGGCGCAGGGCTCGTTCGACCCGGTGGGCAGCTCGCCGCCCCAGCAGCAGCAGCAGCAGGTCGTGATCCCCAACATCACGGTGCCCGCCCCGAACGTGACCGTGACAGTCAGGGCGCCGACCCCGCAACCCGCACCGGTAGTCGCACCCAGTGCGCCTGCGCCGACGATGCCGCAGCAGATCGTGGCCCTGCCACGTGACGCCTGGGACTTCGCCGCCCGCGAGCCGGTCCAGGCCGCCGCCTACGGAGGCATCTGGCTGCTGATGGCTTCGGCCGCGGGGGCTGTGTGGCGCCGCCGCTCGGTCGCCCAGCTCCTGGCCACCACCTGACGCGTGACCCGACCGACCCGTTGCCTGACCGGCCGGTCCTCCCCGCACAACGGGGCGGGCCACCGGTACCCCGACGAACCACGAGGACCCTGTCGTGAGCCACCACCCTGGATCGCTGAGCGGCTCCGGTCGCGTGGCGCGGGTGCGCCGTGCGACGGCTGCCGCGCTCACGGCCGCGATGCTGGCCTCGATGGTGGTGGGCGCTCGACCCGCAGCCGCGACGAGCCACCTCACCATCAGCGTCGCTGACAGCTCGGTCGTGGAGGGCGACTCGGGCACCGTGCAGCTGTCGTTCACGGTGAGCATCGACCAGGAAGAGGCGCCGGTGCAGGACGACATCGAGTTCGAGTGGGAGACCGAGGACGGCACCGCCGTTGCGGCCGGCGACTACACCGCGGTCACCGCCGGCGTCGGCACCATCCAGTCGATCCTGAGCAACCCACCGAACGGCGAGATGGAGACCACCATCACCGTGGACGTGTCGGGCGACCCGGACGTCGAGCCCGACGAGACGTTCACGGTCCGGCTCACCGCGGTCACCGCCGGCGACGCCGCCATCAACGGTGACGAGGCCACCGGCACCATCACCGACGACGACGACCTCCCCGTGATCTGGGTGGACGACGCCTCCGTGGAGGAGGGCGACGAGGGCGACGAGACGCCGATGGCGTTCACGGTCAGGCTCTCCCAGGCCAGCGCCGACCCCATCACGCTGGCCTACAAGACGGCCGACGGGACGGATGACGTCTCCGGCCCGGTCCTGGAAGCCGAGGACGGGAGTTCGAGCTTCGAGGACCACGACTACCAGCCCGCCCCCCCCGAAAGCACCACCTCCACCCCTCCTGTCCCGGCGGCTCAGTTCGTCGTCCCGGCGTGGGCGACCGCGGTTGACGTGCCGGTCACGACGACGGTCGGGGATGGCAAGCACGAGCTGGACGAGGTCTTCACCGTCGAGCTGTACACCCCGTCGGGGGTCACGAACCCCGACTTCCGGATGCCGTACGCCTCGGATCCCAACCGGAGCAGCAAGGCGGTCGGGACGATCCTCAACGACGACCCGCTGCCCACGGTCCGCATCGCCGACCGCACGTTCCTCGAGCTCGCGAGCGGGGCCGTGGTACAGCGCAACGTCGAGCTGACCCTGTCCCACCTGTCCTCCCAGGACGTGACCGTGCGCTACACCACCCGTGACGGCACCGCCACCGTCGACGACGGCGACTACGCCGCCACCGACCAGACCGTGGCCTTGCCTGGCCAGCCGAGGGTCCAGGAGGTGGACGCCACGACGTTGGTGCAGATCGAGACCTACGGCGACGACGAGCCCGAGCCCAACGAGGCCTTCTTCGTCGACCTCTCCTTCGAGGACGTGCCCGAGCCGGTCAACGGCCAGCTCGCCGACGACGGCAGCGCCACCGCCACCATCACGATGCTCAACGACGACGGCCCGCGCCTGACCATCGACGACGTCGAGGTCGACGAGGGCGAGACCGGGACGACAGACGCCGAGCTCACGGTCACCGTGGTGGAGCCTGGAGATGACGCGATCAGCTTGGACTGGACCACGGTGGATGGCTCGGCCGTGGGCGGTACGGACTACCAGGCGGCCTCGGGGACGCTGGAGATCGCGGCGGGGGAGACGACCGGGACCATCACGGTGAAGGTCATCGGGGACACCACGGACGAGCCGGATCGGGCCTTCCGGGTGCAGTTGAGCGATCCGGTCGGTGCGACCTTGCTCGAGGATGTCGGGGAAGTGACGATCCGCGACGACGATGCGGGGCGTCCGACCGCGGTGATCGCCGCCCCTGCGTCCGGTGCGGTGGAGGGCTCTTCGGTGGCCCTCGACGGGTCGGACAGCGCCGATCCCGACGGCGAGATAGTGAGCTACTCGTGGGACCTGGGGGACGGCTCGGAGCCGGTGACCAGCGCCAGCCCGACGGTGGCCCACACGTTCGCCGACGACGGCACCTACACGGTGAAGCTGACCGTGACCGATGACGACGACCTCGCGGCGTCCACCAGTCGCAAGGTGACCGTGGCCAACGCGGCCCCGACCGTCGAGGCCGGACCCGACGCCACCGTGAAGGTGCGCCGCTCGGTCACCTTGCAGGCCAGCGCCAGCGACCCGGGCGACGACGAGCTGACCTACTCCTGGGACCTGGGTGACGGCAGCGAGCCGGTCACCGGCTCCGAGGTGACCCACACCTACACCGACGCCGGCCAGCACACGGTCACCGTGACGGTCAGCGACGGCGACGGCGGCACGGACTCCGACACGCTGGTGGTGGACGTCACGCCCGACGTGGGCGCGGTGGACCGCCTGTCCGGCGACAACCGCATCGCCACCTCCCTGGAGGTCTCGCGCGCCGGCTGGCCCAGCCCCGATGACGGCGCTCTAGCGTCGCGCGACGTCGTGCTGGCGACCGCCTGGAACTACCCCGACGCGCTGGCTGGCGGCACGCTCGCCGCCCTCCTCAAGGCTCCGATCCTGCTGACCGACGCAGGACAGCTCCCGGCAGCGGTGGGCACCGAGATCGACCGGCTCGGCAGCACGCGCGTGTGGATCCTCGGTGGCGAGGCCGCCGTGTCCGACACCGTCGCCCGCGCGGCGGCCGCTGACGGGCGCCAGGTGTTCCGTCTGGAGGGCAGCGACCGGTTCGAGACCGCAGCCGCCGTCGCCCGTGCGACCGGCCCCTCGCGTGCCGGCGAGGTCGTGATCGCTCTGGGGGCCCACGAGGTCCCCGACCGTGCGTGGCCCGATGCGGTGTCGGCCGGTGCGCTGGGCAGCGCCCCGGACCCCCCGCCGGTGCTGCTGACCCTGCCCGACGCGCTGCCGGGCGCCACCGAGCAGGCGCTGGCCGACGTCGAAGCCCGCACGGTGTACCTGCTGGGCGGGACCGGGGCGATCACGTCCGGGGTGGAGGAGCGGCTCACCGAACTCGGCTACGAGGTCGAGCGGCTGGCCGGCCCCGACCGCTACGCGACCTCGCTGGCCGTCGCCGAGCTGGCGCTGTCGCGCCACGACGCCGACAGCGAGCCGTCGCTGGTGTTCGCCACGGGCACGGCGTTCCCCGACGGGCTGACCGCGACCGCGCTGGCGGCCCGGATGGGTGCGCTGGTGCTGCTGGTCCCACGCGACGAGGTCTCGGGCGAGACCACGGCGTTCCTGGCCGACGACGCCGACCTGTTCGACCTCGGCGTGGTGGTCGGCGGGACGGCGGTGGTGTCGGACGCCGTCCGCGACCAGCTCCAGGCCGCGATCACCCGTCGCTGAGACCGCGTCGCAACACGGCGGTCGGCGGAGGAACTTCGGCAGCGACCGTAAGCCAGCGGCCGCCTCATCCGTACCAGTAGACGCGATCCGTTTCCCCATCCGCACGACCGAAGGTTGCAGGACATGCAGACCAACGGCTCACCCAGCACCCAGGGTCCGCAGAGCGTGAGCGCCGGCTACAAGACCGCCGTCATCTTCGTGGTGGGCGCGCTCTTCGGGGCCGTCGCCGCCGTCGAGGTCTTCCCCGACCGGGGCGGCCAGCAACCGAACTTCGCCCTGATGGACGTCTCGGGCGCCACCAACCAGGGCGGCGGCCAGGGCAACGGCCAGGCCGCGGCCCCCGCGCCCGGCTCCGACTTCGACCAGGGCGACGACTCCGACTTCACCGGCGATTCCGATCAGGACGAGATGATCGTCGTGGAAGGCGGTGGGGACGGCTCGACGGCCCCCAGCGGCGACGGGAGCCAGCAGGGCAGCCAGCAGGGCAGCCAGCAGGGCAGCCAGAGCGGGTCCGACACGACGTCCACGTCCGAGGGTGGACAGACCAGCACCGACCCTGGGAGCGGTGACACGGCGTCGGGTCCCAGCGCACCGGACAGCTCGGGCGACGACAGCTCGTCGTCAGACGACTCGTCGGGCGACGACACGTCCCAAGGGACCAACAGCGGCTCCGTCGACGTCACCGGTGACGGCTCCGGCTCCGGCGGCGGGTCCGCATCCGGCAGCGGCGGTGGGGGCGCGCCCAGCGGCTGCAAGCCGTCCGCCAACGACAACGTCAGCACAGGGGTGACCGCCGACACGATCAACGTCGCGTCGACCGTGGTCTCCGACGGTGCTGGGGCGAGCCTGCTCTCCTCGTCACCGGTGGGGATGCGGGCGGTGCTGAACAAGGTCAACCGCGACGGCGGCGTCTGCGGCCGGCGCATCGAGCTGAAGACCGTCAACGATAGCTGGGACGCAGCCAAGGGCCAGCAGACCATCAAGCGGTTCATCGAGGACGGCTACTTCGCCCTGCCGGTCGTGCCCTCGTCCGAGGGCCTTGGCCAGGCGATCCTCGCCGGGGACATCAAGAACGCCGGCATCCCGGTCGTGGGCACGGACGGCATGCGCATCGACCAGTACAACGACCCGTGGGTGTGGCCCGTGGCCACCGCCACCGTGTCCACCATGCGCATCATCGCCAAGCACGCCTACGACAACGGCGCCCGGACCTTCGGCATCGTGTGGGACAACCGCTTCCGGTTCGGCCTGGAAGGCGCGGACGCCTTCAAGAAGCAGGTCCAGGCGATGGGCGGGACCGTCAAGGCCGACGTGCCGATCGAGCCCGACCGCACCAGCTACGGCTCGGAGGCGACCAGCTTCAACAACGCCTGCGACAACACCAGCAGCGGCAGTGGCTGCGACGCCGTGGTGCTGCTGCTGGTGCCGTCGACCGCCGAGACCTGGAAGGGCTCGAACTCCGGCGCCAACGCCGGCCGCGGCAAGGCGACCTACGGCCACCAGACCCTGTTCACCGACGACTTCGCGACCATGTGCCGCGACTGGTGCAACGGGATGATGGTGTTCACCGGCTACAACCCGCCGATCCCGCCGCTGGACAAGAAGGCCGGCGTGGCCCAGTACGTCCAGGACGTGCGCTCCGAGCGTTCCGGCATCGACTTCCGCAACCAGTTCCTCCAGGGCGCCTACCTCGGCATGCAGGTGTTCGTGGAGTCGGTCGCCCGCTGCTCGCCCAACGTCAACCGAGCGTGCGTCCAGCAGGCGCTGAACAGCATGGACTACCAGAGCGACCTGGCCTCGACCCTGTCCTGGCGGGCCAACTCCCGGCACGCGAACAAGACGGCGCAGGGCTTCCGGGTGGAGGCGACCGGCGGCAGCTTCAACGGCTGGCAGTACATGCAGACCGGCTTCCTGAAGGACCCCGCCCTCTGATCGGGGCCCTCCACGACCGGAGGGACGACGCCGTAGTCCGCGAGGACGAGGAGACGCAACCGTGGGACTCATCGACGTGCTGGTCGGGCTGGTGCTGTCGCTGCCGCTGGTCGGGGCGTACGCCATCCTGGCCATCGGCATCGTGATGATCTACCGGGCCTCGAAGGTGCTGAACCTGGCCCACGGGGTCATGGCCACCTTCCCGGCCTACGCGCTGTACACGCTGGACGGGATGGGGATGCCCCTGTTCGCGGCGCTGCCGCTGGCGATCTTCCTCGGGGGAGCGCTGGGCTGGGTGGTGCAGCGGGTGTTCGTCCGTCCGATGCGCAAGCTGGGTGAGACCGCCCAGACGGTGGGCACCGTCATCGTGCTGGGCCTCGGGATCGCGATCATGGCCACGATCTGGGGGGCGCGGCCGCTCACGGGCGTGGCGCTGTTCCCGGAGGGCTACATCACCGTGGCCCGCTCCACGATCCGCTACGGCGAGCTCGGGCTGTTCGCCACGATGCTGGTGCTGTTCGGGGCGTTGAGCGCGCTGTTCCGGTTCACCGACCTCGGGCTGCTGATGCGCGGCTCCGCCCAGAACCCCCGTGCCGCCTCGCTGATGGGCGTCAACCCCGAGCTGATGACGTCGCTGACCTGGATCATGGGGGGCGCGCTCGCCGGGGTCGCGGGCATCATGCTCGCGGCCGTGGCCCCGCTGCACCCCTACATCCTGCCGCTGCAGGCGCTGCCCGCGTTCCTCGCGGTCCTGCTGGGCGGACTGGGCAGCATCGTCGGCGCGGTCGGCGGCGCAGCGGTCGTGGGGGTCGCCCTGGGCATGGTCCCGCTCATCCCCGGCCTGCTGCACCTGCAAGGGGCGCCGCAGCTCATGCTGGCGGTCCTGGCGATGGTCGTGATGGCGACCCGAGGCGAGCGGGTCGTGGCCACCGACGTGCGCGGGGGAATCGTATGACATCGACCAACCGACTCCAGACGATCGCCCTCGGGCTGCTGCTCGTCTTCCCGTTCATCCCGGGCGGCAGCGACGTGCTGCCCAGCGTCAACCAGGCTGCCGTGTTCGTGATCGTGGCCGCGTCGCTGGTCATGCTCACGGGCTGGGTCGGGCAGATCTCGCTCGCCCACGCCGCGCTGGTCGGCATCGGTGCGTACGCGGCCGGGTTCGCCGCGAACGTGCTCGGGCTGCCGTTCCCCCTGAACCTCCCGGTCGCTGCGCTCGCCGCAGCCGGGGCGGCCACGATGCTGGGTGTCGTCGCGCTGCGCGTCCGCGGTCTGTACCTCGCGGTGGCCACGCTGATCTTCTCGTGGGCGGCCAGCGAGTTCCTGTTCCGCCAGAACTGGCTGACGCAGCACGGCTCCATCGAGGGCGTGCCCATCGGCAGCGAGAACAGCCTGCTGCAGTTCGACCTCTCGGGCTCGCGCATCGCGTTCTTCTACGTGGCCTGGGGCATCGCGATCGCGGTGGTCTACGGCCTGACCAACCTGCGTGACTCGCGCACCGGCCGGGCGTTCTTCGCGATCCGCGGCTCGGAGATGGCCGCCGAGTCGCTGGGCATGAACGTGCTGCGCTACAAGGTGCTGGCGTTCGCGCTGTCCGGGGCGCTGGCCGGTGTCGCCGGCAGCCTCATCATGACCGAGGCGCGCGCGGTGAGCCCCGACACGTTCGGCTTCAACACCTCGCTGTTCTTCCTCGCCATCGCCGTGGTCGGCGGGCTGTCCAGCCTGCCGGGTGCCGTGGCCGCGTCCGTCTTCTTCGCCGCGCTCGGTGAGCTGTTCTTCCGCTACTCGGTGCTGGGGGACTACCTCGAACTGGTCTCGGCCATCCTGCTCGCCGTGGTGTTCCTGGCGTACCCCGGTGGCCTGGCCGCGCTGGCCGTCGCCGCCACCGACCGGGCGCAGCGGACGTTGCGTGCCGCCAGAGCGTTGCCGACCACCGCGAGCGAACGCCTGGCTGCGATGCAGGAGGACGAGGCGCGCCGCGCCGACGAGCCCCGACCCGATGAGGAGGACGTGCCGCGGCTGACGCGCGCGGCGTCGGAGATCAAGCAACGCGTCCTGACACGTGCGGCACGCTCGGTGGCGGCCCGCCGCCTGCTCGAGGACGCCACGACCGAGATCCTCGACTTCGAGCTGGACGTGCACGAGGGATCGGGCCAGGACGTGCCGACCGCCCCGGAGTCGGAGCGTGAGGCGGAATCGGAACTCGAGCCAGCCGCCGCCGCCGGGGCCGGGGCCGTCAGCGGCCAGCGGACCACGGAGGACGTGGCGCCCCAGACGCTCGCGGCCGGGGCGCTGCCCTCGGTCGCCGACGGCCGGCCGTCTCGACCGCTGCCCGATCCCGCGCGGCGCCACGAACGCGAGGTCCTGCTCGAAGCGCGTGGCATCACGGTGCGCTTCGGCGGTCTGGTCGCGGTCAACGACGCATCGCTGAGCGTGCGGCGGGGCGAGATCACCGGCCTCATCGGACCCAACGGCGCGGGCAAGACCACGCTGTTCAACTCCATCGCCGGTTTCAACGAGCCGACAGCCGGTGAAGTCCTCATCCGGGGACGTGACGTCACCAGCGTCCCGGTGTTCCGCCGGGCGCAGCTCGGCGTCGCCCGCACCTTCCAGCGCATCCAGCTCTTCCCCCAGCTCACGGTGTTCGACAACCTCCTGGCCGCGACCCACCTCCAGAACCGCACCGGGTTCGTCCAGCACATCGCCGGGAACCGCCTGGCCCTGGAGGCGGAGCGCGCCGCCCGGCTGCGGGTCCGCAAGGTGGTCAAGCTGCTCGACCTCGAGGAGGTCGCCGACCGCCAGGTCGCCGGCCTGCCCTTCGGCGTGCTGCGCATGGTCGAGGTCGCCCGCGCGCTGGTGACCGGTGCGAACGTGATCATGCTCGACGAGCCGGCCTCCGGCCTCGACGAGCGCGAGACCGACCGCCTGACCGAGGTGCTGCGGTTCGTCCGGGACCTCGGCGCCACGCTGCTGCTGATCGAGCACGACGTGCGCATGGTCACCAGCGTCAGCGACTACCTGTACGTGCTCGACCAGGGAACGATCATCGCCGAAGGCCCCCCTGCGGAGATCCAGTCCAACGAGGCGGTCATCGCGGCCTACCTCGGACAGGCCGACGACGACGCACCCGCAAGCTCCTCGACGCCTCCGTCGGACCCGGCGCCCCCGTCGGACCCGTCGGACCCGGCGCCCCCATCCGACGACCGTGTGACGGTCGCGGTGGGGGCGGCGGGTGTCGTCGAGGAGGACAACGCCACGTCGGACGTGGCCGAGGACGGAAGGGTGGTGCTCTGATGGCGCTGCTGGAGGTGACCGACGTCACGGCGGCCTACGGAGCGGTGACCGCGCTGCGTGGCATCACCATGCAGGTCGAGGCACACGAACGCATCGCGCTGCTGGGCGCCAACGGCGCCGGCAAGACCACCACGCTGCGGATGCTGTCCGGGCTGGTCTCGCCCAAGAGCGGCACCGTGGTGCTCGACGGCAAGCGCATCGACCGCCTGCCCGCCCACAAGGTCGTCGGCCACGGCGTGGGGCACGTCCCCGAGGGCCGCGAGCTGTTCCCCGACCTCGGCGTCGAGGAGAACCTGCGCTACGGGTACTGGCCGCGGCACAAGGACAAGGGCGGCTACAAGCGCCAGCTCGACATGGTGTACGAGATGTTCCCGCGCCTGAAGGAGCGTCGTCGCCAGCACGCCATCACCCTGTCGGGCGGCGAGCAGCTGATGCTGGTCGTCGCACGTGCGCTGATGTCGTCCCCCAAGCTGCTGATGTGCGACGAGCTGTCGCTGGGCCTGGCGCCCAAGATCGTGTCCCAGCTCTACGAGATCCTCGCCGCGGTCAACGAGCAGGGCACGGCCGTCATCATCGTGGAGCAGTTCGTGCACACCGCCC
>DASWKO010000235.1:0-5143 GCA_036396595.1 Nitriliruptorales bacterium | reverse complement strand
GTCGCGAACCGCTGCGTGCCCCACCCGACGACCGGCACGACCGGGACCCCCGCCGCCTGCGCCATGCGCACCGCCCCGGTCTTGAACGGCAGCAGCTCGAACGAGCGCGAGATGGTCTGCTCGGGCGCCACGATCACGAGGTCCCCGTTGCGAGCCGCGTCGACGGCAGCATCCAGCGCCGTGTGGCGCTTGCTCCCGTGCTCACGGTCCACCGGGACGGCCCCGGCGAGTCGCACGCCCCAGCCGGTCCAGGGCGAGTCGAACAGCTCGCGCTTGCCCAGGAAGCGCAGCGAGCGGTCGAACTCGCGGTAGATCACCCAGGCGACCATCACGAAGTCCAGGTAGCTGTGGTGGTTGTACACGAGGATGGCGCCGCGGTCGGACGGTACGCGATCGACCCCGCGCACATCGATGCGCCAGCCAAGCAGCCGCACGAAGGCGATGAGGATCGACGCGACGAACCGGAAGCCTGGCGTCGGGCGGGGTATCGGGGCGGACGACATGTGGCCCAGGATAGTTGCGCGCAACCTCGGTCACGTGCCCTGGCACCTGTTGTACCGTTGACGACGTGGACGAGCTGGCAGGTCGCTACCTGACGTTGTGCCTGCGCCTGAGCAGGCTCGTTCCTGGCCTGGTCGACTGGTACACGGGGCCTGACCGGCTCCTGGCCGCGGTGCACTCCGAGCCCCGACGCCTGCCCGAGCGGCTCGCGGCCGAGGCGGATCGGCTGGCGGCCGACGTCGCCGCCGAGGCGACGCTGCCGACCGACCGCGCTGACTGGCTGACCGCCCAACTCGTGGCCGTCGGTGCGCTCGGGCGGTCGCGTGTGGGCGATGTCCTGCGCTTCCCCGAGCACGTCCGCCACGTGCTCGGGATCGACCCGGACACCTTCGACGAGGAACGGGCCGAGGCGGCGCTGTTCAGCCTCGACCAGCACCTGCCCGGGCCGGGGTCGATCGCGTCCCGCGTGGCTGCCCACCGGCGCCGCGCGTCCGCCCCGGGCGACCGGACGGTCGACCTGTACGCCCAGGCGGTCGAGCTGCTGCGACCGGTCGCCCAGCAGGCCTTCCGCCTGCCGGACGACGAGTACGTCTCGTTGCGCGCGGCGGGCGCGGACGACCCGCTGAGCGACCCGCGCCCCGACGGACGCAGCGCGACCAAGGTCGCCATCGGGTCGCGGCCGGCCACGCTCGCCGAGATCGTCCACGCCGCGGCGCGCGCGACCTACCCCGGGACCCACATGCTCAGGGTGCTGCGGACCGGGCTGCTGGTCGAGCAGTTCGGGCGCGGCGAGTGCACGCTCGAGCTGCGTACCTCCCCCGGACGGGTCGCAGCCGTCGGCGCCACAGCGGTCGGGCTCGACGCGCTGCTGCCTCCGCACGAACTCGAGCTGCTGCTCGACCGTCTCGCCGACACCGCCGGCGCACCGCTGGACGCACGGGCGGCGCTGGCGATCCACGACGCGCTGCTGGACCTCGACGACGTGGTCCCCGCGGCGGGCAGGGACCTGCACGCCCGCAACGGGGCACGTGCGCGTTCCCTGCTCGAGCGTTACCACGTCCGGCCCGGGCCGGACGCCGCTGCGATCCTCGACGGCCTGACCGACCGGGATCGCGCCACCGCCGCCTACACCGTGCCCAGCGGCCGGCGGCTGGCCCTGGGGTTCCTCGCGAAGCAGGACGACCCGGTCGCCGGCTTCCGCCGCCTGGTCACGGAGCAGCTCACCCCCGCTGCGCTGGCCGCGGGGCGCTAGGAGGCCGGTGCGCAACCTCCAAGGGGATCAGTTCTCGGGTTGGGGAAGCCAGCTCATCATGGCGCGCAGCTCCTTGCCCACCTTCTCGATCGGGTGGTCCGCGTCGCGCTTGCGGTAGGCCTCGAAGTCCGCTCGGCCCGAGTCGTTCTCCTCGATCCAGCGGTTGGCGAAGGTGCCGTCCTGGATCTCGTTGAGCACCTGCTTCATCGTGGCCTTGGTGTCGTCGGTGACGATGCGGGGACCGCTGACGTAGTCGCCCCATTCGGCGGTGTCGCTGATCGAGTAGCGCATGCGCTCCAGCCCGCCCTCGTACAGGAGGTCCACGATGAGCTTCAGCTCGTGGAGGCACTCGAAGTAGGCGACCTCCGGCTGGTAGCCGGCCTCGATGAGGGTCTCGAAGCCCTTCTTGATCAGCTCCGACGTGCCACCACAGAGCACGACCTGCTCGCCGAACAGGTCGGTCTCGGTCTCCTCGGCGAAGGTGGTCTCGATGATGCCGGCCCGGGCGCAGCCGATGCCCTTGCCGTACGCCAGCGCCATCGCCAGCGCGTTGCCCGTGGCGTCCTGGTGCACCGCCACCAGCGCCGGCGTGCCGTTGCCCTCGCGGTAGGTGCGCCGGACCAGGTGGCCCGGTGACTTCGGTGCGATCAACGCGACGTCCACGTGACCCGGCGGCTCGATCTGGCCGAAGTGGATGTTGAAGCCGTGCGCGAACATCAACAGGTTGCCGGCCTCGAGGCCCGGTCGGACCGACTCCTCGTAGATCGCCTTCTGTGACGTGTCCGGCAGCGTCAGCATGATGACGTCCCCGCGACGTGCGGCCTCGGCCGTGTCCACGACCTCGAGGCCCTGCTCCTCGGCGCGCGCCTGCGAGGACGACCCGGGACGCAGGCCGACGATGACCTCGACGCCGGATTCCTTCAGGTTCAGCGCGTGCGCGTGGCCCTGCGAGCCGTAGCCGAGGATGGCCACCGTCCTGCCCTGGAGCAGGGAGAGGTCCGCGTCGTCGTCGTAGTACATCGTGGCTGCCATGGATCGTTCCTGTTCGGGGGTGTGGGTGCGCCTAGACGACGCGCTGCATGCGGAGCTTGCTGCCGTCGGTGATGGACTTGCCACCGCGGGCCAGCGAGATCGTCCCGGTACGGACCATCTCGCTGATGCCGTACGGGGCGAGCAGGTCGATCATCGCCTCGAGCTTCTCGGGAGAGCCGCTGGCTTCGATCGTCAGCGAGTCGTGGTCGACGTCGACGATCTTGGCCCGGAACACGTCGGCGAGCTCGATGATCTGGCTACGGGTCGTACCGTCGGCGGTGACCTTGACGAGCTGCAGCTCGCGCTCGACCGACTGGTCGTGCTCGAGCTCGACGATCTTCAGCACGTTGATCAGCTTGTTGAGCTGCTTGATCACCTGCTCCAGATGCGTCGCCTCGGTGCCCACGACGATGGTGATGCGCGAGACGCGCGGGTCCTCGGTCGGACCCACCGCCAGCGAGTGGATGTTGTAGCCGCGGCGACTGAACAGCCCGGCGACGCGCGTCAGCACGCCGGGCTTGTTCTCGACCAGCACGGCGAGGATGTGACGGTGTGACGTCATGAGGAGGTCCGCTCAGTCCGTGTCGGGCTCGTGGGCGCCGGCCGCCTTCAGCGCATCCTGACGCTCGTACCACTCGTCGGCCGACTCGACGACGGCGTCGTTGCTCATGCCGGACGGCACCATCGGGAACACCTTCTCCTCGGGGTCGACCCGCAGGTCGATGAGCACCGACTGGTCGGTGATCTCGGCCGCCTTCTCGAGCACCGCGTGCATCTCGTCCACGGTCGAGGCACGGAAGCCGGGGATGCCGTACGCATCGGCGAGCTTGACCAGGTCGGGCAGGTCAACCGGGAGCTCGACCTGGCTGAAGCGCCGGTCGTAGAACAGCTCCTGCCACTGGCGGACCATGCCGAGGAAGCCGTTGTTGATGACGCAGAACACGACCGGGATGTCGTGTTGCACGGCGGTGGCCAGCTCCTGGAGCGTCATCTGGAAGCAGCCGTCGCCGTCGATGCACACGACCGGCGTGTCCGGCAGCCCTGCCTTGGCGCCGATTGCGGCGGGGACCGCGTACCCCATCGTCCCGAGGCCGCCCGAGTTGATCCACTGGCGGGGACGTGAGTACGGGATGAGCTGGGCGGCCCACATCTGGTGCTGGCCGACCCCGGCGACGTACACGGCCTCGTCGCCCCACGTGTCGTAGATGGCGCGGATGGCGGTCTGGGGCTTCAGCACCCCGTCCGGGTCCTGTTCGACGCGCAGGGGGTGGTCGCGCTTCATGCTCGTGAGGTGCGCGCGCCAGGCTGCGGTGTCGGGCTTGACCCCATCCTCGCCGTCACGCTCGATGCGGTCGCGCGCAGCCTTGACGAGCTGGCCGGTCACGACCTTGGCGTCGCCCACGATCGGGACGTCGGCGACCCGAACCTTGCCGATCTCGGCCGGGTCGATGTCGACGTGGATGACCTTCGCGTTCGGGGCGAACTCGTCCACCTTGCCGGTCACGCGGTCGTCGAACCGGGCGCCGAGGGCCACCAGCAGATCGCTCTCCTGGAAGGCCTTGATGGCCGTGTAGTGACCGTGCATCCCGGGCATGCCGGCCCACAGCTCGTGGGTGTCCGGGAACACGCCCCGGGCCATCAGCGTGGTCACGACCGGCAGCTCGAGGAGGGTCGCCAGCTCGTACAGCTCGTCACCGCCGTTCGCGCGTACCAGCCCTCCGCCGGCGTAGATGACCGGCTTGCGGGCCGTCGCGATCAGGTCCAGCGCCTCGCGCACCATCTTGCCGTGGCCGCGGATGGTCGGGCGGTAGCCGGGGAGGTCCATGTATTCGGGCCAGCGCCACTCGAAGGTCTGGTTGAGCACGTCCTTGGGGATGTCGACCAGCACCGGGCCCGGTCGGCCGGTCGAGGCGATGTGGAAGGCCTCCTTCATGGCGGCGGGGATGCGCTCTGCCCGCGTGACCAGCTCGTTGTGCTTGGTGATCGGCATCGTGATGCCGGTCACGTCGGCTTCCTGGAAGGCGTCGGACCCGACCGACGTCGTCGCGACCTGGCCGGTGATGCACAGCACGGGGATCGAGTCCATGTGCGCATCCGCGATCGCGGTGACCAGATTGGTCGCGGCCGGCCCGGAGGTGACGAGGCAGACCCCGACCTTGCCGGTCGCGTGGGCGTAGCCGGATGCCGCGTGTCCCGCGCCCTGCTCGTGGCGGACCAGCACGTGCCGGATCGGCGAGTCGACGAGCGGGTCGTAGGCCGGGAGGATCGCGCCCCCCGGGTACCCGAACACGGTCTGGACGCCGAGCTCCTCCAGCGCCTTCATCACGGCCTGTGCGCCGGTGACCTGCATTGCTGCCT
>DASWKO010000234.1:0-11899 GCA_036396595.1 Nitriliruptorales bacterium | reverse complement strand
ATGCAGGCCGTGGGCGTGCACGAACGGCTCGATCGCGTCAGCCGGGAACGTGACCGCTTGCCGCGCGGTCCCCGCAGCGTGCGTGCCGTCGCCGGCGAACCGCGCGACGATCAGGTACTCCGCCCGCCGGGGTGTCACGGGGACGCGAGCCGTGCCCGTGGCGTCGGTCACGGCGCTGCCCAGCAGCGCCGCGCGCTCACCGAGCAACTCCACGGCCGCGTACAGCGAGACCGTGACCCCGGTGACCGGTGCCCCGGCGTCGGTCGTGATGGTCGCCCTGAGGCGGTAGGCGAGGTCGGCCGAGGGCGGCACCTCGAGCCCGATGCTGAGCTGCGTGGGCGTGGGAGCGTCCTGGGCCGCTGCCGGAGCAGAGGCGAACAGGCTGAGCAGCACGGCGAGCGTCGTCGTCGTCGTCACACGTCCCACGTTCATCGTCCCTCCCCTCCTGCGGGTACCCGGTGCGGCTCGAGCGCCGGATGGCCGAGTTCCTGGATCTCGTAGACGGAGAGGACCGGCACCACACGGAACAGAACGATCAGCAGGAACGGGATCGCCGCGACGGCACCGGCGGTGATCGTCAGCTCGACCACCGACGGGCTGTAGGAGCCGACCTGGTCCCCGATCAGGGGACGGGTCAGCGGGGGGACGAACATCAGGAACCGTTTGAGCCACATCGCGACGATGACCAGCAGGGCTGCGGTCGTGATCCCCGCCACGGTGCGGGTACGCCGGACCGTCACCAGCAGGAGCGGAGCCACGATCCCACCGGCCACGAACATCCAGAACAGCGTGGCGTAGCGGCCCAGGATCAGGCCGTGGAGCAGGGTCTGGGACGCCTCCTCGCCGACGTAGCCCTCGGTGGTGATCTCGGTGAACAGGAAGTAGGCGTAGATCGCCCCCAGCGTGACCATGATGTAGCCCAGCGAGCGGATCGACCGCTCGGTGATCCACGACTCCAGCCGGTACGCCCGCCGGTAGGCCACGACGGCCACGATCACGATCCCGACCCCGGAGTACACGGCGGCCACCACGAAGTACGGGCCGAAGATGGTCGAGTGCCACCCGGGGCGACTGGTCAGCGAGAATGCGTAGGACAGGACTGTGTGCACCATGATCGCGACCGGGATGATCGTGACGGCCAGGATCGTCAGCGCCCGTTCGAGGCTGGCTCGCTGGTGGGGCGTACCCTGCCAACCCATCCCCAGCGCCCGGTACAGGCGCGAGCGGCGCAAGCCAAGGCGTTCGTGGTCCTGCAGCGTTGCGAGGTCGGGGATCAGCGGCAGCACGAACAGCAGCAGCGTGGCGAGCATGTAGGTCGCGATCGCAACCATGTCCCACAGCAGCGGTGAGTTGAGCTGAGGACGGGTGAACATCTGCCACACGCGTTCGGGGTGCCCGAGGTGGATGATCGGGAAGGCGGCACCCACCAGCAGGGTGACCAAGGCTGTGCCCTCGGCGAGCCGGACGATGGGTCCGCGCCAGTGAGCGTTCGTCAGCCGAAGGATCGCCGAGACCAGCGCGCCGCCGTAGCTGAACCCGATGAAGGTGACCAGGTTGACGGTGTAGACACCCCAGAACACCTGATCGTTCAGACCGGTCACACCGATGCCCCGGTCGAGCTGGTAGCCGAACGCGGCGGCAGCGGCGAGGATCGGCACGGCGAGGACGATCAGCAGGGCGGTCGAGCCGCGACCGGCGAGAATCGACGGCGCGAGGGCGGCGTCGCGCAGCGGCAGGTCCAGGCCCTTCTGCGGCCGGGCACGCTGCTGACCAGCGGCACCGTCGCGGTCCCTGCGCAGCAGCAGCATCCGTCCCCCCTCAGTAGTCGAGGTCCTGGCCGTGGCCGGCGATGTAGTAGACGCGCGTCTCGGTCTCGAGTTCGGCCTTGAGCCGGAACGCATGGTTGTCACGCAGGAACCGCGACAGCACGACCGTGTTGTGACCGTCGGTGGCGACGTCCTCGACGAGATCGCCGACGTAGATCGCCTCCATTGAGCACGCTTGCACGCAAGCGGGGAACTTGCCCTCCCGCAGCGAGTGGATGCAGTTCTGGCACTTGCCGACCGTGCCTTGGACCTGTGGGACCTGGAACTCGGGGTCGCCCTTGTGGAACATCGACGGCACGTCGGGGGGGTCCTCCCAGTTGAACGTGCGCACGCCGTACGGGCAGGCCGCCATACACATGCGGCACCCGATGCAGACGTCCTGGTCGACCACCACGACCCCTTCGGGGGTGTGGTAGGTGGCCGAGACCGGGCACACGTTGACACACGGCGCGTGCTGGCACATCTGGCAGATCACCGGGAGGAAGTAGGTCCCGCCCGTCGCATCGGTGAGCTCGTGGACCTTGATCCACTCCTGGCTCTCCGGCAGGTGGTGCATCTGCTGGCAGGCGCTGACGCACTTCTCGCACCCGTCGCAGCGACGCAGGTCGAAGACGAACACCCACCGCCGATCCGCAGACGGCGGTCCAGAAGCCAGATCCTCGGCAGCCAGGACCCGCTCGATCCCGGGCGGGAGCGCCACGGCGGCGGCTCCGACCATGGCGACCGCTCCGAGAAGCTGGCGACGGCCGAGCCGCGGGAGGGCCCCGGGGTCGGGTCGGACTGGCGCGCGACGGGTCGGGTTGCCGATCACACCGGCCCCCCTCGCGCTACGGCATCACCCGATCCGGGCTGCATCGCGGTCCAGTCACGGACGTTGGCCACCCGCTGTGGCGCCACGTTGACGGCGTACTCACACCGGGGGGTGGCCCCGCACTCGGGTGCCCCTTCCCGTGTGAAGAAGTCGTAGTTGCAGGTGGGGCAGAAGACGTCGAGCTCCTCGGGCAGGTACGGGCAGGCGTACCAGTGGCACGAGCGCTCGCCCTCTCCGGTCCGGATGTCGTACTCGCACTCTGCGCACGGCCGGAAGGCCAGCGCCTTCTCTCGGTGGCGAGCTTCAGCCGCCTCGCGGCGGGTCGCGGTCCCTCGGTGGCGCCTCCACATGTCGGGCTCCTGTTCGCACACCATCACCGTGCGTCAGCGTGTCCGGCGCGTCAGGAGGCCAGGGACCCCCTTCCGTTGTGGTCCCGGCCGCCGATCCGCGTCGGCGCCTGCGGTGTCGCGCAACCCACGTTCGCGCCGCCCAGGACCGTTGGACCCCCCGGACAGGGCCGGTGGACACTTGTCAGGTCCGCTGGCCCCGTCCAGCGTCGTGTCATGGATCCGATCCGTGTGGTGTTGGCCGACGATCACGCCCTGTTCCGTGAGGGCACGCGGGAGTTGCTCGAACGCGACCCGGGGATCAAGGTCGTCGGCGAGGCCCAGGACGGCGTCGCGGTCGTGGCGTTGGTTCACGAACTCGAACCGGACGTGGCCATCGTCGACATCGAGATGCCCGGCGGTGACGGGATCCAGGCCACGCGGGGGATCAAGGCCACCCACCCAGAGGTGGGCGTGCTCGTGCTGACGGTCCACGACGAGGACCCGTTCGTCTTCGCGATCCTCGACGCCGGCGCCGCGGGGTACCTGCTCAAGGACGTGCACAGCTCCGAGCTGATCCGGGCGGTCCACGCATTGCGCAACGGCGAGTCCGTCCTGCACCCGGTGATCGCACGCAAGGTCCTCGAGCGCGTACGGGCAGGCGCCGACCGGGACGCAGCCGATCCGAAGGTGCACCTGCCAGAACGCGACATCGAGGTGCTGCGGCTCGCCGCCCGCGGCCGGACAAACCAGGAGATCGCCGACGAGCTGGCGGTCAGCCTGCGGACGGTCCAGCTGCGGATGACAACCCTGTTCGGCCGCCTCGGCGTGGGATCACGCACCGAAGCGGTGATCGCCGGCCTGCGCGCCGGGCTGTTCGAACTCGAGGAGCTGACGACGTGACCGGCGCCGCCGTGCTCTCCGACCGGGACACGGGCAGGGCCGTCCCGCGCCGTGTCGAACGGCTGTTGTCCCGGACCCGGGCACGTGCCCGGGAGCCGTCGTTCTGGTACGTCCAGGCCGGCGTCGTGGCGGTCACCGGCATGCACTGGGTGGTCGAGGCGATGGGGTTGCTCGATCGGTCCGGGGGAGCGGTGGCCTCGATCGCGCACCTGCCCGTGATCCTCTACCTGCTGCCCGTGGTGTACGCCGGTCTGCGTTACGGCGTCGAAGGTGGGGTGCTGACCGGTCTGTCGATCGCGCTGCTCTCGACGCCCAACGTCCTCATCTGGCACCGGGACCACTACGACTGGATCGGCGAGGCCTTGTTCGTGGCCTTCATCGTCGCCGTGGGGGCCGCGATCGCGCTGCCGGTGGAACGCGAGCAGGGACAGCGTGCGCGGGCGGAGCGAGCCCGGCACCGAGCGACGGTCGTGAGCCGGCGCCTCGCGCTGATGAACGACGTCACCTCGATGCTGGTCCGCACGGCTGACCTCGAGCACGCCCTCGGTGAGGTGCTGCACCGCCTCATCGCCGTGCTTGACCTGGAAACCGCCGCCGTGGCCACCTGGGTGGATGAGGCCCCCGGTCCCCACCTGGATTCCTGCCACAGCCTGGATCCGGATGCCTGCACCTCGGTGATCCCGACGCTCGCCGAGGTGTGCCCCCACGGCCCGGGCACCGAGTATCGGCTCGTCGGCGCCGACGGGAGTGGCAACCTGATCCCGTTCGAGTTCGGCGGCGACTGCCGTGGCGCGCTGTTCGTGAGCAGGAACGAGCGGCTCGGAGCCGGGGAGATCCAACTGTTGACCGCCGTCGGCGCCCAAGTCGGCGTCGCGCTGGACAACGCGCGGCTGCACCAGGCGCAGCAGCGCGCCCTGCAGACCTACCTGCATGACATCACGCGCGCGCAGGAGGAGGAGCGTCGGCGGATCGCCCGGGACCTCCACGACATCGCGACCCATGAGCTCCTGTTGGTCCGGCGTGACCTCGAGGACGGCCCGGCGGACAGCGACACCGACCGGTCGGGCCCCGGTCGCGAGAAAGCCCGTGAGCGGGTCGCGGACGTCATCGGGTACCTGCGGCGGTTCAGCCGTGAGCTCCGCCCCAGTGTGCTCGACCCGCTGGGGTTGGGCCCTGCGCTCGAGTGGCTGGCGTCGCAGACGGACGAACGCACGCCCGCGAAGGTCGGTGCGCTGGTCGTCGGCGTCCCCCGTCGGCTCGGAAGTGAGCTGGAGCTCGCGCTGTACCGGATCGCTGAGGAGGCGCTGCGCAACGCCGAGCACCACGCACGGGCATCTCGCATCGACATCGTCCTCGGGTTCACCGACGGCACCGTCACGCTGACCATCCACGACGATGGGCAGGGGTTCGCGGTCCCGGGACCCGCGCAGGGACCCGATCGCTTCCCTCGCGGAGAGACCCAAGGACTCGGCATCACCGGCATGCGCGAGCGGGCGACCTTGCTCGGCGCGCAGCTGATCCTGATGTCGCACCATGGTCACGGCACCCGCGTCCACATCAGGGTCCCGACGCCTGGGGCCGACCGGCCCCCCGAACACGCGCCCATCGGCCCCGCCTCGGCATCCGCGCCGCGTCTAGGTTCGGACGCACGAAGCCGGATCACCACGTGAGCACCGGCCACCACCGACAAGGGATGACCCATGGACATGCGCAAGACCGCCTCCATCGCCTCGATCGTGCTCGGCGTGCTGCTCGTGCTGGGTGGCGCCAGCACGTGGTTGCTGGTGAGCAGCACGCTCGGCGAGCAGGGGATCGTGACCCCGGACGATGCCTGCCTGCCCGAACGCGAGGTCAACGGTCCGTTCACGGCCTACTGCCAGGCGGAGATCATCCAGGAGCACACCCTGAGCCGGACGGACGGCAAGACCTACGCGCAGCTCGACCGTGAGGACCCGCTGCGCGAGACCGCCATGCAGTCCTCGTTCCTCCAGGCATCGCTGTTCACCTCCATCCTGGCCTTCGGGGTCAGTGCGATGGCGGTGGGCATGGGACTGCTCTTCATCCTGATCGGCCTCGGGATGCGCGACGTGCGCGAGCACCTGACCGGTCGCGAGCCACCCTCTGCCTGACCGACACGGAGTCGCTGCCTGCCGGAAGCGGGCGCAGGGGGTGCCTGACGCCACGCAACGTGCGACCGTGGGAGGAGGCGGCGCACCCGACCGTGGGAGGAGGCGGTGGCAACCGCCACGGCGTAGCGTGTTCTCGTCGGTGACGCCGATGCGAGGAGGGGCGGCGTGGAGAGCGTGACGCAGGTGCGGCGCGACCAGTGGGCGGGGACCGTCTTCAGCACCTGGGTGGTGCTGGGGCTGTTCCTCGACGGATGGGCGCACAACGCGGGCAAGCCCGAGGACTTCTGGACTCCCTGGCACGCCGTGCTGTACTCCGGGTTCGCGGTCGCGGCCGGGTGGTTCGCCTACGAACGGTGGCGGCGGCGCCGGGACGGCATCGAGGACCAGGTCGATCCGTTGCTGCTGGCCGGCTTCGTCGCGTTCGCCGTCGCGGGGGTCGGTGACGGCGTGTGGCACAGCGTCTTCGGCGTCGAGGAGGACATCGCTGCCCTGCTGAGCCCGACGCACCTTGCGCTGATGGTCGGCGGCGTGCTGCTGGTCACGGGCCCGGTCCGGGGCGCGCGCGACCTCGACGCCGCGCACCGGTCGTGGTCGACGTTCGCCCCGGCGGCGATCGCGATGGTTCTGACCGTGGCGGTGATCGGGTTCTTCCTGCAGTTCCTGTCAGCGTTCCACGTCCACGACCTCGCCACCTACACCGCTGCCAGCGCCGGCGGCACCGTGGACGCCATGCACGGGGTCGCGGCCATCCTGGTCACCAACCTCCTGCTGATCGCCGGGCTGGCGTGGACCATCTCGCGCTGGCCGGCCGTGCCCGTGGGCACGTGCACCGCCGTGCTGACCGGGCCCGCCCTGCTGTTCTCGTCGCTGCACGCGTTCGAGCACGGGGCACTGGTGCTCGCGCCGCTGCTCGGAGGGATCACGGCCGACGTGCTGCTGGCCCGGCGGGCGGGGCGGGGCACGGTGCTGGCGGTGTCCTCCACGGTGATGTGGGGGGCGTGGTTCGCGGTCCACCACCTGGTGTGGGGGATCGGCTGGGAGGTCGAGTTCTGGAGCGGCACCATCGTGTTCGCCACGCTCACGGCGATCGGCCTCGAGCTTCTGCTGCGCGCCGGCGCCCCCGGCGTCGACGCGAGGAACGTCGCGGCGCGGGCCCCGAAGGTCGAGCAGGTCACGGCGAGGGCGAGTGCCGGTCGTACCCCGGTGGGAGTGGCAGGTTCCACCTCCGGGCCGATGCGCTCGCAGGTGGTCGGGGCGCACGGTGGTGGGGAGCTCGATCCCACACCGTGAGGCAGCCGTGCGTCCACCCGCCAGCTCCAGCCTGTACGTGCACGTCGACCCTGACCGCGTCCCACCCGCCCTCCCTGACCGCGTCCCGCCCGCCCTCCCTGGCCGGTGGCAGGCCGCTGGGCTCGACGTCGAGCTCGCCGGACCGGGCCGGCCGGTGCGGTGGGGGTTGCGGCTGATGGCCTCTCGCCACACCGGACGGTGGTCGCGCGGGCGGCACGACGGTGCCTGCACGCTGGATCTCGTACCCGCGGGCGCCGGTCGGACCCTGCTGGTCCTCACGATGGACCAGCCACGCGGATGGCTGGCAGCGCCCGTCGAGACGGAGCACGCCCGCTCGCTGCTGGTCCGGCTGCGCGCGGAGGTCGAGGCGGCCGGTGTGCGTCGCCCCTCGCCCGTCGCCACCCCGGACCCGGTCGCGCCGGTACCTGCGGCGGTGGGCGGGCCGCTCGCCCCGCCCACGCAGGTGGCGTCTGGGATACTCCCGGCATGACCGAAGCGGCGTCCGGCTCGCAGCACGACTACCCCGCGTGGGTCGCCCCGCTGGTGGCCGTCCCGCCGGTGTTCTTCGCGGTGGCGAGCGCGGTCGGCGCGCAGGTCTGGCCGGTGGTCGCGCTGCTCGTGGCCGTCGCGATCGGCCCGTGGTTGCTGGCCGCCACCGGTCGGCAGCTTCCGAGGACCGCGTTCGGGCTGTGGGTCGTGCTGCCGCTGGCGCTCCTGAACCTGGGTGGGGAACGCTTCGGGGTCGACCTCTCGGCCGAGAGCCACAGCCAGTTCTCGCTGATGATCCTGGTGTGGCTGGTCGGCGAGATGGCGGCGGTCGCCCCGCTGCGCCACGTGCTGGCGACCACCGTGGCGGTGTGCACGGTCATCGTCGGTCGCACCGTGGTCGCGCCCGACTTCGTGCACGCCTGGGTGTTCTGGCTGGGAGGTGCCGGCATCGCGCTGCTCACCGGGTTCATGTTGCGGTGGCAGCAGCAGACCCTCTCGGAACTGCGCGCGGCGCAGGGCGCGCTGGCGGACGAGGCCGCACAGCGCGAACGTCAGCGGATCGCCCGGGAGGTCCACGACGTCGTCGCGCACACGCTGACCGTGACCCTGATGCACCTCCAGGCCGCCCGCAAGGCACTGGATCACGACCCCACGGAGGCGCGGGAGGCGCTGGAGCACGCCGAGAAGCTCGGCCGGCGCAGCCTCGCCGACATCCGTCGCACGGTCGGGCTGTTGCGCACCGAGGGCGAGCCTCCCGAGATCCGTGCCCTGCCGGAGGCGGCCGACGTCCACGCCCTGATCGAGTCCTACCGCGCAGCCGGAGCACAGCTCACCACCGAGGTGGCCGCCGATCTCCGGAGTCTGGGCCCCACGTCCGGCCTGACCCTGTACCGGGTCCTCCAGGAATCGCTCTCGAACGCGGCCGCCCACGCGCCCGGCGCACCCGTCGAGGTCACCGTCCGCATCGAGCGCGACGAGGTCGCCGTCGAGGTCACCAACCCGATCGTGCACGCCGGCGTGTCACCACGCCCCGGCGGCAGCGGACTCGAGGGCATGCGGGAGCGCGTGGGGCTGCTCGGTGGCCGGTTCGACGCGAGCAGCCACGACGGCCGCTGGCGCGTGGATGTCCGCTTCCCAACCCACAGCGAGGTCGTCGAGGCAGGGGTGACCGCGTGATCCGGGCGCTCGTCGTGGACGACCAGGAACTCGTACGGGCCGGCCTGTCCAAGCTGCTGAGCTACGAGGACGACATCGAGATCGTCGGCGAGTGCAGCGACGGCGGCGAGGTCATCGAGGCCGTCGGCGCCCTGCGGCCCGACATCGTGCTGATGGACATCCGGATGAAGCACGTCAGTGGCGCCGAGGCCACGACGCGCCTGCGCGAGCTCGACGATGCTCCGCCGGTCCTGGTGCTGACGACCTTCGGCGAGGACGAGGTGGTGGCGGCTGCCCTCGCCGCGGGCGCCAACGGCTTCATCCTCAAGGACACGCCCGCGGAGGAGCTGGCTCGCGCCATCCGCCATGTGGCTGGCGGCGGCGCCTGGCTCGACCCGCAGATCACCACCGCCGTGCTCGAGACCTACCGCACCACGAGCCTGCCCCGGGCCGCCCGGGCCGAGCAGCTCGACGAGCTGACCGACCGTGAACGCGAGGTGCTGGCGCTCATCGGCCGAGGCAGCGCCAACCACGAGATCGCCACGGAGCTGTACATCACCGAGGCGACGGTCAAGAGCCACGTCAGCAGCATCCTCAGCAAGCTCCAGCTACGCGACCGCGCCGCGGCCATCGTCACCGCCTTCGACCACGGCCTGGTGCGCCCCGGCCAGGACTGACCCCCCGCCTCCGCGTCCCCGCGGGTGGGGTGGGTAGCGTGGGTGCATGCAGATGACCCTCGGGCGGCGCGGCGACTACGCGATCCGGGCCGTGCTGCACCTGGCGCGGCATCCGGGCCAGCGACGCAAGGCACGACAGATCGCCGAGGACATGGCGATCCCGCCGACCTACATCCCACAGATCCTCTCCGACCTCGTGCGCCTCGGGATCGTCAGCTCGCAGGCCGGCCCCGAGGGTGGCTACGAGCTGCGCCACCCCGCGTCCGAGACCAGCCTGCTCGAGGTCGTCGAGGCGACGTCGGGAGCGATCGAGTCGCGCGAGTGCGTCCTGCGCGGCGGACCGTGCCGCTGGGAGGACGCCTGCGCCGTGCACGAGACCTGGGCGTCGGCACAGTCGGCCTTCCGCGAGGTCCTGGCCCGGACCACGTTCGCCGACCTCGCGGAGCAGGACGAGATGCTCGAGCGCACCGATGCCGATCGTGGCCGGCAGGTCGAGATCGCCGACGGCCACTGAGGCAGGCTGCCGCCCCCTCAGACGTCGCGGTGCCTCAGGGCGAGGCAGGCGCCCGTGACGGGGAGCACGATCCAGGCGGCCAGCGCGCTGCCGAGCATGGCCGTGGCGATCGGCAGGCCGAAGCGGGTGTCCAGGTAGGCGCCGAAGGGCCCAAGGGTGGCCGGGTCCGAGCGCGTCGCCAGCAGCGTCAGCACCCGGCCCGTCTCGACCGGGTTGACCAGTACGGCCACGAGCAGACTGCGCGGTCCCAGATGCAGGCCAGGAGCGAGCCCCGCGAACAGCAGGTCCAGCCCGAGTGCGAGCGCGAACCAGGCCAGCACGGCGGCGGCGACCGCCTGGAGGCGGTTGGAGGTCACCGCTCCCAGCAGCACGCCGACGGCGGCCGCCGCGACCGAGGTCCCGAGGGTGGCGAGCACGACCACGGTCAGGCCCCACAGGTCGGTGGCACCGGCCACGCCCGACAGCACCACCAGGGCGGCGCCGAACCCCAGCCCGACGGTCGCCGAGACCACCGCCGACACGGCCAGGAACGTGCCGAGCACGATCGTGGAGCGGCGGATCGGCTGTGCCGCGAGCAGGGAGAGCAGGTCCCGCTCACGCGCGCCGGACAGTGCGCCGGCCCCCAGGACCAGCGCCAGGAGCGGTGGCAGGAGCACACCGATCGCGACCAGGCCGTCCAGCGACGCGCCGATGCCGGTCAGCCCCAGCGCACGCAGCGAGCGCAGGCCCAGGAAGGCGTTGACGAGACAGCCGACCGCGAACAGGCCGACCATGGCGGGTAGCCACCGCAGCCGGACCAGTCGCTGGACCTCCCACCGGGTGATGCGCAGCACGTGGGCGTCCATCAGGCTCCTCCTCGGACCGTCGCCAACTCCGCGAGTGCGTGGGGACCTCGTACCGGGTCGGCGCTGAGGTTCAGGGTCAGGTCGGCCGAGCCGACCACCTCGTCCTCGCGGGGGCTTGCCACCAGGATGGTGGCGCCCTCGCGGCGGTGCGCCCGCAAGGTCTCCCAGAGCGACCCACGCGCCCACGAGTCGAGGTTGGCCGTGGGCTCGTCGAGCAGGAGCAGCTCGGGGCGGCCCAGCAGCGCGATCGCCGTGGCGAGCCGCTGACGCTGCCCGCCCGAGAGCGTCCCCACCTGGGCGTCCGCATCCGGTACGAACCCGTCGGCCAGCCCGGTGCTGTCGGGCGCCGCGCGGCGCAGGCCGCAGAACAGCTCCAGCACCTCGCCGACCGTCGCCGCCTCGGGGAAGCCGACGTCCTGGGGGAGGTAGCCGATGTGGCGGCGGGTCGCGATCGAGCCGGGGAGCCGCTCGCCCCGGAACCACGCCGAGCCGGTGAAGGAGGTGAGCCCGGCCAGGCACCGCAGCAGGGTGCTCTTGCCCGCGCCGTTCGTGCCGGTGACCAGCGCGAGCGCCCCCGCGGGCGCATCGAAGCACAGCTCGTCCAGCACGGGGACGTGGCGGTAGCGCTTGCTCAGTCCGTGCATGCGCAGTGCGGGCTCAGGAGTAGACACGGGACAGCCTCCGGCCGATCGTGGTGCGGTTCATGGCCGGCCGTCGGGGACGGCGGATCAGGAGCAACGGGGTCAGCGAGGCGAGTGCGAGCACGAGCCCCACCGCTCCCACGGCCGAGCGACCGGGGGGCGCGGCAGCCAGAGGTGCCACGGGGCGCGTGACGGGTCGGACGAGGGGCAGTTCGTCGGTGGCCACGGGGGTGGCCTGGGTCCACCGGTCCTCGATCGACCGCAGCAGGCGCAGCGCCGGGCTCGAGGCGAGC
>DASWKO010000233.1:0-7690 GCA_036396595.1 Nitriliruptorales bacterium | reverse complement strand
CGGCGCTGGCCGGTTCGACCACCGCCGTGACGTGCTCGTGATCGAGCACGAGGTCGAACCGGATGACGCCGCGCGGCGTGAGGGTCACCCGGTTCGCGGCGTCGTGCGCCGACGCCGTCCCGTCGGGGCGCTCCGGCACGGTCGGTCGGCCCCAGACCACGCTCGTGCGCTCCCACGCCCACAACCGCCCCTCGACGAGCGCCCACGCGAACGACGTCGTACCCAGCCCGACATCCGCCACCGCCGCCCCGACCGTTGCGCGGTGGTTGCCTGCGGCCACGTACGTCCACCGGCGCACGCGTCCTGGCCGTCGCGACACCGCGGCGACCGGATCGGCCGTCACCTCGCCCTGCCACAAGCCGGTCACCAGGCGGCGGTCGGGGCCCACCAGGCGGGCTGGGACCTCGGCTAGAGGCTCGGTCACGTGACGTTGCCACCGGTCATCAGAACAGCCGCAGCATGTGGTCGTCCTCACCGCGTAGCTGGCCGAGGTCGACCTCGACCCAGCCGATGCCGCGGGACTCCGCCAACACCCGGGCCTGGGGCTTGATCACGGTGGCGGCCAGCACGCCGCGCAGCGGTCGCAGCATCGGGTCGCGCCCCAGCCGTTCCAGGTAGCGCGTGAGCTGCTCGACGCCCGCGATCTCGCCGATGCGCTTGATCTCGACCGCGACCGCCCCGCCGTCCTCGTGCCGGGCCAGGATGTCGACCGGACCCAGGTCCGTGGGGTACTCGCGCTGGATCAGCGTCAGCCCGTCGCCGACGTGGTGCAGGTTGGCGGCCAGCAGCTCCTGGAGCTGCTTCTCCACGCCATCGAGGATCAACCCACGATCGGTGTCCAGCGCGACCGACCGGTCGTCGAGAACCTGCTCGAACTCGATGGTCAGGCGCTCGCCCTTGGGGTTGGTGACGACCCAGCGGTCGTCCTGCTCGATCAGCGTGTTGGGTGCGTTCATCCAGTTGAGGGGCTTGTAGGCCCCGACGTCCGCGTGGATGGCCACGCACCCGTCCGCCTTGACCATGACGAGGCGCACAGCCGTCGACAGGGTCGAGGACAGGCGGCCCTCGTAGCGGGCGGACAGCTTGGCGGTCACGAGTCTCACGGCCGCCAACCCTACGAAGCCGGGACGCCACGACCAAGGTGCCACCAACCCCGTCCCTGGCGCGTCCCGCCTGCTGGGCCCGCCGGTGGTAGCTTCGAGGGTGATCAGGAGGTGGTCCGTGGAGGCGCTCCAGGACCTGACCGCGACCGCCCAGCTCGCCGACGTGTTCGAGCGGGCCAAGGGGCGCGGCTACGTCCTGCTCTCGGAGCTCCACGAGTTGCGCGACCCGCTGAACGACCCAACCGATTGGCCCGACCGCATCCAGGGGCTGGCAGCGGACCTTGGGCTGGATCTCCTGGACGATCTGGCCGAGAACAACGACACCGCTCCCGCGCCGCGACCGACGGCCGTTGTCACCGGGGACTCGGTCCGCTCGTACCTCAACGAGATCGGACGCACCGACCTCCTGAGCGCCGAGGAGGAGGTCGACCTCGCCAAGCGCTACCAGGCAGGACTGCTCGCACGGTCGCTCATCGCGGACGACAGCGTCGAACTCAGCCCCACCGAGCGGGTCGCGCTGCACCGGATCGACACGGACGGGCGGTCCGCCCAGGATCGCATGATCCGCGCCAACCTCCGCCTGGTCGTGTCGGTTGCCCGCCGCTACCGGGGCCGCGGGCTGGACCTGCTGGACCTGTGCCAGGAGGGCAACGTCGGCCTGATGCGGGCGGTGGAGAAGTTCGACCACACCCGCGGCTACAAGTTCTCGACCTACGCGACGTGGTGGATCCGTCAGGCCATGACCCGTGGGCTGGCTGACAAGGGCCGCACGGTGCGCCTGCCGGTCCACGTCCACGAAGTGCTCGGCAAGCTGCGCTGGAAGGAGCTCGAGTTCCACCAGAAGCACGGCCGCGAGCCGGACGAGGAAGAGCTGTCCGAGCTGCTCGACCTGACCATCGAGCGCCTCCGCGAGATTCGCCAGGCGGCCCGCGACCCGGTCTCGCTGGACCTGCCCGTCGGCGAGGAGGGCGACGCGACGATGGGTGAGCTCGTGGCCGACGAGGATGCCGACGATCCCGAGGAGGTCGCAGCGCTCATACTCACGCAGTCGCTGGTTCGCGAGGTGCTGGACACGCTGAACGAGCGCGAGCGCGGCATCGTCGAGGCTCGGTTCGGGCTGACCGACGGCCAGGTCAGCACCCTCGAGGAGATCGGGGTGCGCTACGGCGTGACCCGCGAGCGCATCCGGCAGATCGAGGCCAAGACCCTCACCAAGCTGCGCCACCCCAGCCGAGCGGAACGGCTCAAGGGACTGCTGGCCGCCACCGACGAAGCCGTACAGCCCGCCCCGGACGGGTGACCCGACCGGGGTCGCACCAGCGCTCTCCGTACACTCGCGAGCCTGGCGCGGCAGGCGTCGCGACGGCGCGTCTGTCCCCGTACGAGTTCGGAGCGAAACCCGTGGCCCTCAAGGTCGGTCTGGTGGGCCTGCCCAACGTCGGCAAGTCCACCCTCTTCAACGCCCTGTCCCAGGCGGGCGCCGAGGCAGCCAACTTCCCCTTCTGCACCATCGACCCCAACGTCGGGGTCGTGCCCGTGCCGGACGCGCGCCTCGACCGTCTCGCCGAGCTCGCCCGTTCCGAGCGCGTCGTACCGACGTCGATCGAGTTCGTCGACATCGCGGGGCTGGTGGCGGGAGCCCACCAGGGCGAGGGTCTGGGCAACCAGTTCCTGGCCCACATCCGTGAGACCGACGCGGTGTGCAACGTCGTCCGGTGCTTCGAGGACCCTGACGTGGTGCACGTCAGCGGCTCGATCGACCCCGCGCGCGACATCGAGATCGTTCGTACCGAGTTGGTCCTCAAGGACCTCGAGTCGGTCGAGAAGCGGGTGGAGCGGGCGCAGCGTGCCTCGAAGTCGGGCGACAAGGATCTGGTCGCGCAGGCGGCCTTCATCGGCGCGCTGTACGACCACCTCGCCGTGGGTGAGCCGGCGCGGACCTTCCCGAAGGCCGGTGACCAGCCGACGCTGTGGCGCGAGCTGTCGCTGCTGACCGCCAAGCCGGTGCTGTACGCCGCCAACGTGGGTGAGGACGAGCTGCCCGACGGCAACGAGCACGTCCAGGCCGTCCGCGAGATCGCATCTGGGGAGGGGGCGCACGTCGTGATCATCTCCGCCCAGGTCGAGGCAGAGCTGTCCGAGCTGCCGCCAGGCGAGCGGGCCGAGGACCTGGCTTCCCTGGGCCTGGAGCGCAGCGGCCTCGAACGGCTCATCGCCGGCGCCTACACGCTGCTGGACCTGCTGACGTACTTCACGGCAGGCCCGAAGGAGGCACGAGCCTGGACCGTCAAGGCCGGGACCAGGGCGCCGCAGGCCGCCGGGGTGATTCACACCGACTTCGAGCGTGGCTTCATCAAGGCCGAGGTGATCAGCTACCAGGACTACGACGAGCTGGGCTCCGAGGCCGCTGCCCGCGAGGCCGGCAAGCTGCGGATCGAGGGCAAGGACTACCTCGTCCAGGACGGTGACGTCATCCACTTCCGTTTCAACGTGTGACCTCACCCGCCGACGGAGCCGCCGGTCGGGTCCGGTACCTTCGCCAGCAACGGCCCGGTCCTGTGCGGGTCACGAGCCAACACCAGGAGCACCTCGATGCCCCGCAGCGGACCGATCACCAGGCTCGAGGTCGCGGGCTGCCCGACGCACCGCATGGACGTCAGGCACTACAAGGACTACGAGGTCGGGTGCGCGTGCCTCAGCGCTGAACGTCGGGCCGAGATGGAGCGCCGCCTGGAGGAGGCTCGAGCCGAAGGCAACCCGCTCGCCGAGATGGTCGAGTAGCGACAGGAGCACCGGTGTCCGGCAGGGGGCTCGGAGGTCGGTTCGGGCGCGGGGCCAGGCTGACGCGGACCAGCGTCCGGGGAGTCGCAGGGCTGGCCACGGCCAAGGCGCGCCAACTTGCCGGCGGCGACGATGCCTCGGTGGCAGAGTTCCACCAGGAGATGGCCGGCCACCTCGCTGATGTGCTCGGGCAGATGAAGGGCGCGGCCATGAAGCTCGGCCAGATCATGAGCTTCGTGGACCTGGACCTGCCCCCCGACATCCGAACCGCGTACCAGAGTGCCCTGGCCACGCTGCGCGACCAGGCGCCCGCGTTCGACCAGGACGCCATCGACCAGGTCGTCCACGAGGAGTACGGGGCGCCCCCCGAGGCCGTGTTCGCTTCGTGGGACCCGAACCCGATCGCGGCTGCCTCCATCGGGCAGGTGCACGCGGCGAAGCTGGACGACGGCCGCGACGTGGTCGTCAAGGTTCAGTACCCGGGCGTCGCCGAGGCCGTCCGCGCCGACCTGCGCAACGCCGAGGCATTCGCGCCCATCGGCAAGCTGTTCGCGCCCTACCTCGAGCTCGAGCCGCTCCTGGATGAGCTGCGCGAGCGCATCGGCGACGAGCTCGACTACCAGCGCGAGGCGCAGTACCAGCATGCGTTCGCCCAGCGCTACGACGGCCACCCCTTCATCCGCGTCCCGCACGTCATCGCCGACCGCTGCCGTGCCCGCGTGCTGGTGTCGGAACGGGTGCACGGCCGCGACTTCGACCGCTTCGTCGAGACCGCGTCGGACGAGCAGCGCCAGATCGCCGGAGAGACCATCTTCCGCTACGCGTTCGGATCGATCGGACGCTTCCGCCTGTTCAACGGCGACCCCCACCCGGGCAACTACCTCATCGAGGAGGGCGGGCCGGCCGGGCTGCGCGTCGCCTTCGTCGACTACGGATCGGTGAAGCTGTTCAGCCGCGAACGGTTCGAGCTGATGCAGCGGGTCGACTCGGCCGTGCTGCGCGGGGACCAGGACGCGTTCATCGCCGGCATGCGCGACTCGGGCTTCATCCCGCCCAACGCCACGATCGACGAGGACCGCATCTACGCGTGGTTCGGGTTGTTCATGCGTCCCGTGCTCGATGAGCAGCCGTTCACGTTCACGCCCGAGTTCGCCACGGAGGTGCTGGTCACCCAGTCCGACCCCCGGTCGCCGTACTGGGGCGTGCTGCGCAAGCTGAACCTGCCTCCGGACTACCTGCTGCTCAATCGGATCCAGCTCGGCATCAACTCGGTGCTGGCCCGCCTGCAGGCGACCAACGACTGGCGCGCGATCCGCGCCGAGTACGTCGAGCTCGGCGCACCCGCCACCGAGCTCGGCGAGCTCGACGCCCGCTGGTGGACCCGGCGCCGCCCCGAGCCCGACCCCCCTGCCTGACCCCGCCTTACGCACGCCACCCACCGCCCCCAAGAAACCACCGGATACGGTGGTTTGCTCGGCGATGCGGGTGTCGTGGACCGGTCAGCCCTGCAGAAACCACCGGATGCGGTGGTTTGCGCGGCGACCCACGACCAGCGCAACCGGATCGGCGGCAGAAACCACCGGATGCGGTGGTTTCTCAGCGGGTAGCGGTCCGCAGGCGAGGTGGGGCAACGCCGAGTTCGTGGGCACGGACGGTGGCGACCGCGCACGCCCAGCTCGTGAAGGCGTCCGGGGTCCGCAGGTCGGCAGCGACGATGGGCACGATCTGGACCCCGATCGCATCGAGCCGCTGGCAGCGCTCACTGTCGCGGAGTCGAGCGCTGGCTGTCGCGTGATCGAGGCCACCCTGGTGCTCGAAGGCGAGGCGGAACACCCGCCAGTACCAGTCGACCCGGACATCGGGCAGCACCCACACCTGTGGCTCGAGCGCGGGGTCGAACACCGACAGCAGCTCGCCGATCTGGCGTTCCGGCTCGCTCTCCGGTATGAGGGCGCCCGCGGCAGCCAGCTCGAGGAAGAACGCCGCGCCTGCGTCAGCAGGTCCCAGGCGCGCACAGCGGTCAGCGAGCTCCGCTTGCTCGACCAGTTTACGCCAGCGTGCGGAGTCGTAGACCGCCCGGACCGTGCGTTCACCGAGGGTGCCGACGAACCGCGCGGTGTCGATGACGGCATCGACGGGTCGCACGATCGGCAGCGAACGACCAAAGGTCGCTCCACGGCGGTCCGGGTCGGGGTCGACCCGAACAGGGAAGTCGACGTTCGTGACGGTGCGCCCGGGTTGGACGAGGACCTCGAAGGGCGCGTCCGACGCCAGGCCGTCGACACCCAGTAACGACAGGACCCGCGGCCCGGTCAGCCTCGCGCGCGGCCTGCACCGGAGCACAGCAGCCAGCGCTGCACCGGCCGGTTCGAGCACGCCACCACGCGCGCGATAGACACCTCGCTCGACCGCCACCAGGGCGCCTCGCTGCACGAGCCCGTCCACCTCGCCGCGCGTCATGCAGTCGCGCAGCTGCCACCTGCCTGCGACGCCGAACTGGCGGTCGAGGAGGTGCAGAGCGGGGGCTGGAAACGGCATGTCCGGAGATTGCCGTAAGCCACACCCGCGCGCCCGTTCGGCCGCCGCCGGCCTGTGGATAGTGAGCGAGAATGCCTCGCGGCTCCGCCCGGCCGGTCTGACCCACCTGTGGATCCGACGCCGACCGGCTGTCTTCCAGTTGACCTGTCGGCTGGCTCGGGCGGAGCCGCTTGGTGCTAGTCGTCGAGCGGAGTGACCTCAGAGGAGCTTGGGCCGCTGCTACGGCCCTCATCACTGTCTTGTCCGCCGCTCATCGACGGTGCCGTCCCTGTCACAACGAGATCGGAGACGACATGCACAGGGTCGCACAGCAAGCCACGCCCGTCACCGTCGGCGTGGACACCCATCAGGACACCCACGCGGCGGCGGTGCTTGACCAAGTCGGGCAGATGCTCGACGCGCGGGCGTTCCCGGCCACCCCGGCCGGTTACCGGCAGTTGCTGGACTGGGCCGCCAAGCGGGGCCCGATCGCCACGGTCGCGATCGAGGGCGCCAACACCTACGGAGCGGGACTGACCCGCACCGCCCGCGCCCAGGGCCTGGAGGTCGTCGAGGTCACCCGGCCAGAACGCAAGACCCGTGACAGCCGCGGCAAGTCCGACCCGATCGATGCTGAGGCCGCCGCCCGGGCGGCGCTAGCGGGAACCGCCACGGTGGTGCCCAAGACCCAGGACGGACGAGTCGAGATGCTGCGCGCGCTCAAGGTCACGCGTGATGGGGCGGTCAAGGCCCGCACCCAGACCGCCAACCAGCTGCACGCGCTGGTCACTACCGCGCCCGACGAGCTGCGCACGTCGCTGGGCGACCGTGGCGGCGCCACGCGCACCGATCGGTGCGCGAGGCTACGACCCGGCCCGGTCACCTCACCCAAGGCGGCGACCAAGTTCGCGCTGCGGCAGCTCGGCCAACGTCATCAGCAGCTGGGCGCTGAGGTCGCCGAACTCGACGTCCACATCGAACAGCTCGTACGAGACGTCTGCCCTCAGCTACTCGAACCGTTCGGTATCGGGGTGCAGACCGCAGCAACGCTGCTGATCACCGCCGGCGATAACCCCGACCGGCTGCGGTCCGAAGCCGCGTTCGCCAACTTGTGCGGCGTATCACCGATCCCGGCCTCGTCCGGACGCGTGCAGCGGCACCGGCTCAACTCCGGCGGTGACCGAGACGCCAACCGCGCACTGTGGACCATCGCCATGGTCCGGCTGTCGCACCAGCACCCACCCACGATCGCCTACCGAGACCGTCGCCTCGCGGAAGGCAAGACCATC
>DASWKO010000232.1:0-19858 GCA_036396595.1 Nitriliruptorales bacterium | reverse complement strand
CGAGCGGCGACTGGGTACGGCGGTACCCACCGCTGGTGGGCGCGCTCGTGGCTACCCTTCTGGCCGTGGTCGTGCTGCCGTCGGCGCTGAACGTGCCACAGAGCAACCCGACGCAGACCCTCGAGTTCGCCCCGGTCCCACCTGAGGACGATGCGCCCCCGCCGCCGACCGGCAACGTCGGGTCGCTGTCGCTCGGATCGAGCGACGCGCCCGGTGACGCGCTCGGACGCGACGCGGGCGCCCCGCCGCCGCCCCCGCCCGCGCCCCCGCCTCCGGGGCAGGGTGAGCGTCCCATCACCAAGCGGTGCGTCGGTGACCCGCCGCGCCAGACCGAGGATCCGATGGCGCCGCCCTGCGTCGCACACTTCGAAGGTGACAACGGGGGTTCCACACACCCGGGCGTGACGCCCGACGAGGTGCGCGTCCTGGTGTACTTCGACGGCGAGCGCAGCCAGGTGACCAGCCGCGGGACCGAGGAGTCCCCGGCGAACCAGATCGACGACCTCGGCAAGCCTCCCGAGGGCGGCGACGAGTTCGTGTACAGCCGGTTGCTGCGCAGCTACAGCCGCTACTTCAACCACCGTTTCCAGACCTACGGGCGGACGGTCCACTTCTTCGTGCACTACGGCAGCCCCGGCGAGCGGCCGAGCGCCATCTCGGCTCCCGTGTACACGCCCGAGCTCCGCCGCGCGGACGCCCGCGCCGGCTACGAGGCGGTCGCACCCTTCGCCGTGGTCAGCTTCGCCGGCACCAGCGCCGACGCGTACGTGGAGACCATGGCGGACCACGGCCCGCTGACCTTCCTCGGGTTGCTCTCGGGCATCAGCGCCACCGGGTTCCCCGCCTCGTTCTTCCAGAAGTTCCCGGCGCGCATCTGGAGCTTCGTGCCCTCGCTGGAGCAGCGAGCCACGATGGTCGCTAGCTACGTGTGCAGCAAGGTGGTGCCGCACGCGGTCAGCTTCAGCGGCAACGGTGACCTCGGGTCGGCCCGCACGCTCGGGATCATCCGTCACGATCTGGAGAACTCCACCGCCCCGAACCACTACGGGCGGCTGATCCGCGACGGCGTCGAGGCGTGCGGCGGCGACTTCGCCGTGGACGCCACGATCACGAAGGTCAACGACCCGCAGGAGGCTGCCACGATCATGGCCCAGATGGTGCAGGAAGACGTGACCACGATCGTGTACGTCTCGACGCAGATCGCCCCGTCCCACGCCGCCAGCTCCATCCGCTACGTCCCGGAGTGGGTGATCGCCGGTGACTACACGGTCGAGCGCCCGCTCCAGATGCGCCTCCAGGACCAGGATCAGTGGCAGCACGCCCGCGTGGTGACCAACTACCCGGCGGTCGCCGACGTCGACGCCCAGCCCTGTCTCAACGCCTACCGTGAGGTGGACCCGAGCGAGCCCTACATGCAGGTGCGCAACTACGCCTGCGAGATGTACCCGAGCCTCGTCCAGCTGTTCACGGGCATCCAGGTCGCCGGCCCCAAGCTGACGCCCGACAGCATGGATCGGGGCTTCCACGCGATCCCCGGCGTGCACAGCCCCGAGCCCGCCGTGCCGGCCTGCTTCTACGTGCCCGGCGACTACACCTGCGTCAAGGACATGCAGGCACAGTGGTGGGACCCGCAGGGCGCGACGCCGGGCTCCAACCAGCCCGGGTGCGCGCGGATGATGGAGGGCGGACGCCGCTACCTCGCAGGAACGTGGCCCGAGGGCGACGTGGAGGCCCAGCGAGGCACGCCAGCGACCGACCCCTGCAACGCCCAAGGTCCCGACGTCGCGTAACCCACCGCCCTCGAGACGCTCGCCTCAGCACTGTCGTCAGGCTACAGAGGCCATCGTGACCTTGGTGCGTCAGCACCAAGACACCGGGCGCCTGAGAACTTAACGTACGCTCATGCCCATCCGGAGCACCCGAGCATGACGAAGCGGAGGGACGGGTTCCGCCGGTACGTGCCGTTGAGCAGCTCGCTGCTCGCCGCGCTCATGGCCATCTTCGTGCTGCCCTCGGCGCTGAACGTGCCGCAGAGCAACCCGACCCAGACCCTGGAGTTCGCCCCGGTCCCGCCCGAGGACGACGCCCCGCCGCCCCCGGATGCCGGCAACGTCGAGAGCCTGAGCCTGGGGACGTCGTCGAACCTGATCGGGGACGCCGCCGGGGGCGACGGCGCCGGAGCCCCCCTCCCGGACGCGCCACCTCCCCCAGGGGTCGGCGCGGTGCCCGTGACCAAACGGTGCGTGGGCGAGCCGCCTCGACAGACCGAGGACCCCATGAGCCCACCGTGCGTCGCCCACTTCGAGGGCGACAACGGCGGGGCGACGTACCACGGCGTGGACGCCGACGAGATCCGGATCGTCTTCATCTGGGACAGCCGGTTCTGCGACCAGCCGGGCAACGAGGTGTCGTGCTGCCCCGAGAGCGAGTACGTCGACCTGGACCGGGAGCCCCGCAGCGACGACTGTTTCACGATCCAGATCCTCCATGCGCTCCTCCGGCACTTCAACGAGCGGTACCAGACGTACGGCCGGCACGTCCACGGCTGGATCTGGTTCAACGAGGCCCTCGTCAACGACGAGGCGCGGTCGCCTGAGCAGGTACGCGCGGCCGCGCTCGCCAACATCCACGAGATCGATCCCTTTGCGGGTCTCAACTACCAGCGCGGGTTCGCGGATGCGTGGACCGAGACGATCGCCGACGCCGACCGCGTCGTGATCAGCCCCCTCCAGGCCAGGGAGGCCGAGTTCTACCGGCGCTACCCGGGGCGTGTCTGGAGCTACTCACCGTCGCTGGACGAGCAGGCCAGAACCTACGCCGCGCAGGTGTGCCGTCAGATCGTGCCGTTCCCGGTGTCGTTCAGCGGCAACCCGCCCCACCAGGGTCAGCCGAGGATGCTGGGCCTCCTGAAGGCCGAGGATCCGAACAAGCCGTCACACACCACGTTCGCCGCGATCGCGAAGCGTGAGATCGAGGCGTGCGGCGGGGAGTTCGCCGAGGAGCGCTCGTACCCGGCGGCGGGGCGCTCCGACGGCTTCCGCAACGAACAGAACAACGCGACCCACGCCCCGGGCAACATGGCCGCGTTCCAACAGGCCGGCGTGACAACGGTCGTGTGGGCACAGGCGTACGAGACCACACACTCGCGGGCCGGCGCGCAGATCGGATATCGCCCGGAGTGGATCATCGCAGGGGACAACCAGGGTGAGGGGTACAACACGGGGCAGCTCCAGGACCAGTCCAGCTTCGATGGCCACGCCTGGGTCATCACCACCCAACCCCAGGACCCGCCGATGGAACAGCGCCCCTGCTACCTGGCCGCCCAGGAGGGCGACGCCAACGTGTCGACGGCATACCTCCGGTACAACTGCGCCATCCACACGTACTACCGCGACCTGCGCCTGCTGTTCACCGGCATACAGGTCGCGGGTCCGCGGCTCACCCCGGAGTCGATGGACCGAGGCTTCCACGCGATCCCCGCCTACCGCAGCGCCGATCCGAGCATCCCGGCCTGCTACTTCGCACCCGGTGACTACACGTGCATCAAGGACGCGGCCGCGTGGTACTGGGACGCGGACGGAAACGCCGCTGACGGGTCGTCGGGATGCTGGCGGGCCTCCGTAGGTGGCCAGCGCCATACGGCCGAGACCTGGCCGCAAGCCGACGTGCTCACCCTCGCGACCTCGTCCGACCCGTGCTCGAGGTTCGTGGGCCCACTGAACAGTTGACTGACAGGTCACGCCGGCCACCGCCCCTCACGTCACGTCGGCACCCTGCCAGTTACAGGGATCGTCTGGCGTGCGCTGCGCCTCGACATCGCCTGGCGGCCACTGACCGGCGAGGTACCGGTGTCCGCTCTCCATCATCCGCCAGCAGCCGGTGCCTCCGTGGTCACGTGGCTGCCCGTTCGGGTCCCACCACTGCGCCTGCGCGTCCTTGACGCAGGTGTAGTCGCCCGGCAGGTAGTAGCACGCGGGGATCGACGGGTCGCTGCTGGGGATGGCCGGGATGGCCCGGAAGCCCGCCTCCATCGACCGTGGGGTCAGGTTCGGACCGGCAACCTGGATCCCGGTGAAGAGGTGCCGCAAGCTCGCGTAGGCGGCCGGACAACCGATGTTCTTGACGTCGAACCATGCTGCCTCCGGGTCCCCCTCGCGGTACGCCTGTGCACAGGGATGGCTGCGCAGATCCGTCACGCTGGGGTAGATCGAGACGTTGCGGGCGTTGGTCCATTCCCGCTGGTCGTACAGCCTCCCCTGGAAAGTACGGTCAGACGTGTCGTCGCCGGCCAGGACCCACTCCGGGTAGTAGCCGATCGCGGCTGCTGCGTGCGAGTGCTGGTACTCGGACGGGGTCGCGAACAGGATGGTCGTCACGCCTGCTTGCGCGAACGCCGCCGTGTTGGACACCGGCTGGCTGCTGTCCGACCCGTCGTAGGTGCGATCGAGCTCGATTTCGGCGCCGCAGGCCTGGAGGCCTGTGCGGACTTCCTCACCGATCACCTGGGCAGCGGACCCGACCGCAGCGTTGCGGAGGAGGCCGAGGACGCGCGGTAGACCGTGGTCGGTCGCATCGCCGCTGAAGCTGACAGCGTGGCCGACCACCTTCTCGCACACGTAGGTCACGAACAACGCGGCCCGTCGCTCGAGCGACGGTTGATAGCTCCACGACAGTCCGGGATACCGCGCATAGAACGCTTCGGATCGTCCGATGGTGGCGTAGTCGGTGCCCTGGAACACCATCATCCCGAGTTCGGCAGCCGCCTCCGCGAACGCGCCACCGTTGGTCCGCGTGTCGTTGATGACCGCGAACGGGCGTACCCGGCTCGAGATCTGGGCGGCCTCGGCGCGCCGGGACTCGGGGGTCCGTTCGGCGTCGTTCTGCGCAGCAGTGAACCGCAGCCACGCGTGGACGGTGCGACCGTAGGTCTGGTAGCGCGCGTTGAAGTGCCGAACGTAGGCCTTGAAGGCGCGGACACGCTGCTGGTCGTCGGGCGCTGGCGGCTCGGACAGGTCGTGCCAGGTGTCGTACTCATCGAACTCCATCCCCCGACTGCTCGGCCCGGACGATGCGTCCCGGACGATGACGACGCGGATCTCCTCGCCCGTGACGCCCTCGTGCGTGGCACCGCCGTTGTCACCCTCGAAGTGGGCGACGCAGGGTGGGGCCATCGGGTCCTCGGTCTGCCGTGGGGGGTTGCCGACGCACCGCTTGCTGACTGGCGTCCCGCCCAGGCCCGGGGGCAGCGGCGCGTCGGGAGGGGCCGCGCCGGGGCCCTGCGCTCCCAGCGTGTCGCCCCTCACGTTCGAGGAGCTGCCCAGGCCCAGCGTCTCCAGGTTGCCAGCATCGGCAGGCGGCGGGGCGTCGTCCTCGGGCAGCACGGGGGCGAACTCCAGCGTCTGGGCCGGGTTGCTCTGCGGGACGTTGAGCGCGCTGGGCAGCACGAGGAGCGACATCACCAGCGCTCCGGCGAACGTGACACCCGCGTGCGCTGGACCCCAGCGCTCACCCCGTCGCCGCATCCACCTGCCTGCCTCCGTCGTGAGCCACGGCCACGGACAGGTACGGCCCGAGATCGATCCCCGGGTAACGCTCCCCCATCCCTGCCAGCGTCTCGGACGTCCAGAACGGGTGCCCGGGCAGCGGCACGCCGAGGACGGCACGTTGGCTGGGGTCGAGCCGGCTCATCAACCGTCGTCCGGCCTCGGTCGCGAACGCACCACCGAAGGGGGTCGAGGCCATCCACTCGCAGCCGGCCGGCCGGTAGACGACGTGCAGGACGAACCGCACGCCCGTCGGTGCCTTGAACGCCGATCCACGGTGGAACGTGCTCATCGAGTACACGATGGCCGTGCCGGCTTCAGCGACGACGGGGCGCTCGTGCTCGTACAGCTCGGGGTCGAGATCACGGGGACGCTCCCGTGGCCACAGCGGCCTGTCGTCGGTCGCGGTACGGGGGCACACGTGGGTCGGGGACGTCTCGAGGCTGACGTCGGTCAGGTAGATGAGGAACGGGATGTGGGTGAACGCGGGGTCGTCCGAGGGGACGAGCATCGTGTTGTCGGTGTAGTCGCGGTGCAGGTGCTGGTCGGGCACTCCTGCTCCGCCGTAGCTGGCACGCATCACGGCCTGCGCCAGGTGCACCGGTCTCCCCCCGCATGCCGCCTGGGCGAACCCGATGACGTCCGGCCGCAGCGCGAGGTCGTTGAGGTCATCGCTGTCGAAGGGGAACAGGCGGAAGATCTGCCCGTTGGCCAGGCCTTTCACCGCGGCCTGGTCGCGCCGGACCTCCTCAGCGGGGGGAAAGTGGGCGGCAGCGGCTTCCCGGAGGCGCGAGGTCTGGGCCCGTGGCACGAACTCGGGAACGACCGCGAAGCCTTGGTTTCGGACCTCGTCGACGTGGTGCGGGGAGATGGTCACGGCACGTCCAGGGTTCGCAGTTCGTCAACCGTCAGGTGCAACGACATCGCAGCGGTCGAGTCGGCCACCGACTCGATGCGTCGACAGCCGGGGATGGGGACGAGCGCGTGGCTCTGCGCGAGTTCCCAGGCCAGGACCACACGCTGGACCGACAGACCACGGGCATCAGCGACGACCCCGAACGCCGGCGCGTGCTCGAGGACGCGTGCCGCGCCGCCGCCGAGCGGGGAGTACGCCACGAACGTCGCTCCGTTGCGCTCGCACCACTCGATCACCGGCCGGGAGTCCGTGGCCGTCGGCGAGAACTTGTTCTGGACCGCGTCGATACGACCAGCGGTCACGGCCTGCTGGAGCTGCTCGACCGTCACGTTGGACAGGCCGACCATCCCGACCTTTCCCTCCCGCCGGAGATCCTCCAGCGCACCGACGCTCTCGGCGATCGGGACCTCCGGATCCGGCCAGTGCAGGTAGTACAGCTCGATGCGGTCGGACCCCAGGGCAGCCAGGCTCGCCTCGACGTCGACTCGCAGGGCGTCAGGGCGGCCGCACACTTGGAAGGCATCGAGCGTCAGCCCGTCGCGGACCCGTCGGTGCCCGCCCTTGGTCGCGATGACGACATCCTCGCGCGGACCGGTCCAGGTCCGGACCGCCTGCGACAGGAGCCGCTCGTTGTGCCCGGTGGATGCCAGATCGGGCGTGTAGGCGGCAGCCGCGTCCAGCATCCTCACGCCGGCGTCCAGGGCTGCGTGGATGACGCCGAGCGCCTCGTCGCGGGTCGGACCCGCGAGCGACATCGCGGCGCAGCCCATCCCGATGGCGCCGATGGTCCGATGGCCGATCGTCCTGGTGTGCTCGGTCACGGTGCGGGTCATGGGTCCTCGTTTGGCTCGGTCGGTTCAGCGGGGGACGGTGATGCCGGCGGCTTCGCGGTCCCAGGTGGCCTCGTTGAACGGGTCGTGGCGCAGCTCGACTTTGCGGACCTTCATCGTCGCCTGGGTCTTGGGCAGCTCGTCGGCCATCTCGATGTAGCGCGGGACCATGAACCGAGGCATCCGAGGGATCAGGTATCCGGCCAGCTCCTCGGGCGTCAGCTCGCTACCGGGCTTGCGTACGACCACGACCTTCACCTCGTCCCCGGACCGCTCGTCGGGCACGGCGATCGCCGCCACCTCGACCACCTCGGGGTGCTCGGTGACGTGCATCTCGACCTCGAACGACGAGATGTTCTCGCCGCGGCGGCGGATGCAGTCCTTCATCCGGTCGACGAAGAAGAAGTTGCCGTCCTCGTCCCTGCGGAACGCGTCGCCGGTGTGGAACCAGCCATTGCGCCACGCCTGCGCGGTGCGCTCGGGGTCGGCGAAGTAGCCCGCGTTCAGGGTCCACGGGACGTCGGTGCGCACGATCAACTCGCCGACCTCGCCGACCGGCACCTCGACGTCGTGCTCGTCCACGAGCCGGAGGTGGTAGCCGGGGTAGCCCTCGCGGGCACGGCCACAGCTCAGGTGGTTCTCGATGTCCCAACCGGCCCACGTGGCCGCGCTGATCTCGGTCATGTTGAAGGCCGTACACACCTTGACGCCGAACCGGTCCGCGAACTCGTTGATGTTCGGCGGCACCGGGCCGATCACCGCACGGCGCAGCGGCAGCTCCGCGTCGTCCTGCCCAGCAGGCTGGTCCATGAGCTGCTGGGTGAGCAGGCCCGCGACGATGGCGGTCGTACACCGGTGCGTCCGGATGTCGCTCCACCCCTGCGTGAGGCTCATGCGCTGGCGCACGACGACGCGGCCCCCGCACAACGCCATGTTGAACGGCGGGAGCCGACCGCTCACGTGGTACATCGTGAACGGCGAGTAGTACGCCTCGTCGTCGCCGAAGTCCTCGGTCGGGAACACGCCGACCGCCATCGCGTGGAGCTGGGCCCACGGGATCAACACCCCTTTGGACGGCCCCGTGGTGCCCGAGGTGTAGATCATGCACGCGATGTCCCAGGGCGCGGGCTCGACCCCGACATCCAGCGGATCGGCCGCCGCCAGGATGGCCGCCGCCGACCTCGTCGGCACGCCGAGGCCGGGACGGTCGGGACCGTCGGGACCGTCGGGACCGTCGTCGCCGCCGAGCACGACCACCGTCGGCAGATCATCGAGCTGGGGCGCGACCTCGACGATGCGGTCGACCAGCGCCTCGTCGACCACGATCACGCGAGCACGCGCGTGCTCGAGCACGTAGCGCAGCATCGCCCCCCGGTAGTCGGTGTTCACGCCGGTGTCGATCGCGCCGAGCCACGCGATCCCGAGCCACAGCGGCGTGTTGTCCAGCCCGGGCTCGAGCATGGTCATCACCCGGTCGCCTCGCTCGACGCCGAGCGACGCCAGCGCGCCGGCCCAACGGCAGGCGAGCTCGTCGGTCTGCCCGTAGGTCAGCGACCCGCCGTCGACGTGTTCGAGGAACGGTTCAGAGGGTCGCTCCTGTGCGTGCCGGGCCACCATCTGAGGCAGCAACTGCCCGGGGTCGACGAGGTCGTACTCCGTGCCCACCGATGCGCTCCGTTCGTTTCCCTAACGGATACTAAGCCGAAAGCGGATGCTAACGGATACTAAGTTAGAGTGATGGCGGAGGCAACGGGCGACAGGGAGAGCCGCAGTGAGCGACCAGCGCGTGTGGGCCGAGCAGGAACCACAACCACCGGCGCCGACCGGCCCCGGCTTCGTCAGAACCTCGCGGTACGTCGAGATGACCGACGGCGTCCGGCTGGCGACCGACCTCTACCTGCCGGATCCCTTGCCCGAGGACGCCCGACTACCGACGGTGCTGGTGCTCACGCCGTACGTCCGATCCCTCGCACTCGCGGACGACGACGGCGACCCTGCCCTGGACGGGGTCCGGTACGACGGCGGCGGGTGGGGACCGGGCCTGGCGCGGCACGGGTTCGCGGTCATGGTGGTCGAGAACCGGGGAGCCGGAGCCTCGTTCGGCCGCCGGACCCTGGGTGACCGTCCCGACGGCGGCCGGGACGACGTCGACATCGTCGAGTGGGTCATCGGCCAGCCCTGGTCCAACGGCCTGGTGGGCGCCACCGGGATCTCTGCCCCCGGGATGGCCGCCCTGTTCCTCCTGACGGCCAAGCACCCGGCGGTTCGGGCGGTCGCACCCCTGTGGACCGCGTTCGACGTGTTCGCCGCCAGCCGGCCCGGCGGCACGCCGATCCAGGCGTTCGTCACCTCGCTGGGCGAGGCTGTGCGTGCATTCGACCAGAACCGCGTACGCGAGCTGATGGCGCAGACCGACCCCGCGACGGCGCGGCTCGTCACGGGTCTGCGTCCGGTCGACGAGGACACCGACGGCTCGCTGCTCGCGGCGGCGATCGGCGAGCACGAGTCCAGCTCGTACGTGTACGACGACATCATCGCGGTGACCTACCGCGACGAGCGGATGCCGACCGCCGACGCCGACGTCTCGGTCAACAGTTGGAGCCCCTCACGGGACCTGCCCGCGCTGCTCGCCTCGGGCGCCGCGATCTACTGCTACGCGGGCTGGTACGACGGCGCCTTCGGGCGCGACCTGGTCAACCTGTACGCCACGATCGCCGACACCGGACCGCACCATCTCATCGTCGGCCCCTGGGGCCACGGCGGCAAGACCTACGCCAGCCCGCTCGTCAAGGGCGTGCGTCCCACCGACTTCGACCACGCGGCCGAGCTCGCCGCGTTCTTCGACCGGCACCTGCGCGGCGACGCGGCGCCACCCGACGACGACCGGCCGAGGGTGCGCTACTTCACGATGGGCGAGGAGCGGTGGCGCACCGCCGAGCACTGGCCCCTGCCCTCGGCGACGCGCCGTCGGTGGTCGCTGGCCGACCACGGCACGCTCATCGACACCACGTCGAGCGCGGCGTCGAGCGCCGGGACGACGAGCGAGGGCGCGTGGGACGAGTACGACGTCGACTTCGAGGCCGGTAGCGGCAGCACGTCGCGCTACTCCCGCAGCGGCACGCCGGTGCGCTACCCGGACCGCGCCGGGCCGGACCGCCGCCTGCTGACCTATACCTCCGACCCGCTCGAGGAGGACCTCGAGATCACCGGCCACCCGGTGGCGACCCTGCACCTCAGTGCCGACGCGGAGGATTACCTGGTCATCACCTACCTCGAGGACGTGACACCCGACGGCGAGGTCCACATGGTGACCGAGGGCGTGCTCCGTGGGCTGTTCCGTGCGCCCAGCCGCCTGGAGCCGCCGTACTGGACCGCCGGCCCCTACCGGCACTTCACCCGTGACGAGGCCAGTCCGGTCGCTCCGGGGAAGGTCGACGAGATCACCTTCGACCTGTACCCCACCTCGTGGAGGTTCCGGCGCGGCCACCGCATCCGACTCGCCATCGCCGGCGCGGACGCGGACCAGCTCGGCCGTGTGCCTGCCGAAGGTGGCGTGCGCCTGCGGGTGCACCGCGACGCCCTGCGCCCCTCGTCGATCGCGCTGCCCGTCGTCGCGTAGGTCGATCCACCGGTCAGTCCACCAGAAGGGCCGCGATCGCCATCCGGTGCAGCTCGTCGGCGACCGCTGCGACATCCAGCCCGGTGCGGAACTCGCTGAGCGATCCGAGCATCCCGCTGACGACCACGAACAGCCGGAGCTGGATCTGGTCGCGGCCCAGGTCCGGACGGAGCTGGCGCAGCAGCTCCACCTCGGTGCGGAAGATGGCCCGTCGCTTGCGTTCGAGCCGCCGGCGGTCGATGTCGGACAGGTGGTGCCGCTCGTGCACGTACAACCCAGCGAGGTACGACTGCTCGGTGGCGACCCGGATCGTCCCGTGCAGGAACGCGTCGAGCGCGTCGCGGGGTGACGCGCTCGAGCTGACCGCGGCCTCGAGCGCGTCGTCGATCGCGTCGAGCGCCTGCTCGAGCAGCGCCGCCAGCAGGTGATCCTTGCTGCGGAAGTGGCTGTAGATGGCGGGGCCGGTGATCCCGACCGCAGCGCCGATCTCGTCCACGCTCGCGGCGGCGTAGCCGCGCTCGGCGAACAGCGCCCCCGCGGCGCGCAGGATCATCTCGCTGCGGTTGGCCGGCCTGGTCGTCCCGTGGGTCTTTCCGGCGCGCTCTGCACCGGCTCCGGTCGCCGCCGTCGCTGCCTTGGACACCCGCCACTCCTCGTCGGGTGCGATGCTACCGGCCGTTAAGGTCGGTACGGCGTCACCGGCGCCCCGACCTGGGCGGCAAGGATCGGTTGCGCGTCCTGCACGAACTCCGCCAGCAGCGGCCGCGTGTCGCGTGGATCGATGATGTCCTGTCCGGTCGCCTCCGCCGTGCGGAACGGCGAGGTCAGCTCTTCGAGCCGGCGTTCGATCTCGGCCTGCTGTGCGGCAGGATCCTCCGCAGCCTCGATGTCGCGGCGGTAGGCGGCCGACACCCCGCCCTGGATCGGCATCGAGCCCCACGTCGCCGACGGCCACGCGTAGCGGCGGAACATCCCCGACGGCCGGTGGTGACACTGACCGCCGACGCCGAACAGCCGCCGGACCACGAACGTGATCCAGGGCATCCGGCTGCGCACGGTCGTCCACACCAATCGCGCCCCCGCCCGTTCGATGCCCCGCCGCTCGGACTCGAGACCCACCATGAATCCCGGCTCGTCCGTGAACGACACCAGCGGGAGGTGGAAGGTGTCGCAGAGCTGCATCAGGCGCATCACCTTGTCGCCACTCGTGACGTCGGTGGAGCCGGCTCCGTGCATGGGGTCGTTGCCGAGCACGCCCACCGGATAGCCGTCGACGCGTGCCAGGCCCGTGATGCGCGACCGGCCGTACAGGGCGCCGATCTCGAAGAACGAGTCCTCGTCCACGACGTGGTCGATCAGCTCGTGCATCCGATAGGGCTGGCGCTGGTTGCGGGGGATGATCGAAACCAGCTCTTCGTCGCGCCGGTCCACCGGGTCTCCGACGACCACGCGCGGCGGCACCTCCCAGACGTTGCTCGGCAGGTAGGACAGGAAGCGCCGGATCTGTCGGAGGGCGTCCTCCTCGGTGGCGGCGAGGTTGTCCACGACTCCGCTCTCGTGCGCGTGGACCCGCGCGCCGCCGAGGTCCTGCTTGTCGATGTCGAGCCCGAACGCGGCCTTGACGACCGGCGGCCCACCCGCGAAGAGTTGCGAGGTGCCGTCCACCATGACGTTGAAGTGGGCGATGCAGGCTGCGACAGCCGGGCCGCCCGCCACCGATCCGAGCACCGCGGCGACCACCGGGACCTCGTTGAGCAGGGCGACATCCCGCGCCACCAGGCTGTTGCCGTCGGGCAGGTAGGTGCGGCCGATCTCCTCGAAGCTCCGGACGCTGCCGCCGGCAGAGTCGAGCAGCCGGATGAACGGCAGCCGCCACTCCCCTGCCCGCTCAGCCGGACCTGCTTCCTGGCCCAGCTCCCAGCCCACCGCCCCACCCGAGCCTCCACGCACGGTGAAGTCGTTGCCGGAGAGGATGACCTTGCGGCCGTCGATGGTACAGCCGCCGTTGACGGTCGACTTCGGCACGAACGCCACCAGGTCCCCGTCGTCGTAGGTCGCCGCACCGACCAACGCCCCGAACTCGCGGAACGAACCCTTGTCGGCCAGCAGGTCGATCCGCTCGCGCACGGTGAGACGACCCCGCGCATGGTGCCGGGCGACGTTGTCGGCCCCGCCGAGCCCTGCGGCCAGTTCGTGCCGGCGCCGGAGTTCCTCGATCTCCGGTTCCCACGACATCGGCGCCGCCCCCGTTCAGGCCGTGACGGCCGCAACGCCGTCGTGGAACGCCGAGCCCAGTGGGTTGCTCGGTCGCGCCGGCCCCAGCACCTCGACACGCATCCGGCCGTCCGCTTGTGCGGCTCCCGTCACCTGCGCGATGCGGGCACGGACGTCGTCGTCGTCCGCGATGACGATCCGCATCAGTGGCAGCACGGTGTCGTAGGTCATCGTGATGCGCACGTTCGGGGACGGCAGGTCGCCACGGCCGACGCCCAGCTTGCCCGGCGATGCTACGACGTGCCAGGCGATCGATCCGTCCTCGTCCGCGTAGGCCGCAGGGGCATCGGTGTAGATCTCCACGACCTCGTAGGCGTCGGTGATCTCGTGGCCGCGCTCGCGCGTCAACCGCTCGGCCACCTCCGCAACAGCGTCGAACCAAGCCTCGGACCCGCAGGGGTGACGCTCGCTCACGACGGCACGGCCGGGTCGACGAACCCGGCACGGGCGCGCTTGCGGTGCAGCTCGAACGCGACGCCCGGCTCGTACTGCGGCCCCTCGTCGGTGAAGCCGTACCACACGTCGCGCCCCATCAGCCGGGCGAACGTCTCGTCGTTGCGGTCCAGCACCTCTTGGGGGAGGCGCTCGCGGTAAGGCTCCTGCGGGAGCAGCGCGGGTGACGAGAAATACATGATGAGGTTGACGCGCAACCCGGGCGTGGTGCGGTTGAACGCGCCGTGCCAGGTGTTGCCGTGCCACACCACCATCGACCCAGCGGGTGCCTCGACGGGCACGACGTTGGGCGGCACCGTGATCGCGACGTCCTCGCCTCGCTTCACCTTCTCGACCGCGTCGATGACCGGACCGCCGTCGACCAGCCAGTTCTCGGCGGCGATGGGTTGGCGCTGGGCACGGTGGCTGCCGGGCACGAAGCAGAGCGCCCCGTTCTCGCGGCTGTAGTCGGTCAGCAGGTACGACGCATTGCACACGAGCGCGCGGTCGATCGGATGGATCGGCTGGTCCGAGTGCATCCGCAGCGGCAGCTTGCCAGGCCCTTTCACCATCGAGGTCATGCTGGAGAAGATCGCGTCCTGGCCCACCAGGTAGTCCGAGAACGCCAGCGCCACCGGGTTCATCAGTGCTTCCTCGAACACCCGGCCCTCCTGGAGCAGGAAGAACATGTGCTGGCCGCCGGCGTTCAACAGTTCGCCGTGCGTCGAGCCCGTCTCGACGTCGGGGACGATGCCGCCGTTGCGCTGCGCCGAGATCTCCAGCAACCGTTCCAGGAGGCGGTCCGCCAGCCCGTCGGGGGCCGCGAGCTCGGGTGGGATGACGGTGAAACCGAACGCATCGATCTCGGCCACGTGCGAAGCGAGCCCCAGATCCCTCAACGTCCTGTACGCCGCCGCGTGGCCGGATCCGGTCTCGAGTTGGTCGATGTTCACGAACGCTCTCCAGGTCGTCAGCGTGATGCCGTTCAGCTTAGCACCCGTTAAGATACTGCAAGCCCGACCGGGACGACTCCGCATCAGAGGGAAACGGTGAAGCAACCATCGGCTCTGAGGCGCTACCCGCCGCTGACCGCCGCCCTGATCGCCACGCTCATCGCCGTGTTCGTCCTGCCGTCGGCGCTCAACGTGCCCCAGAGCAGCCCCACGCAGACGCTGGAGTTCGCCCCGGTCCCACCGCAGGACGATGCGCCACCTCCCCCCGACGGCGGCAACGTCGGCAGCCTCGGCCTGGGCAGCTCGTCCTCGGCACCCTCGGGCGCGGCCCCAGGCGGCGAGGGCGCTGGGCTCCCACCACCACCTCCGATCCCCGGGGGCGCCGGCGAGCGCCCCGTGACCAAGCGCTGCGTCGGCAGCCCACCCCGCCAGACCGAGGACCCCCTGTCGCCTCCCTGCGTCGCGCACTTCGACGGCGACAACGGCGGCGCCACCTACCAGGGTGTCACGGGGGAGGAGATCACGATCCTGTTCTACCTCGACACGTCCGCGATGTGCCAAGGTTGCCCAGCAGCGACGGGCACCGGACGTGGCTCCGAGTCGGCCCCCCGAGACACGTACGTCGACCTGTGGACGGACGAACAACCCGACGACTTCATCGACACCCGCGCGTTGCGCCGGTTCCAGAACTACTTCAACGACCGCTTCCAGACCTACGGTCGGCGAGCCCACTTCTGGATCTACTACCACCGGGGCGCCGACTCGAACACGCCCGAGGGGCGGCGCGCCGACGCGATCGCCAACTACGAGGAGCTGCGGCCGTTCGCTGCGTTCTCGTACGTCGCGTCGTACCCGGACGACTACCTCCAGGTCATGGCCGACAAGGGGGTGCTCAACTTCGGATCCCGGCTCGCCAAGTCGGCCGAGTTCTTCCTGCGCACGCCCGGCCTGGTGTGGAGCTACCCACCCACGCTCGAGCAGCAGGCGGACAACTTCGCCGCGTACGTCTGCCGGAGCGTCATCGGGCAGCCGGCGGTCGCCGCCGGGGACATCGACGGCGACGGCCAGGCCGACGCCGACCGCACCCGGCGGCTAGGCATGCTGTACGCCGAGGACGAGGGCAAGCCAAACCTGGCGCAGTTCGCACAGGCCGTCCGTCAGCGGGTGGAGGCGTGCGGCGGCGAGTTCGTCGAGACGCGATCGTTCCCTCAGGCCAACGCGTTCGAGTCCACCGAGAACCGCACGGTCGCGACCCAGAACATGGCCGTGTTCCAGACCCAGGGCGTGACCACGATCGTCTGGCCCGGCGGGTACGAGAACGAGCACTCCAAGATGTCGCGCCGCATCGGCTACTACCCCGAGTGGTTGGTCGCCGGCGACAACCAGATCGAGGGCTTCGGCCCCGGGATGTTCCAGGACCAGGACGTCTGGCACCGCCACGCGTGGACGGTGGCGCCGATGGCCGCGGTGTCGCCGGTCGAGCAGCGCCCGTGCTACCTGGCGCTCACGGAGGCCGACCAGTCCATGAGCGACGGCGACAGGAGCTACACGTGTGGGCTCCGCACGTTCTACGAGGATCTGCGGCAGATGTTCACCGGCATTCAGGTCGCTGGCCCGAAGCTCGCACCGCGGTCCGTGGACCAGGGGTTCCACGCCATCCCCCCGCACCTCAGCGCGAACCCCGACGCGCCCGCCTGCTTCTACCTGCCCGGTGACTACACGTGCGTCAAGGACGGCACGGTCGGCTGGTGGGATCGCGACGCGACCAACGGTGAAGGCCTCGACGGCTGCTACCGCCTCGTCGAGGGTGGCCGCCGCCACACGGCGACGAGCTGGCCCGAAGGCCGCGGCTTGCTCGGCGACAGCCCGGACGACCCGTGCATGACGTTCCAGGGCGGCGTCGGGGCCGGTCGCACCGTCACCGGCTGAGTACGTCGGCCTGGCCGACCTGAACGCGTAGCACAGGACGGAAGGGAGCGTGGGTGCGACCGGGACGATCGCGCATGGAGCGCTACCCGCCGCTGGTGGGGCTCGTAGCGGCGACGCTGCTGGCCGTGTTCGTGCTGCCGTCATCGCTCAACGTGCCCCAGAGCAACCCGTCGGCGACGTTGGAGTTCGCGCCGGTCCCACCCGATGACGACACCGCTCCGCCGCCCGAGAGCGGGAACACCAGCAGCCTCGGTCTCGGCAGCAGCTCCACCGCCCCGCGCGGTGAGAGCCCCGGCGGCGACGGCGTGGGGCTCCCCCCGCCACCCCCGCCGCTCCCGGGCGGCGTCGGGGATCGTCCGGTCACCAAGCGCTGCGTCGGCGACCCGCCCCGCCAGACCGAGGACCCGCTCTCGCCCCCGTGCGTCGCGCACTTCGACGGCGACAACGGTGGCGCCACCTACCACGGCGTCACCGGGGAGGAGGTCACCATCCTGTTCTACTTCGACTCGTCCACGGGTTGCAACGGGTGCACCACCTCGAGCGGGACCAGCCGCGGGTCCGAAGGCCCCTCGTACAACACCTACGTCGACCTGTGGGAACCCGAAGAGCCCGACGAGTTCATCAACACGCGCGCCCTGCGGCGCTTCCAGGACTACTTCAACACGCGCTACCAGACCTACGGCCGGCGGGCGCACTTCCACATCTACTACGACCGTGGCACCCCGTCCAAGTCTCCCGAGGGACGGCGTGCCGACGCCCTCGACAACCTCGCGAAGGTCGATCCCTTCGCCGTGTTCCCGTACGTCCTCCTCTACAACGACGACTACCTCCAGGTGATGGCGGACAACGGGGTCCTCAACTTCGGGTCGCTGCACGCGAAGTCCGCCTCCTTCTACCGCCGCACGCCCGGGCTGATCTGGAGCTACCCGCCGACCCTGGAGCAGCAGGCCGACAACGTCGCCGCGTACGTGTGTCGGGGTGTCGTCGGTCGACCGGCGGTCGCCGCCGGCGACATCGACGGGGACGGCCAGCCGGACGCCGAGCGACCACGACGCCTCGGGCTGCTGTACGCCGACGACCCCGGGGCCCCGAACCTCGCACTCCTCGCCCAGGAGATCCGCACGCGGATCGAGGACTGCGGTGGGGAGTTCGAGGAGACCGGCTCGTACCCCCAGGTCAACGCGTTCGAGTCCACGGCGAACCGCGCGGCAGCGACGCAGAACATCTCGAGCTTCCAGGCCGCCGGCGTCACGACGGTCATCCGGCCCGGGGGCTACGAGAACGAGCACTCGAAGGTGGCCGGGCAGTTCAGGTACCACCCCGAGTGGCTGCTCGCCGGAGACAACCAGAGCGAAGGCTGGGGCCCGGCCACGCTCCAGGACCAGGAGGTCTGGCACGAGCACGCCTGGACGGTGACCCCGATGGCCGCCGTGTCGCACGTCCGCGACCGTCCGTGCTACCAGGCGCTCGTCGAGGCCGACCCGGGCTGGAACGACACCGACCGCGAGTACACCTGCGGGTTGCGCACCTTCTACGAGGATCTCCGCCAACTCTTCACCGGCATCCAGGTCGCCGGCCCCCGGCTGACCCCGACGTCGATCGACCAGGGGTTCCACGCGATCCCGCCGCACGTCAGTTCGGACCCGGACGCGCCTGCCTGCTTCTACCTTCCCGGCGACTACACCTGCGTCAAGGACGCGACGGTCGGCTGGTGGGACCGCAACGCGACCAACCCGTCGGGCCTCCAGGGCTGCTACCGGCTGGTCGACGGCGGGCGACGCCACACCGCCACGAGCTGGCCCGAGGAACAGGGCTTCCTCGGCGACGCCCCCGACGACCCGTGCATGACGTTCCAGGGCGGGGTCGGGTCGCTGCGGACGTTCAGCTGACCGCGCTCCGAGGACAGGACATCGCGATGACCCAGATCGACACCGGCGCAGCGGCCGCGTCGGCCGAACCGCGGCCACAGACCGTGGCGGTCGCGGGCGTCGTGTTCGACGACCCGTTCGTGTGGCTCGAGGACGACGTCGACGAGGTGCTGGCGTGGCAGCACGAGCAGGACGCCGGGACCCAGGCCCACCTGCGGTCGTGGCCGCACTTCGACGCCGTCCCAGGGCTGTTGCGCCGGTTCGAGGCGCCCCGGATCGAGCTGCCCGTCCTGCGGGGCGAGCGGTCGTTCGTGCTCACCCGGGCCGGGGATGCGCAACGCCCTCACCTCGAGGTACGGACGCCGGACGCGGATCCGCGCGTGCTGGTCGCGACCGAGCAGCAGACCATCGACTGGTGGTACGCCTCACCGTCTGGGCGCCACGTGGCGTACGGACTGTCGGTGGCGGGCAACGAGCAGAGCACCCTGCACGTCGTCGATGCCGACACCGGCGCCGTGCGACCCGACCGCATCCCCTACGCGTCAGCGGCCCTGGTCGCCTGGCTGCCGGACGAGTCCGGTTTCTACGTCAACGCAGGTCGCGACGTCGACACGGTCGACAGCCGCAAGTACCTGTGGTTCCACGAGATCGGTGGCGCGACCCGTGAGGAACCGCTGCCGGTCCCCCACCTGCCCGTCCACGGGGTGCCGACGGTCTCCGGCGACGGACGCTGGCTGGGTCTGCTGACCTACCCGGGCGTGCAGACCCACCGGCTGAGCTGGATCCGTGACCGTGCCGCCCACGGGCCGTGGCGCCGGTTCGTCGCGGAAGGAGACGAGCAGCTCGCCGGTGAGTTCGACGGTGACCGCTACGTCGCAGTCACGCGTGAGGCCGCCCCACGGGGTCGGGTGGTCTCGATCCCGGTCACCACGAGCGACGACCCGACGACGTGGGACGAGATCGTTCCCCAGAGCGACGACGTGGTCCAGAAGATCACGCGCGTCGGCGATCGCATGGTGGTCGAGCTGCTGCGCGATGCCTGCTCCGCTCTGACCATCCTCGACCCGGACGGCACGCAGCGCCAGGTCGACCTTCCAGGTCTGGGTACCGTGACCAGCGTGGTGTCCACGGGTGAACGCTCGTTCACGTTCGTGTTCGCGTCGGCCACGACCTCACCCGGCCGGTTCGCGTGTGACGTCGAGACCGGACGCGTCACGGTCGTCGAGCCCCCGGCCCACGACCTGACGGACATCTCCGTCACGCTGGTGCGGGCCACCAGCGCCGACGGGACGCAGGTCCCTGCGCACGTCATCCAGCGCACGGACCTCGAGCCGTCGCCCAGGCCGACCGTCATCTACGCCTACGGAGGCTTCAACCACCGCTTCACGCTCGGGTGGGACCCACGCTGGGCCGCCTTCGTCGCGGCCGGTGGCGTCTACGTCCACGCCAACCTCCGGGGCGGCGGCGAGCTCGGCAGCGACTGGTGGCACGGCG